>CALAQT010000032.1 GCA_937888775.1 uncultured Actinomycetes bacterium | reverse complement strand
GCAATGGAGCCCGGCGCGCCCGGCGCAGCAGCCGGCCGGCGAGGCCCCCGGCGCGGACGGCGACCGCGGAGCCGGAAGACGCGTCGAGGCGACCCGCCGGCAGCAGCTGATCGCCCGGCGCATGACGGAGTCGAAGACGACGGTCCCCCACTTCCAGGTCCAGAGCGAGGTCGTGATGGACGCGGCGATCTCGCTTCGCGCCGAACTATCAAAGCGCGGCGAAGGGGACATCCCGTCGCTCAACGACCTGATCGTGAAGGCGAGCGCGATCGCCCTGCGCCGGCACCCGAGGGCCAACGCGTCGTTCGCCGGCGGCGCCTTCGTCGAGCACGAGCGGATCAACATAGGCGTGGCCGTCGCCGCCGACGGAGCGCTGATCGTCCCGGTCGTCCGGGACGCGGACAGGCTGTCGCTCGGCGCGCTGGCCGAGGAGACCCGCCGGCTCGCGGGACGGGTCAGAGCGGGCGAGATCACGCCGCCGGAGCTCAGCGGCGGCACGTTCACCGTCTCGAACCTCGGCATGTTCGGCATGAGCGCGATCACCCCCGTCATCAATCCCCCCGAGGTTGCGATCCTCGGTGTCGGCGCGCTGCGCGACACGCTCGCGCGCGTGGACGGGCAGATCGTGGACCGCACGCTGATGACGCTCACGCTGAGCTGCGACCACCGCGTCCTCTACGGAGCCGACGCGGCGCGACTGCTGCTGGAGATCACGAGCCTCCTGGAAGCCCCAATCGGCCTTGCGCTCTGACCCGTCACCCGGGCCGCGGGCATCCACTCGACTGCCGGTGCACCAGCCAGCCCGCTGAATACGGGAAGCACCGCCAGGCCGGCGCCGCCACCGACCATCTGCTGCCGACGGGGCAGCGGCTCCAGCCTACTGGGTCCGGTCGGGGCGGCGCCGGCACAATTGAGACGTTCAGGCGGCCCACAACGGCCGCCCGCCGATCAGGGCACGGCTATCTGCGAACCGGCGGCATCAGCCCGCCGATGACCCAGAAGATCGGGATCGGGATCCCGATCAGGAACATGAGCCAGTGGATGCTTCTTTGTTGTCAAGGGTGTGTTGGTGAGCTGCTTGTAGAGGTGGCGTGAGAGCTGTCGCTTGAGGGAGCGCATGGCCTCTCGCTTGGTCTTGCCTTCTTCGATTCTGCGTTGCATGTGTGCGCGGCTTGGGGCGTGTTGAACGGTGCGTGAGAGCTCGATCGTGTAGATCGCTGTGTTGATCTGCCGGTCTCCTCCGCGGCTCACCGGAGCTCGAGGACTGGTGGCAAGCGCGGTCGAGGGGCCCGTCACGAGCGCGCGGCACAGACGCTCGTGCCTCTCACTCGCTGAGCACAGATCGGTGCTCCGACGAGCTCGTGGGCGCGGCGGTTAGCAGTGGCCCCGGCGCGGCGGCTTGAAGTGGCTGTGTAGGTTGAAAGCTGCCTGAACGGCTCTCTGGGTTCGACAGGCGATGACCGCGGAGCCGGAGCCCGTAGGGCGTAGCGGTGTGCCGGGCATGACGTTTGAGATCGGAGGTGGAAGTCCTGTCCTGGGACCCTGACAGGGGGAACCCAACATCGATGAGGCAAGGGCGTGGCCCGGAATTGACCGGGCGGCTCGCTGGTGCTTGCGCTGGCTGGTGGGCTTCCGTGAGGACGGGTCTGAAGGAAGCCGTAGATGTGTCGTGGTCGCGAACGAGAGTGAAGCGCCGTAAGGCGTCCCTTGGTGGGCGAGCTGGCCGCCGGCAGCGATGCCCTGTTCCTGTTGGTACTGGGGGGCGTGTTGGCGACGGGATCACGACGAAATCTCAGCGTTTTACCCCGGGAGATCTGTTGGGCTCCGAGGTTCGGTAGGCCGGAGAATGAAAGGACGAAGGCCGATGGCCCAGCAGAAGTCGGAGGACCGTGTAGTACCGCAAGGCGGGGTAATGCCCGCTGAGCCCGTGGGGTCGAGTGCCCGTGGGCGAGGGAAGACGGTCCCGGTCGAAGAAGAGGCGCAGCAGCTCAGATTGCCGATCGCGACAGCAGAAGACTCGCAAGGGTCCGCTCGCGTGGTGGCCTCGAACCTATCGGGGACCGGCCAGGCGGGGGTGCCGCAGGCGGTCGTCAAAGACGAGAAGAGCGCGCCGGTGACGATGGAAGAGGTAACGAAGCGGTTGGATTCGGCGCTCGCGAAGGTGGCGTCGAATAAAGGAGCGCCTGGCCCGGATGGGCAGACGACTGACGCGCTGCGCGAGCAGTGGCCGATCGTCTATCCGAAGCTGTGCGCCGCTTTGCTTGATGGGAGCTACCGTCCGGGTGAGATTCGCCGGGCGATGATCCCCAAGGCGGGAGGCGGACGGCGCGGGTTGGGGATTCCTAACGTGGTAGATCGCGTTGTTCAGGAGGCCATACGTCAGGTACTCGAACCTGCGTATGAGCCGACGTTCAGTCCGAGTAGCCACGGTTTCCGACCTGGCCGGAGCTGCCACACGGCAGTAGCCGAAGCCAGCGAGCATCTGAAGGACAGTTACGGGTGGGTGGTGGACTCCAAGATTCCCGGGGCGGTTCAAAGCGTGCGTCGATGAGCTGTCTGTGTTCGCGGCGCTGGGCGCGCTCTGTGACCTCTGCTTCCAGGAGCGCGGCGAGATAGGCGGTCGGGGTTTGCTGACCGCGGGTTGCCTCCTCGGCCAGGGCTCGGAAGCGGGCGCGGACGGTCGGGAGCTTCAGCTCGACGGCGTGCGCCTCGATCAGTGTCTCCATCGCTTGGACCTTCGCCGGGGCGCTCATCGTGCTCCCCCTGCCACGAGCAGCTCGTCGTATTGGTCGAGCGTCGGCACTGGCGCCCCGAGGCTCTGCAGGCGCTGCGGGAGATCATCCAGTGCTCCCGGCGTGACGCGAGAGCCACGGCTGACCAGGACCGCGACCGCGCGTCCGTCGTGGGCGCCCGCGGTCAGCGCACCACGGACGGCGAGCTCGATCTAGGTCAGGGGATTACGCCTGCCGAGTAGACGCGCAAACAGCCTAGCCGACAGTGTCGACGGCCAGCGCCCGCGGCGCCTGGCGTACCAGACCGTCCCGCCTCCCCACGCCAGCGCCATCATTGCTCGCCACGTCGCGCCACACCTGTTGCCGGCGCTGTTCATCCAGATGGCGGCCGCGTTTGGCTACGCGGTACTCGCGCTCGCCGGATTGAGCTTCGTCGGCCTCGGTCTCACGGTAGGATATATCGTCCGACAGACTGACATAACAAACGCAACGAGGGGTCGATGCTCCTAATCACGAGCTTGAAACGAGCAGTCGTAGCATGACACCAGCGATCCTCGGCGACCTCCGCATCGTCGAGAGCTCGGCGTTCGTGGCGGCGCCGCTGGCGGGGATGACCCTGGCCCAGCTCGGTGCCGACGTGATCCGCATCGATCCACTCGGCGGCGGCCCGGACGCCCATCGCTGGCCGCTGGCTCGCGACGGTCAGAGCCTCTACTGGGCGGGCCTCAACAAGTCCAAGCGCTCGGTCGAGATCGACCTGACGTCCGAGCGGGGTCAGGAGCTGGCCACCGCGTTGATCACCGCGCCCGGTCGGGGAGGTGGCCTGCTGCTCACGAACCTGCCTGCCCGCGGGTGGCGCTCCTACGAAGCGCTGCGCAAGCTCCGCGGCGACCTCGTCATGGTCGCCCTCTCCGGCAATCGTGACGGCAGCAGCGAGGTCGACTACACCGTGAATTCCGCCAGCGGCTTCCCCTGGGCGACTGGACCCCGCAACCTCGCCGAGCCCTCCAACGCCGTGCTCCCGGCCTGGGACGTTGCCGCGGGGACGTTGGCTGCGGTCGGCCTGCTCGCCGCTGAGCGTCAGCGCCTGTCCACTGGAGACGGTCAGCTCGTGTCGCTGTCGCTGTCAGACGTCGCGTTCGCGATGGTCGGCAACCTCGGACGGCTCGCCGAGGCTCAGCTGGGCGAGGGCGACCAATCGAGGGATGGCAACCACGTATACGGCGCCTTCGGCCTCGACTTCGAGACCAGCGACGGACGCCGCGTAATGGTCGTGGCCCTGACTCCACGCCAATGGAGAGCGTTGCGGGACGCTACCGGCATCCACGAGGCCAGCGCCCGAATCGAAGAGGCAACCGGGCACGATCTGGGCACCGAGGGCGGGCGCTTCGCGGCCCGTGACTTGCTGGCGGCGCTGCTTCGACCCTGGTTCGCGGCGCGTGAGCTGCCCAGCATTCGAGACACATTCACCAGCCACGGCGTCTGCTGGGGGCCCTACCAGACGTTCCGTCAGCTAGTCAGCGAGGACCCACGCTGCTCCGTGGACAATCCGATGTTCGCGCAGGTCGAGCATCCCGGCGTCGGCACATACCTGACGCCCGGCTCTCCGCTCGACTTCTCGGCCGTCGAGCGCCTCCCTGTTCAGCGCACGGCTCAACTCGGAGAGCACACCGAGGAAGTCCTGGGCGGCATCCTGGGACTCAGCGACGTAGAGATAGGGCGCCTGCTGGCCGACGGAGTCATCGCCTCGCGAACCTGCGCATAGGGCACAGCGGCGCGCTCAGCGGATGGCTCTGAGCAGTCCGTGGGGCCTGCCGCCGGTCGCCCATAGCCGCTCGCCCTGGGCGATCAGGTGCAGCACCGGATCTCCCGACGGCGCCGACGGGACCAGCGATGACCCGCCGCCCTTCAGCTCGGCACGCAGGGCCGCCGTGGCCGGCTCATCGACGCTGTCGTCGTCTGCCAGCACGACACCGTAGGTGGCGTGTGCCCGCTCGGACATGATCCAGCCACCCACACACGGATAGGGCGCAGCGGCTCGAGCACCTCGGTACTGTCGCGCATCATCGAGCCGGCGTCGCTCGTCTCGCCGTTGGTCATCCAACCGTCGCCGTGGGCGTGCCCGGCACCGCCGGAGTTGCCGAGGGTCATCATGTCGACGAACGGCGCGTTGCCGTGACGAGGATCGCGCCCGGACAGCCCCGCGACTGCCGGGGGACTCGGGGCCGGTCGAGGCCATGCCAAGCCCGGCGACCTCACGAGCCGCCTCGCTGCAGGCCCGACGCTCTCCTACGCCGCCAGCAA
>CALAQT010000031.1 GCA_937888775.1 uncultured Actinomycetes bacterium | reverse complement strand
ATACCGGTTTTCGAGACCGGCGCATTCAACCGCTCTGCCACCTCTCCGGTCAGAGGGCCCACAAGTTAGAGCACCGCGGCTCGCCTTGGCTAAGCGGTGGGCATTGCGCTCCCCGGCGGTGCGCGCATTGCGCTCCCCGGGGCAGCGCGCCCGTCCTGACAGGGATGACGGTCAGCGCCGGGACGCGAAGAACGAGCGAAGCAAGTCAGCACACTCGCCCGCCAGCAGCCCCGACTGAACCTGCGGTCGGTGGTTGAGACGCGGCTGGGCGAGCACGTCGAGCACGCTTCCGGCGGCGCCCGCCTTGGGGTCGCTGGTGCCGAACACGACGCGGGGGATCCGGGCCAGCACGATCGCCCCAGCGCACATCGCGCACGGCTCCAGGGTCACGTAGAGCACCGACTCCAGCACGCGCCAGCTTCCCAGCGTGCGGGCCGCTTCGCGCAAGGCGATCATCTCTGCGTGGGCGGTCGGGTCGGAGCGTAGCTCGCGTTCGTTATGGGCTGATCCGATCACTTCTCCGTCCTGCACAACGACGGCGCCAACCGGGATGTCGTCGTGCTCGAGCGCTCGGGTCGCTTCGCGCAGCGCCAGGCGCATGAAGTACTTGTCGCGTGGGAAGAGGTGCGAGCTCATCGTCGATGCTCAGGAGAGCTGGGCGATACCGTTTGCAGCAGGGAAACTTTTGGCCTCTTGATGATGTCTTAAAGGTGTGCCCGGGTTCTTTGGAGCCGCAGCCGCACACCAGCCGCCTTGCTCTGCCTACCGCCAATCCGTCGATCGACCGCCGCTGCGCTGTTGGCCGCGTTGCTGATCGGCCTGGCGATGCTCGCGATCACCGGGGTCGCCAGAGCCGCCGCATACGTTCCCGGCGAGGTGATCGTCGGCTACTCCCGCGCAGCGCCGGCGCCGGTTACCGCCGATCTGCAACGGCGAGAAGCCAGCCGCGCCACGATCTCGCCGGCGACGTCGGAGATCCGCGTCGTGCATCTGCGCCGAGGCGAGAGCGTTCCCACGGCGATTGCGGCGTTGCGCCGCGGGCCCGGGGTCAACTTCGCCGAGCCTGACTTCATCGCTCACGCGGCCGGCGGGTGGTATCCGGACGATCGAGGTCTATCGAACCGGGCTGGTGGCTGGCAGGCGATGCAATGGAACTTCCTGGCCGCCGCGGGAGTCAACGCCCCGATGGCCTGGGAGAACCTGCTGGCCGACCATCGTCCCGGCGGGCGCGGCGTGACCGTGGCGATTCTCGACACCGGCGTGGCGTATCGCAACTGGCGACAGTTCCGCAGGTCGCCTGATTTCAATCGCACGCGCTTTGTCGCTCCTTACGATTTGGTGGACAACAACCGCTATCCGGTCGACCGCAACGGCCACGGCACGTTCGTGGCCGGCTTGGTGGCCGAGTCGACCAACAACGGGATCGGGCTGACTGGGCTCGCTTACGGGGCGTCGATCATGCCGGTCCGCGTGCTAGACGCCAGCGGCCAGGGCAGCGAGACGACGATTGCGCGCGGCATCCGCTACGCGGTCAACCACGGCGCTGAGGTGATCAACCTGAGCCTGGAGTTCTCGCCCGGGGAGGTCACCTCGGCGGCCGAGATTCCCAACATCATCACGGCGATCAACTTCGCGCATAGCCGCGGCGTGGCGGTCGTGGCCGCGGCGGGCAACGATCAGACCGATCAGCTCGCCTATCCGGCCCGGGCTCCGTCGGTGATCTCGGTCGGCGCCACCACGCGCGACCGCTGCCTGGCCAATTACTCAAACGGCGGGGTGGGCCTCGATCTGGTCGCGCCCGGCGGCGGTGACGACGCGGTTCTGCCGGGCGACCCCGACTGCCATCCTGACCGCAATCTGCCCTCGATCCGCCAGCTTACGCTCGTGGATCCGCCCCGATGGGGCCGGTTCGGCTATCCGAGCGACCAGATCGGCACCTCGATGTCCTCGCCTGAGGTGGCCGCGACCGCGGCGTTGGTGATCGCCAGCAGGGTCATCGGCCGCCATCCCACGCCGGATCAGATCCTGGCCAGGTTGGAGCAGACCGCGGTGGCGTTGGGTGGCTCCCAGCCCAACCCGAGCTACGGCTACGGCCTGCTCGACGCCGCCGCGGCGACCGCACCGAGCTCGCCGCGAGGCTGACGCTACCGGGTCCCGGGGGGTCGTCTCGGATCAGGCCAGCTTAGTGATCGCGATCACCATTCCGGCCAGCACAAAGACGCAGATCGCTACCTGGGTCCAGAGGAACAGCTTTGGCATCCCCACCAAAGCTATCGTCTCGACGATGCCGGAGCGGGTGACCCCTGCACTGAAGGCGGTTAGCGATGCCGTGCTGGCGGTGGCGTCTGAGCTGTCGGTCGACGACGTACTCCAGCGCCTGGTCGACTCCGCGCGCGAGCTGGCGGCGGCGCGCTTTGCGGCGCTGGGCATCCCGGACGGTGACGGGGGCTTCCGGCGCTTCCTGGTCGCCGGGATGCACGACGAGCTGATCGCCGCGATGGGGCCACTGCCGCGCACCCACGGGATGCTGGGTGCGATGCTGGCGGGCCCCGGCCCCTACCGCACCGAGGACATCCACCGCGATCCTCGCTTCCGGGGCTGGTGGCCCAGCCGGCACCCGGACATGCACTCGTTCCTGGGGGTTCCGATCGTCGCCGGCGAGGCGGTGATCGGAGCTTTCTATCTGACCGAGAAGCTGGACGCTGTCGCGTTTGACCGATCCGACGAGGAGCTGATCGGGCTCCTGGCCGCGCACGCCGCGATCGCGATCACCAACGCGCGGCTGTATGAGCGCAGCCGCGAGCTGTCGATCCTGGAGGAGCGCAATCGCCTGGCGCTCGAGTTGCACGACGTCGTCAGCCAGAAGCTTTTCAGCCTCAGCTTGGGGGCTGATTCCGCGGCGACGCTGATTGAGCGTGATCCGAACGCGGCCCGCGAGCAGCTGGTGCGGGTGTCAGAGCTTGCTCGTGAGTCTCTGGCGGAGCTGCGGACGCTGATCCTGGGCCTGCGTCCCGCAGACCTGCAGCGCGACGGGCTCGTTGGCGTGCTGGGCAAGGAGGTGGAGATGCTGCGCCGGATCCACGGGATCGAGATCGCGCTCGAAGGGCCGGATGCGAGGTCGCAGCGCGATCAGCGTGGCCCACGCGGGTGGGCGGGGGCCGGGTCACGGCGTGAGGAGCTGGAGGCCGGCGTGCTGCGGATCGCGCTCGAGGCGTTGCACAACGCCGTGCGACACGCCGGTGCCAGCCGGGTGACCGTGCGCCTGCGCGACGGGGAGACCGGTCTCACGGTGGAGGTGGCCGACGACGGAGTGGGCTTTGACCCGCATCGCACGCAGACGCGCTCCCGTCACTTGGGGCTGACCTCGATGGAGGAGCGCGCTCGGGAGCTTGGCGGCCGGCTGGAGATCCGCTCTGCTCCCCGGCGCAGGCACGACCGTGCGCCTGGAGGTGGCGCTGGATGCCCGCTGAGGCGATCCGCGTCCTGATCGTCGATGACCACGCTGTCGTTCGGGAGGGCCTGCGCACGTTTCTGGCCCTGCAGGAGGGGATCGAGGTGGTGGGCGAGGCGGGGCGGATGGCGCTCAGGCGCTAACGCAGGCGCAGCGCCTGAACCCAGACGTTATCCTGATGGACCTCGTGATGCCGGAGCTCGACGGCGTGAGCGCGATGCAGGAGCTGCGCGGGCGAGGGTCGGCCAGCCGCGTGATCGTGCTGACCAGCTTCCTGGACGACGACCGTCTGATGCCGGCGATCGAGGCCGGCGCGGCTGGCTACCTGCTCAAGGACGTCGAGCCAGCCGAGCTGGCCCGCGCCGTGCGCGCGGCCCACGCCGGTGAGGCGATCATCGACCCGACGGCCGCGGCGCGATTGGTTCACACGATCGCGCAACGTCAGCGCTCGCCGGTCTCCGATCACGAGCGGCTGACTCGGCGCGAGCGTGAGGTGCTGGAGCTGATCGCCGGCGGGCGCTCGAACAAGCGAATCGCGGCTGAGCTGGGAATCTCGGAGAAGACGGTCAAGAACCATGTCGGTCATCTGCTGGAGAAGCTCGGTGTCGCCGATCGCACCCAGGCCGCGCTGTTGGCCGTCAGACAGGGGCTAATCGGCGAGCAGCCCTGGCACTAGGACTAATTGCCTCTTTCAACCGGGACCGCCGGCGGCGTAGCTTGGTCTCATGGCAGTCGCACTCGTCACCGGAGCATCACGCGGACTGGGTCTGGCGCTGACCCGGACGCTCGCCCGTCGGGGCTTCAGGCTGGTGATCGACGCACGCGGTGGCGACGAGCTGCAGTCCGCCGCGCGCGAGTTGGGACAGCTCACGGAGGTGATCGCGATCCCCGGAGACGTGACCGACGCGTGGCACCGCGAGGCGTTGGTGGACGCGGCCGGCTCGCCGCTTGATCTGCTGGTCAACAACGCCAGCGTTCTGGGGCCCAGCCCGCAGCCCGCGCTGGCCGACTATCCGCTGCGCGAGCTGGAGCGCGTCTATTGCGTCAATGTGCTGGCGCCGCTGGCCCTGACCCAGCTGGCGTTGCCCGCCATCCGGCCGGGTGGGGCGATCGTCAACGTCACCTCGGATGCCGCGATCGAGCCCTACGAGGGCTGGGGCGGTTACGGATCCTCCAAGGCAGCGCTGGAGCAGCTCTCGGCGATCCTCGCCGCCGAGCGCCCGGAGCTCCGGATCTACGCAGTCGACCCCGGCGACATGCGCACCAGGATGCATCAGGAGGCGTTTCCCGGCGAGGACATCTCCGATCGTCCGGCGCCGGAGCTCAGCGTTCCCGGGCTGCTAGAGTTGATCGACGGCGATCTGCCCAGCGGGCGATATCAGGCGCGCGGGCGATATCAGGCGCGCCAGATCGTCGCGAGCGGACCCAGGTGATGAGCGCGCTGGCCTTCGAGCTGCCGCCGGCACTGGAGGCGACTGCACCGCCCGAGGAGCGCGGGATCGACCGTGACTCCGTCAGGCTGCTGGTTGCCGACGGCCGCGAGGGATCGATCATGCACACCCGTTTTGACCGGCTGCCGGCATTCCTGGCGCCGGGGGACTTGGTCGTGGTCAATGTCTCCGCCACGCTGGCGGCCGCAATCTCGGGGCGACGGCACGATGGCGCGCCGGTGCGAGTTCACTTCGCCACCCGGGCGCCCGAGCTCGACGAGAGCTGGCGTGTGGTCGAGCTACGGACCCCGGACGGGGCCCGGCCCCAGCGCGGGCGCGCCGGCGAGTCGATCAGGCTGGCCGGCGGCGAGGCGGATCTGGAGCTGGTGGCGCCGTATGCCTCGGGGTCGCGATTGCTCCTGGCCAGGTTCGCCGGCCCCATGACACTGGCCCAGCTCCTGGAGCGCCACGGAGAGCCGATCCGCTATGGCTACGTGGACAGGCCCGGGCCGCTTGACGCGTATCAGAACGTGTATGCGATCACGCCGGGCAGTGCGGAGATGCCCAGCGCCGGCCGGCCGCTCACGCGGCGCCTGATCACCGAGCTCGTCGCTCGCGGGGTGCTGATTGCGCCGATCACGCTCCACACTGGTGTCTCATCCCCTGAGGGCCACGAGCCGCCGTTTGCCGAGCAGTACGAGGTGCCCGCGGTGACCGCGCGCCTGGTAGCGGCAACGCGCGGGGCCGGGGGGCGGGTGATCGCGGTCGGGACGACCGTCGTGCGAGCGCTCGAGACCGTCGCGCGGGGCGACGGGACGCTCGTGCCGAGTTCAGGCTGGACCGGCCTGGTGATCGATCCGTCTCGTGGCGTGCGCGTCGTCGACGGCCTGATCACCGGCTAGCACGAGCCGCGCGCCTCGCATTTGCAGCTGCTGGCGGCGATCGCCGGCGATGAGCTGCTCAGGCGCTGCTACGCCGCCGCGCTGGAGCGTGGCTATCTCTGGCACGAGTGCGGCGACAGCCATCTGATCCAGGTGCCGTGATCGGAAGCGCTTAGCGCCACTCGCCGGCGTCGAGCCCGTCGAGCAGTCCCACCGAGCGCGGCGGCGCTCCCGACTCCAGGATCACCGCGCCACCCGGCCAGTAGGGGTGGGGGCCTCGCGCGTGGTTGACGAGCAGCGGCTCATACACCCAGGAGCCGGTGTTGACCATCTGCGGGCGCCCGCCGGGTCCGTGCCAGAGCGCGAGTCGCTCGCTTTCCAGCGGCCCCCGGCGGTGTACGTGCCCGAACACCACAAACTCGGCGTCGACCCCCAGGCGATGGACCACGCGCGCCATCGCCGGGATGCTCGCGTGGCGCATCTGCAGTCCTAGCAGCATCGAGGTCAGCGGCGCCAGCCGGGGATGCAGCACCCGCTGGACGGGTGGCATCGAGGCGGCGCGCATCAGCTCGGCGGCGTTCTCGGCCAGCGCGGCTAGGGGACGCGGCAGCAGCCGGGCCAGCAGCGACTCCACCCGGGTCACCGACGGGCCGCCCGCCAGCTCGTATTCGATCGGCAGCGCCCCGTCCCGCGGCAGGCGGCCGAGCAGCCCGCGCGCGAGCCCGAACGCGGACTCGGGCAGCAGGTGGCGGTCCAGGTAATGGCCGTGGGTCGCCCACACCCTCTCCGACAGCCACACGCCCGGATAATGCGCCCGCACGTGCGCGGGCGAGAGCCACTCCCCCAGCTGCGCCAGCATCCGTGTGACGGTGAGTGGCACGCGGCTGTCGGGCCTTAGCCGGCTGCCCTGGGTACGGACCCAGTTGCGTACCAGGGCGGCATCGTGGTTGCCGGGCACGATGATCGCCTCGCGGTCGGGGCCCAGGCGTTCACCCAGTGCGCGCAGCACGGGCTCGGCGATCGACATCGCCTGCTGCGGCCTTCCGTGCATCAACTCGACGATGTCGCCGAGCAATACGAGCCGCTGGACCCCATCGAGCGCTTCGAGCAAGCGGGTGGCCGGCCCTCGGCGGCTGAGCACGTCATTCCGCAGCCGCGCGCCGAGATGGAGATCTGAAACGACGAGCGTGCGCAAGCGGCTGACACGTTACGGGGCGGACATTGGCGGGCGCCTGCGCCCGCCCCGTGAAATCCAGCGGTGAGAGCTAAGCGGTGACGAGCGTCTGGAAGCGGATCGGCACGCTGCGGGCGACGACCAGCACTGGCGAGGTCGCCTGCTCGATCGCGTTCTGTGCCTGAGCGGTGACCATCACCCGGCCCTCACGCGCCTCCTGGCGTGAGCCGACGACCAGCATATCGATGCCTCGGTGGGCGTCAGTGAGCTGCGCATCAAAATACGAGGCGAGGTCGCGTGCGGTCTCCAGCGCCGCGTCGTCGGCGGAACCGGGTAGCACGCCGATCCAGTTGATCGACCGGGCGCTGTCGGTGCGGTAGTTGGCAGGAGCGATCGCGACCGCAGTGGGTCCGCCATCCAGCAGCGCCTGCGCCGAGCGGCCCGGGGCCACGTGGCCGGCGGCGGTGCGGTAATCGGACCCGAACACGACGATGTCAGCGTCCTCCTGCTCGGCGAGCTGGGTCAGGCCGGCGGCCGTGGAGGCGTTGACCACCACCCGTCGCTGGACGTCGTCGTCGCCCAGCCACAGTGCGCCGCGATCGAGCAACGCCTGTGCGGCCTGTTGATCGAGCTCCTCGCGCGAGCGCTGCGCCTGGGTGGTGTGGCGAACGTAGGCGAGCATGAGCTGGGATCCAGCCTGGCCAAGGATCCGCCCCAGCATCAGCGCGTCCTGGTCGTTCTGGGTGTCGTCGTAGGAAATGATCGTGTGAGGTGCCATGCGCAGCGTCCTGTCTGGTGATCGTTAATCTGGTATGGGCTTTGAGTTCAGCGCGAGCATCGCAGCCACCTGCTATCAGCGCTAATGAAGTTAGTCATCTTTAGGATAAGATTTGCTAATGCTGAACTTGGGCCGCCTGCAGGTGCTGTGCGAGGTCATCGGCCGCGGGTCGTTCTCGGCGGCGGCCGAGGCGCTGTCCTACACCCAATCGGCCGTCTCACAGTCGATCGCGCGCCTGGAAGCCGAGACCGGCACCACGCTTGTCACCCGCGACCGCCGCGGCGTCCGGCCGACGGCTGCCGGTGCGACGCTGGTGGAGCATGCCGAAGCGATCTTCGCGCAGGTTGAGGCCGCCGAGACCGATCTGGCGGCCGTCCTGGGAGTTCGCGCCGGGCGGCTCCGGGTCGCCTCGTTTCCCTCGGCCGGCGCGACGTTGATGCCACTGGCGGTGGCGACCTTTCGTGAACGTCATCCGGATGTGGCGCTGACGCTGGCCGAAGGAGAGCCGGAGGAGATCGCGC
>CALAQT010000030.1 GCA_937888775.1 uncultured Actinomycetes bacterium | reverse complement strand
ACGATCTCATTTGCCCGAGGAGCGCCGTCGCTCGACATCGTCGACGTCGATGGCTTGCGCGCCGCCGCCGACCGCGCTTTCGCCTCCGATCCCGGCGGGATGACCGGATACGGAACCTCAGTCGGCTACCCGCCGCTGCGCCAGTGGATCGCCGAGCGCCACCATGTGGATCCCAAGCAGGTCCTGGTCACCAACGGCTCGATGCAGGCCGACGCGTTCCTGTTCGACGCGCTGGTGGCCCCCGGCGACTCGGTGCTCGTCGAGCGTCCGACCTACGACCGCACGCTGCTCTCGCTGCGCAATCGCGGCGCCGACGTGCGGATGGTGGAGCTGGAGCCCGACGGGATCGACGTGGCGGCCGTCGAGCGGGTGCTGATCGCCGGGGTCCGCCCCAAGCTGGCGCACATCATCCCCAACTTCCAGAATCCCGCCGGCTATACGCTGTCGGCGGACAAGCGCCGGCGTTTGATCGAGCTGGCCCGCGCCCACGACTTCACGATCTTCGAGGACGATCCGTACGTGGCACTGCGATTCGAGGGCGCGCCGCTGGCGACGATGCTCTCGATCGCCGGCGACACCGTCGTCTACGCCTCCTCTTTCTCAAAGACCGTCTGCCCCGGGATTCGCGTCGGTTATCTCGTCGGCCCGGAGGGGCTGATCGCGCGGGTCGCCAAGATCGCCACCAGCACATACATCTCCCCCAGCATGGTGTCGCAGGCGATCGTGAACGAGTTCTGCCGCTCTGGTGCGATCGACAAGTCGATCCAGACCGTCCGTGAAGCGCTGCGTCAGCGCGCCCAGACGCTCTGCTCCGCACTTGCCAGCCAGCTTCCCGACTGGCGATTCGTGGCACCCGAGGGCGGCTACTTCCTGTGGCTGGAGCTGCCCGAAGGCACCGATGTCAATGCCCTGTTTCAGGCGGCCGCTGCGCGTGGCGTGCAGTTCGTCAAGGGCTCTGACTTCGTCCTGGACGGGGCCGAGTCCTCGCTGCGGCTGGCCTACTCTGGGGTCACTCCAGACGAGATCGAACAGGGCGTCACGCGCTTGGCCGAGGCCTACGCGGAGGTGTGCTCCGCCGTGCCGGCCGCCTGACGGACCAGCTCACAGCTCACGACGAGCCCTTTAGCGACCGTATCGCTCGCGTCCGAGCACCAGCTGCTCGGGCAACGCAGTCCGCGGTGGCGGTGAGGGGTCGGCGAGCACGGAGACTGTCTCGGCGACGCTGACCGTGACCGTCGCGGTCTGCGAGCCGGCTCGCACCTCGACGTGCTCACCGTCGTTGGAGGCCACCTCCCCCTGCAGCCCCGGCTCGATCCCGGCGTCCTTGAGGTAGTGCAGGAGATCCTCGGCTTCGTTCTCCAGCCGCAGGATCGTCACTCTGGCGCCCTCGGCGCAGTCGGCGAGCGGGACGCCGTCGATCCGCTTGCCGACCTGGATTGGATGGCCGTGCGGACAGGTCTTGGCGTCGCCCACTGAAGCGCGCACATAGGCCTCAAAGCGCGGCGTCATCGCGTGCTCCAGGTGCTCAGCCTCCTCGTGGACGTCGTCCCATGGAACGCCGACGACGTCGGTCAGGAAACGCTCGATCATCCGATGGCGGCTGACGATCCGCTCGGCGTGCTCGCGGCCGTCCTCCGTGAAGGCGATCAGGCGCTCGGCGTTGCGCTGTATGTAGCCGTCGCGCTCCAGGCGCCTGACCATCTCGTGCACCGTCGGCGCGGAGAGCCGCATCGCGCGGGAGAGATTGGCCCCGGTCATCGGCAGTCCGGCCTCGAACAGCCAGAACAGCGATTCGAGGTACTCCTCCTCGGCGGCGGTGGCATGGTCGGCCGACATCTGCCCGGATCCTACTAAGTGCGTCCCGCCATAAAGGGATCCCATCCGGGCGCCCCGTACTCACGGCGGCGGGAAGCACCAGCGTCAGGACTCGGCCAGATCGCGCCCAGCCGCTCGCGAGATCTGCTCCCGAAATCTCGAATCACGACGCAAGCCACTACCATCGCCGGCGACCTTGGCGCTCCCGCTCAAGCCTCCGATCGAGCCCCAACTGGCCCGCTCCAGAGCGGATCTGCCGCGGGGTGAGCAGTGGTCCTATGAGCCGAAATTCGATGGCTTCAGGGCGATCGCGTTCGTCGACGGCGAACAGCTGACGCTGCAATCGCGTGGCGGCAAGCCGCTCGGACGGTACTTTCCCGAGCTTTCCTTCTCGCCCGGTCGGTATGTGATCGACGGCGAGATCGTGATCGACGGCGACGACGGTCAGCAGGACTTCGGCGCGCTCCAGCAGCGAATCCACCCGGCCGCCTCGCGCATCGCGATGCTCGCCGAGCAGACCCCGGCCCACTACATCGCCTTCGACCTGCTGGCGCGTGAGGACGAATCGCTGCTCGAGCTGCCGTTCGCCCGGCGCCGCGCCGGCCTGGAAGCGCTGGGCGCCGGCATCGGGCTGACGCCGTTGACGCGTGACCCGGCCGATGCCGCGCCGTGGCTGCTGGCGGGCGAGGGGGTCGTGGCCAAGGACGTCAACGCGCCCTACCGCCCCGGTCAGCGAACCGGCATGGTCAAGATCAAGCGCGTGCGCATGATCGACGCGGTGATCGCCGGTTACCGGCCGGGTAAGGAAGCCGGGACCGTCGGCTCGCTGATCCTCGGGCTCTATGACAGCGCAGGCGAGCTGCACGTGGTCGGGCACTCATCGGGACTGCGAGCGGCCGAGAAGCGCGCTCTGGTGCAGCGGCTGGCGCCGTATGAGACCGGCGAGCGTGGCCACGGCGATCCGAGTCGCTGGAAGAGCGAGAAGGACCTCGAATGGATCGCGTTGCGTCCTGAGCTGGTCGTCGAGGTCACCTTCGACCACGCCAGTGGCGGCCGGATCCGCCACGGCACCAAGATCGTGCGCTGGCGTGAAGACAAACCGGCCGCGGATTGCCGGTTGGAGCAGATGCGCTCCTAGCACCCGGCCTCACGGGCCCGGTGCGCGGGAGGTGCGCGGGGGTGTTCGCGCCTAGTCGGCCTCCGGCCTGGCTCGGCTCGGCTGTACCCGCTTAGGCTCGCCGCGCTGCTTGCGAAAGTGCGGCGGCCATGGCGCGTCGCCGAGGCCGGCCGCCTCGTCTTCCGCCGCGAGCTCCAGCAGCGCGTCGAGTGAGCCGGCATGGGCATCGATCTCGGCGCTTGGGTCTCCCAGCTCGGCCACCCGCGCCAGCACCGTGTCGATCCGCAGTTCGGCGGGCTCCACGTCGGCGACCTCGTCCCAGCGAAGCGGGGTCGAGACCCGCGCGTCGTGCGTAGGGCGCACGCTGTAGGCCGAGGCGACGGTCCGGTCCCGCGCGTTCTGGTTGTAGTCGACGAACACGCCGTGGCGCTCTTCCTTCCACCACTTGCTGGTGGCGAGCTCGGGAACCCGGCGCTCCACCTCGCGGGCCAGCGCGACCGCGGCGCGCCGGACCTCGTCGAAGCTCCGCTCGGGGTGGATGCGCGCGTTGATGTGGATCCCCCGTGAGCCGCTGGTCTTAGGGAATCCGGTCAGGCCATGATCGGAGAGCACCTGGCCGGCCACCAGCGCGACCTGGCGCACGTCGTCCCAACCGGCTTCCGGCGTCGGGTCCAGATCGACTCTCAGCTCGTCAGGATGATCGAGGTCGGCGGCGCGCACAGGCCACGGATTCCAGTCGATCACGCCGAGATTGAGCCCCCAGACGAGATGGGCGGCGTCGTTGGGCAGCAGCTCGCGGGCGGAGCGGCCGCTGGGGAAGGTCACGATGGCGGTCTGAATCCAGGGGGGCGCCGAGTCGGGCACCCGCTTCTGAAAGAACGGAGGTTTGGCGGCGCCGTCGACGAAGCGCTTGAGCACGGTTGGGCGGTCGCGCAGATGATTGATCGTCTGCGGCGCCAACGCGAGGTAGTAGTTGATCAGGTCGAGCTTGGTGATCTGGCGCTCAGGGAAGAACACCTTGCCCGGGTTGGAGACCCGGACCTCGATCCCGGCGGCTTCGACGGTTACGTACTCGGCCATGCCCAATGCTGCTCGACGGCATTTGCGGTGGGGAGCACACAGACAGGATGACGGCTTGCCAGCGATACTGCCCGCGTGCCGCCCGCTGTCGCCATCCCGACCTCTGTCCTGATCGCGCCGGATTCCTTCAAGGGGACGTTCACCGCCGTCGAGGTGGCGACCGCGGCCGGACGAGGGTTGCGGGCTGGTGGCCGCGAGGTCGATCTGTGTCCGGTGGCAGACGGGGGCGAGGGGACGCTGGCGGCGCTGATGGCGGCCCCGGGGGTCGAGATGAATCTTGCCAGGGTCTCCGATCCGCTCGGCCGACCGCTGGAGGCTCCGTTCGGCATCCGCGGTCAGACGGGGATCCTGGAGACGGCGGCGGCCAGCGGCCTGGAGCTGATCGCCGTGCCCGAGCGTGACGCGGTGGCCGCCAGCACGTTCGGCACCGGCGAGTTGATCCTCGCCGCGGTCGCCGCGGGCGCGCGGACGGTGTACCTGGGGGTGGGCGGAAGCGCGACGACCGACGGCGGTGCCGGGGCGATCAAGGCGATCCGCGCCGGTGGCGGGTTGGCGGGCGCCCGGCTGGTTGTTCTGTGCGATGTGCGCACGCCGTTTGAGGATGCCGCGCGCGTGTTCGGACCCCAGAAGGGCGCCGGTCCCGAGCAGGTGCGCCAGCTGTCGCGGCGCCTGGAGGCGCTGGTCCGGCGCCTGCCGCGTGATCCGCGGGGAGTACCGATGACCGGCGCCGCGGGCGGCCTATCCGGTGGGTTGTGGGCGGTGTTCGGTGCCGAGCTCGTCCCTGGGGCTGCGTTTGTGCTCGACGCGGTCGGCTTCGATGCCCGGATGCGCCGCGCCCGCGCAGTGGTCACGGGCGAGGGCAAGCTTGACAGCCAGAGTCTGGTGGGCAAGGCCGTGTCGGAGGTCGCGACGCGCGCGCGTCAGGCCGGCGTCCCGTGTCACGCGATCGTCGGCACCCGCGAGCTCGACGACTTCGGCGCACGGATCCTCGACCTGCAGACCGTGCTGGAGGCGAGCACGCTGGCGGAGATCGAAGATGCCGGGCGGCGTCTGGCCGAGCTGATCTAGGCGCCCAGCGGGACCTCCCGTGGTGCCAGACGGCGACGGCAGGCAGTCGGGCCCGTCAGATATGGCTCGGCCTGCTTGGTCTGCTCGGTCTGGTCGGTCTGGTCGGCCTGGTCGGCCTGCTCGGGCCTCCGGCGTCAGTGCGCGAAGGCCTTGCGCTGCTCGCTGGGCCGGCCCGTCAGCGGCGCGGTCAGCGACTCCAGGTGCTTGGTCTGCTCGCGCAGATGCTCCAGCAGCAGATCGGCCATCTCCATGCTCATGCCCGCGCGCACGACGATTCGCAGCACGTTCAGATCCTTGCGGTTATCCGGGAACGTGTAGGCAGGGACAAGCCAGCCGCGCTCGCGCAACCGGTCGGAGACGTCGAACACGGTGTAGTTCTTGACATCGGGCGCGAGCGTGAACGAGAACACCGGCAGATCGCTGCCGTCGGAGATCAGCTGGTAGGGCCCGAGTTCGGCGATTCCCGACGATACGTGCTTGGCCACGTCCTGCAGGTTCTGCATCACCGCCTTGTAGCCGTCGTGTCCGAGGCTCATGAACATGTAGTACTGCGCGATCACCTCGCTGCCCGGGCGTGAGAAGTTCAGCGAGAAGGTCGGCATGTTGCCGCCGAGGTAGTTGACGTCGAACACCAGATCCTGCGGAAGGGCCTGGCGGTCACGCCAGACAGCCCAGCCAACGCCGGGGTACACCAGGCCGTACTTGTGACCCGAGGCGTTGATCGACTGCACACGCGGCAAGCGGAAGTCCCATTCGATCTCCGGCTGAATGAAGGGTGCGACGAAGCCGCCTGAGGCGGCGTCGACATGGATCGGTACGTGAATTCCGCGCTCTGATTCGAGTTGGTCAAGCGCAGACTCAATCTCCTTGACCGGCTCGTAGCTGCCGTCGAAGGTCGACCCGAGGATCGCGACGACGCCGATCGTGTTCTCGTCGCACTGCGCCACCGCTCGGTCGGCGGTGAGGTGAAACAGATCTCCCTCCATCGGCACCAGCCGAGGCTCCACCTCCCAGTAGCGGCAGAACTTCTCCCAGCAGACCTGGACGTTGGCTCCCATCACGAGGTTCGGCCGGCCGGTCGGCTTGCCGGCCGCGCGCATCCGGTCACGCCAGCGCCACTTCAGCGCCATCCCGGCCAGCATCGCCGCTTCACTGGAGCCTGTCGTCGAGCAGCCGGTGGCATGTTCGTGCTCAGGTGAGTTCCATAGGTCGGCGAGGATGTTCACGCACCGCGACTCGATTGCGGCGGTCTGCGGGTACTCGTCCTTGTCGATCATGTTCTTGTCCGCGGTGTCGGCCATCAGCCGCGCGCCGATTGTGGGCATCCATGTGGTCACGAACGTGGCCAGGTTCAGGCGCGCCATACCGTCGAGCAGCAGCTCGCTGGTGATCAGCTCGTAGGCGGCCTCGCCGCCGACGCCGGTCTGGGCCAGGCGATCGATCGGGAGCTCGGCCTCGGCCCCGGGATGATGGTTCGGGATTGACAGGCGGCGGTTGTGCTTGCCGTGCCCCTGCTCTGTCAGGGCCATGACGTTCAGTCCGCCGCGCCGATGATCACGTCGGACGCCTTGACGATCGCGGTGAC
This sequence comes from uncultured Actinomycetes bacterium, assembly GCA_937888775.1. The sequence goes on along the minus strand of CALAQT010000030.1, from coordinate 3,371 downwards.
GTGGCTGCCTGGGCGCAGGCCGAGCTCGTCCACCGCCTCGACCGTGATCGAACTGACCAGCCGCTGCCCCGCGACGTCCAGAACGACGTTGGCGATTGCCTCGCCACGATGGATCTCGGACACCGTGCCGGTCAGCTGGTTGCGAGCGCTCAGCTTCATTGTGTTCCTCTCTCTGCGATCGGGGAAGGTCCTGAGTAAAGCGGATCGAGTTGGCGCGACCTGGGACCGCCCGGTGAAGATCAAGGGCGCGCGACGGAATCACTGCCGGACAAGCCGTCACTGAATTCGTTGCGGGCGCTTAACTCCAGAGGATCTGCAGCCGCGGCGGCTTACGGAACACGCGGCCTCGTACCTCCGCCGGCCGCTCCGGATCGAGTCGCAGCTCGGGCAGCATCTGCAGCAGCGCCCGCAACGCCGCTCGGGTCTCCAGCCGGGCCAGATGGACGCCGACGCAGACGTGGGGCCCCTGCGCGAAGGCCAGGTGGCGGCGGTGGTTGGCCCGCGTCAGTGCAAAGACGTCAGGGTCGGCGAACACGGCCGGGTCACGATTGGCAGCGCTGATCGAGATCCGCACCAAATCGCCGGCCGCCACCGAGGCGCCGCCGAGCTCGGTATCGGCGGTCGCGTAACGGTCGATCACCGCGGCCGCCGGCTCCAGCCGCAGCGACTCGTCGATTGCGGCGTCCAGCAGCTGCGGGCTGTGGCGCACGCGCTCCAGCTGCGGCGGGGCCATCAGCAGGTGCAGGACCGCGTTGGCGATCATACCCTCGGTCGTCTCGATCCCGCCGAACAGCATCACCGACGCGTTGGACACGATCTGCTCGCGTGACAGCGAGCAATCGGCCGCGGCCGCGGCCAGCAGCGAGGATTCGCGCCCACGGTCCAGCACCGCCTCGAGCCGTTCCTGCAGACCGGCGAACGCCAGCTCGCCCTCGGCGGTTGCGCCCTGGCCGGCGGTGATGCTGGTCACCGAGGCAACGATCGCCTCATACCAGGCGAGCACTGAGTCCACCTCGTCGCCGTCGAGCCCGAGCGCCCGCGTGATGATCGACGCCGCCATCGGCCCGGCGAAGCTGCGGCGCAGCTCGGCGCTGCCGGCCGCCGCCAGCGCACCCACCAGTTGCTGCGCCTGCGCAGCGGCCGCCGCCGCAAAGCGCTCGCGCACCGCCGCTGCGCGGAACGGGCCCACGAACGGCGCGCGATGGCGCGCGTGCTGGGCGCCGTCGAGGCTCAGCATGCTCGGACCGATCACCTGCGCGGTCGAGAAGCGGGGATCGTCGAGGGTGAACCTCGACGCGTCCCGCATCGCCGCCAAGGCCAGATCGTGGCGGGTTACCAGCCAGCCGCCGAGCGCCGGCACCCATGACACGGGCTCCTGCTCGCGCAGCCGCGCCAGCACCGGGTGTGGGTCGCGATCTAGCGCCTCAAGCGTTACGCCCGCGCCGAGCGGGAACCTGGCCTGGCGACCCATCGCCTGAGCATGCCATCGGCAGCCATGCAGCGCGACCACTTAGTACCGGTCATGATCGGCTCGCTCCGGAGGATCGTCCGAGTGGCGCCCTGGCGGCGGCACGCACCCGAGGTCGATCAGGTAACGGTGAAACGTCACCCGGTCGCGCTGGGGGTAGAAGGGATCCAGGCCGTCCCTGATCAGCTCCGAGACGCGTTCCAGGTCGTAGAGGAGTGCCAGCTTGCCCGGCGGGTCATCCCACTCGCCTGAGTCATAGCGCCCGGTCCACGCGGCCAGCGCGGCGAGCGCCTCGACCTGGACCTGGTCCTCCCACCAACCCGATCTGACCGCCAGGCGGTAGCGATCGCGCAGCGCGCAGACGTCGCTCCACAGCCGCTCGAACCACAGCCAGCGCTCACGCGGATACAGCTGCTGCCAGGTCAGCGGCCAACGCCGGCCTTCGTCATCGGTCCAGTCGTCATCGCTGGGACCGTCGATGCTCCCGTCGCCTGACTCGCGCCAGTTCATCTCGCCCTCACCCTCGCCAGACGCCGCAGCCGCCGGTCGGCAAACCACATCCGCAGGCGGATCTGTGCCGGCGCCAGGCGTCCGTAGAGCAGCAGCGCATGACCCTCTCGCAGCTGTCGCAGCGCCTCGGGCGCGATCAGCGGCCGCCTCCTGCGCCCGGCCGAGCGTGTGACCCCTCCGGCGCCCGTGGTTCGCGTGACCTCGCGCGCCTCCTCCTCGCCGGCCAGCCCGGCGAAGTAGCGCAGCGTCTCCAAGTCGGCGACACCCGGCAGCAGCATCCGGGCCCGATGGCTGTTGATCACCGTCTCGGCCTGCTGGCCGTAGCGGCTGCGGGCCTGCGCCAGGTCGTGAAAGATCGAGACCAACTGGATGTTGTGGCTGGGGGCGGTAGAGGCGATCTCGGCCAGGTTGGGCAGCGGCGCCACATTGCCGGCCTCGTCGAGACACAGCAGCAGCGGCCGCGGCAACGCGCCGCCGGCCAGCGTCGCGCGCTCGTAGGCCCGGTCGACGATCTCGCCCAGCAGCGCCAGGAAGATCGGGCGCAGCAGCTTGGAGGCCTTGGCGTCGCCGATCAGATACAGCGTCGCCGACTCGTCCAGCAGCGCGTCGGGCACTATCTCGCACGAGCTGGCTGAGCGCGCCACGCGGGCGAAGCGGTAGGCCCGCAGCAGCGCCTGTGCGGTCGCTTCGATCGAGGATCGGGTCCGATCGGCTTGGGCTTCGAACGCGCGCAGCGCGTCGTAGGCGGCATGCGCGTCGGCGATCGCCGCCTCGTTGCCCGCCGTTCGCGCCAGGCGGCTGACCGCCTCGTGCAGCTCGCGCCCACCCTGGCCGTAAGTCCAGCGCACAACCGTGTCCATGCCCGCCCGGCTCGCGGCGGCGGTGAACAGCAGCGGCGCCAGGCGCTGCTCGGCCGCCACCGCCCAGAAGTCGCCGCCCTCGGTGCTGCGCTGGTCCACCTCGGCCGCCGACGCCAGTCGCCACGCGACCTCCAGCGCGCCGTCCCAGCTGCCGGCCGCCCGCAGCGGCGACCAGGTGTGCGAAGGACCGCAAGCCAGGGCGAACGGATCGAACACGAACACCCGTCCCAGCGCGCGGCGGCGAGCGAGCGTCGTGGCGAGCAGGTCGGTCTTGATCGAGGAGGCGATCGCCGGTCCGTCCCATTCCAGGAGCGCGGGTACGGCCAGGCCGGCGGACTTACCGGACTGCGGTGGCCCGAAGGCGACCAGCGCGTGGCGTCGCTCGGCGTAAAGCAGCCGCGCGCCGTGGCGTCCCAGCGTCAGCCGTCCGCCTCCACGGCCGCCGCCCTGCCGCCCCTCACCCGGCGAGCTGCCCGGTCGACCGGCACCCTGCGCGCCGCCGAACCGACCTCCACCCAGCCCGCCGCCCTGCC
>CALAQT010000029.1 GCA_937888775.1 uncultured Actinomycetes bacterium | reverse complement strand
GTCCGTGCCTGGCGGTCCCGACGGCGACGCACAGCTTGCGGGTGGGGCACGAGACCCCGGTCAGCCCATCGCCGCGCGCGGCGGGGATCCGTCTGAGCTTCCACGCCCGTCCGTTCCAGACCTGGGCGGCTGCGCCGCCGACCGCCACGCACAGCTTCAGTGCCGGGCACGACACGCTCTGCAGACTGTCGGTCTGGGTGTGCCGCTGCAGCGTCCAGTGGTGTCCGTTGAAGCGCTCGGCCAGCGTGCCGCAGCGGTTGCAGCCGCTGTCTTCGGATGCCAACCCGACGGCGGTGCAGTGGCTGCTCGACGAGCACGAGATCCCGACGAGAGCGTCGATCGCATCCTCGGCTCCGCTTCCGTCCCCGGGAGTAGCCGGTTGGACGCTCTGGTACTTCCAGCGCGACCCGGTCCACTGCTCCGTCAGCGTCGACGTCGTGGAGCTCATCGGCGCAGAGAGGCCGACGGTCTGAGTGCCCGCGGCGACGCACTTCGCGGGCGATGGACAGGTGACGGCGGAGAGGCTCGTGCTGGTGTCGCTGTCCGTCTGGGGGGTCGGTTGCAGCGACCAGCTCGTGCCGTTCCACAACTCGGCGAACGCGGCCGTACTGCCGCCCGGCGTCGTGTAGCTCCCGACGGCTACGCACTCGTTCGCGGTCGGGCACGACACCGCCATCAGCCCCGGGGCGGTGATGCTCGGGGCGATCGCCCCGTCAGGGTTCGGCGCGTTCTGGATCGACCACCCGCCGGCGCCTTCACGCACCACCAGCACCCCACCGGCGTCGCTGCCGACCGCGGTGCACGCACCGCGACTCGAGCACGACACGGCGGCGAGGCTGCTCGTCGTATTCGTCATCGTCGGCGTCTGCTGCGCCGACCAGGTGGTGCCGTCGTAGCCGAGCACCAGTGGCACCACGATCCCGCCGGCTGTGACGTAGGAGCCGACGGCCTCGCAGGCAGCGCTCGACCCGCAGGAGACCGCCGCGAGCTGCGGTGCCGATCCGCCGCTCGGCGTGGCTTTTATGTCGTGGGCCGTCCAGGCCGTGCCGTCGTACGTGTCCGCGGTCGCGTCTCCGACGCCGATGCACGACGCGGTGGAGGGGCATGACACGCCCTTCAGCCCGGCGCCCGGGAGGTTCTGCGCCGACCACGTCGTGCCGTTCCAGCCCTCCGCGCCGGCACCGACCGCCTCGCAGTCGTTCGCGGCGGCGCACGACACGCTGCCCAGCTCCGGGTATGTCTTGCCGGCTGCCTGGCCGCCCTGAACCGACCAGCTGCTGCCGTTCCACTCGGCGGTCAGCGTCTGCTCCACGCCCTTGGCCAAATACGTCCCCAACGCGCTGCAGGCGCCGCCGGAGGTGCACGACACGCTCGTAAGCGCGTGGGTCGGTGTGGAGGCTCCGCCTGGACCGGGGTCTGGCACGGTCTCGGCGGTCCAGCTCGTCCCGTTCCACAGTTCGCTGAAGCCAGTGCCGTTGCAAGACGGGCACGAGCCGACTGCCATGCAGGCGCTGGCCGAGGTGCATGAGACCGCGCTGAGGGTCCCCGTTGCCCCGGCGATGGCGCCGCTCTGGACCGACCACCTCGTGCCGTTCCACACCTCGATCAGCTGCGTCGCGTTCGAGCCGTAGTACCCCACGGCGACGCACGCCGAGACGGTCGCGCACGAGACCCCGTCGAGGGTTGCGGCCATCAGCTTCGGCGTCGTCAGCAGCGACCAGCTCGAGCCGTTCCAGAGCTCCGCCAGCGAGCCCGCGGGGTTGCTGTTCGAATCGAGGTAGGACCCAACGGCGACACACATCGACGGCGAGGCGCACGACACCGCCGACAGCGTCGCGGTCAGCGGCACGGACACGTTCGGGCTCGGCGCCGGCGCGATCGTCCAGCCCGCCGCGCCCGCCGCGGCAGGCGTCGACAGCACCACGCACCCGATCACGGCTATCAAGAAGCGCCCCCGCATCCCTACACCCTCCCACTATGCGCGCCGTTCCGCAAATCCCGTCTGGACGCTCGCGGGGTGTGCTTCGCGAGCACGCCGAACATTGTCGCTGAGCGGCGCGAGCGTACCCGCGCTGGCGCCAGAGCGGGACGCAACCACGCCGCATAGAGCGCCCTGCTCGTCGCCAGAACCGGGGACGCGCTACGCAGGGAGCTGGGCGAGACTTCCGCATTCACGAACCAGCGGGCACCTCGCCACCGTGATTGGGGGCTCGCCCTGCTTCTGCTTCGGGCCGGCGGCGAGCTGAAGCAGCTGCGTCGCCGTCGTGGCTGCTGGGGCGACAAACCAGAAGCGGACACCGCCCTGTTACGGACTACCGCGGCTTGTCCAACCGAGCGGTGACTTGGGCGACGACCTGGCGTCTGCTCGAGCGGCGAAGCGGCTGTCTCCGCACCTCCGCGCCGGCAGCTCCTCTCACGCGAAAGCGCAAGGGCCCCGGAATGTCGCGCTGCGGCGCTCGGTTGGTGCAGTTCGTGTGCGCCCCGAGGCCAGGACGCTGATCGAGGACGCCGGTCGAGACGACGGAGGTCCGGCCCCACTCAGCGCTGGCGATGATAACCCGGCTCAGTTGCCAGGAAGCACCCGCGGGCTATCAATGACGGCCGCCGGTCAGACGCATCCTGGCGTTCAGTGGGTGGTTTGCCAGGCTACTGCTGCGGCGGCGGTGCGGGAAGTTACTTGGAGCCGGGTAAAGATGTGTTCGAGGTGCTTACCGACCGTGTGCTCGCTAACGAACAGCAGGCAAGCGATCTCGCGGTCTGACCGGCCCGCGGCGACCAGCTGCAGGATCTCGGCTTGCCGTGGGGTTAGTCCTAGCATCCGCAGTTGGTGCCACGACACTTCATGACGTTCTTCGAAGACGAGCAGGTCGTGGTCTGCTTCTTGATCGCCAATGGCACGGATGGTCAGGCATCGGGAGCCGCACCGGATCTCCAGTACCTCGTCACCGCTCCGCGCTCCGCCCTTGGTGAGTATCTCGCGGCGGCGCTCTTGCCAGGCGGCGAGCGGTTCAGGCAACATCTCTTCGCTTGGTGGCGCCGGACAGTATTCGTCGAGCCATTGGAGCGCTTGAGCGCTCGCGGCTTGGATCACACCGCCAGCGGATAGAAGGATCGCTGCTCGACCGACTCCACCGAGCGCGGCCTCGAGCATGAGGATTGTCGCTTGGCTCAGCTCCCGGGCGGCAGCCCGCGCGTGAGCTTGTACTAGGTGGGGGCGTAGCAGGTCAAGCAGCGCTCGGTCGCGCTCTGAGAATTCCCGGCTGCAGCGGTTGATCGAGATGCCGACCACGAGCGCTTGGGGGCCAGGCAAGCCGCACGCCATCTGGTATTCGAGTCCGGACGGACGGAACAGGCAGTCATAGATGTCGGTCCGGCGAAACTCGCGGCGGCTCACGAAGTCTGAGACCTTCAGCGCCGGGAAGTGCGGCTCGCGGATGGCGTGGGCGACGAGCGGGTTCTGCGATCCGTAGCGGGCCAGCGCCTCCACGCAGGCGGCGAACCAGATCTGGGGCGGGTCGACCACCACGATCGCGTTACCTGCACGGAAGTCGATCTCGTTGTAGGCGACCGCGTCGGCTGGGATGAGCCGCCGCAGCCCGGCCACGACACCAGCACCAAAGGCATCAACGTCATCGGCTTCGCCGAGCTCGGCGACGACGTCGAGCGCCGTGCGCAAGTCGGCCTGCCGCAACACGCCCATCGCTGCCCTCCAGTTTCCGACCAAAGATACGGCGAACGCCGAATTGACGCAAGGGGCGAAGACCGTTGGACTACAACCTTCCGAGCTGCCGTCAACGCCTTGCTGTACCCAAACGGTCCCGAGGAGTCTCGAGATATGAGTACGTCGCTTGCCTACATGCTCAACGGCACCCTCGATGTAGGAGTAGTCCTCGCGCTATGCGCGTCGATGACCGTCGTCTATCGATCCTTGCTGACGACCGACTCGCCATCCCCCCCGGGTCCAGGCGGCGGCGCATGGACGCCGGTGCGCGGACCCGAGCCTCCACGACTCGGTCCCAGACCCTCGCGATGCGGCGGGCGACCGGGCTCGCCCGCACCGGGCGCCCCCCGGCACGCCAGCCGAAGCCCGCCGAAAGTCGGCAACCGCCGCCACGAACTCGCCTCCTGCCCCTCCGATGCGCTTGATGCCAGTCCGGCCCTGCTGACCCCATGTCGGCACAACACACTCACACGCGTTGAACCCTCGCCGTCCTTCATGCGAAACGTAGGCGAGGCCGAAACGTAGGCGAGGCCCTTGGCCACTACGCCGTAGACAGCACGAGCGCCCCGACATGAGGATCGACCAGACATCTGTGGCTGGACGGGAAGATCTTCTCCTGCCATCGGCAACCCGATGACACGATCTTCAAGCCAATGTCGATCCTCGGAAATCGGCTGCGAGCACCTACACCCCACCCTGCCGCGGACGCTGCGCTAGCACTCACTCCGCGGCCCCGTCAAACCCGCGCTTGGCACGCGCAAGACACAGTCACGACTATTGGCCGCGGTCCCCAGGCGTACTTCGGCAGTCGATGGAAGGCTGTGGCCGCGCTCGCGCTTTCGCGTGAGAGGAGCTGCCGGCGCGGCGTGCGGACACAGCCGCTTCGCCGCTCGAGCAGGCACGAGGTCGCTGCCCAAGCCACCGCTCAGATGGACGACAACGAGGTGCGCCTTGTAGTCCGCCGGTCACTGCCGCTTCCACGAACCAGCAGCAATCTCATGGCACGGGTGAGACGGCAGGCAGACTTCTCCTCCGAGGCTGCGGTCAGCTAAAGCGGGAGCCTCGATCTCGTAGCTGCTGGGGCGACGATGCAGAAGTCTGCGCGTTGGAGTTGCTGCTTCTGTTTCTCCGATCGAAGCGACAGTCTGGTGTCATCGCGGGTAAAGCCCTCGTTTGCGCCTCAGTGAAAAGGTGGTGGCTCGGTCGGTGACGTCTGGCTGGTCGGTTTGGCTCTCGGGCAGCGGCGGGTGGCGCGGTCGCTTTGGTTACGGGCAGCTCGGCGATGTCGATCGTCGCGAAATCGCGGCTCGCTCACGTTCAACCCCAGGTGACCTTGACGTGAAGCTGGCCCAGCTGGGAGGATCGCGAGACCGGGGGCAAATCTAAGGAAGGCGGTAGCGATGGGAAACGTTGAGATCGTGAGGGGCGGGTATCAAGCGTTCGGTCGCGGTGATGTTCCGGGCGTGTTGGGGATCTTCGATCCCGCCATCGAGTGGCGCGAGGCTGAGGGCAACCCGTACAAGCCTGATGGAGAGCCCTGGATCGGAGGGGACGCCATCGTGCAGAACCTGTTCATGAGGCTCGCCACGGAATGGGATGGCTTCACGGTCACCCCCAACGAGTTCTATGACGCCGGCGACACCGTCGCCGTCGAATGCCGCTACACCGGGGTCTTTAAAGCGACGGGCAAGAGCATCGATGCCCAGGTCTGCCACGTCTGGAAGCTGAGCAACGACAAAGTCACCAGCTTCCAGCAATATGTCGACACGGGACAGCTGCAGGACGCGATGGGAACGCGGGACGCGGAAAACATGGCTGAGGCTAGCCGCGCGTAGCGGCAAGGCGGCGTCGAGCGAGATCTCGGCACCGCTTCTGCCTGGGCTAAACGGAGCAGTCTCGACCAGCTACCCAGAGGCGACTGCCTCCACGAACCAGGGGTCGTCGCCCCGACGAGCGGCCGAGATCTAGCTTCTGCTCCAGGCGGGCGGAGGTTGTCCCGTAGCTCGTAGAACTTTGTAGGTGGCGGTCCCTCACGCCTCGTC
>CALAQT010000028.1 GCA_937888775.1 uncultured Actinomycetes bacterium | reverse complement strand
GATATTGGCGTGACTGGAGTTCAGACGTGTGCTCTTCCGATCTGGAGCAGCACGGACTCTTGCATCACTGTGGTGGAGGATTGCGCAGCGCCCCGACGATGCCAACCGCGAACAGTCCCAGGATCGCGGCTGCGACGACATCGAGCCCGTTGAACCCGTTGTGGACGACGTCGAGCACGGTCAGCGCGGCGAGGATCGCGATGAACACCAGCGCGAGCGCCAGGATCGGACCACGCATTAGTGTTCGTCCCCGAGCGTAATTGCGGGGACGGCCACTGGCTAGTGCACCGGCCGCACGGGGGGGACCGGCTTGCGTCGTGTGGCCAGCGCCCGGATCGCCAGCGCCCCGAACGCGAACCCGCCCACGTGGGCGAAGTACGCCACGCCCTCTCCGCCTCCGGTCGGATTGGTCAGCCCGGCGGCCCCGAACGCCGCCTGCTCGGCAAACCAGATCCCCAGCATCAGGATCGCTGGTAGCTCGATCACGGTGAAGAACAGGATGATGAACACGAGCGTCAGCACGCGTGCCCGGGGATACAGCACGATATAGCCGCCGAGCACGGCCGCGATCGCCCCCGACGCGCCGACCGTCGGCGCGGTTGAGCTGGGGCTCACGGCGACTTGCAGTGCCAGCGCCGCGATTCCTCCCACCAGGTAGAACGCCAGGTACTTGAACCGCCCCATCGAGTCCTCGACGTTGTTGCCGAAGATCCACAGGAACAGCATGTTGCCCCCGATGTGCAGGATCGAGGCGTGCATGAACATGCCGGTGAAGATCGTCTCCCAGGTCGGCAGCACCCCGGTCGGCGCGCCGGTGACCCCGGTCTGGCCCTGGCAGGCGATCGTCTGCGTGGTGACCAAGCCCTGGACGGTGGCCAGACCACAGTGCTCGCCGGGGTGCGTGAGCGCATAGGGGATCGCCCCGTACTTGACGATCTCGTGGACGTCAGGCCCGCTGATCAGCGAGCCGCCGTGGTGGACCGCCAGCACGTAGCCGACGACATTGACCAGGATCAGGGCCAGCGTCACGAACGGGAACCGATCCGTCGGCATGTTGTCCTTGATCGGGATCACGCGCGCAAGAGCTTATGGATTGGGCGGCCCGACGCGGACCGGCCGGGCGTGCTGCCGGCTGCTGATCAGGCCCGGCCGGGCGAGCCGCGAGCCGCGGGCCGGCTTTCAGGCGCGGGCGACCGGGGTGACGGAGGTCAGGCGCGGGAGACCGGGGCGTCGACCGCCACGATCCGCCAGGGCTGCCGGGAGCTCCCGTCAAGCGCCAGCGTCCAGTGCTCGGTGAAGCTCGTGACCCGTGACTGGCTGCCCGACACAACCGCGGTTGTGTCGCGGTCCTCCAGGTAGCGGCGGCCCTGCAGGTCAACCGCGATCGTCATGGTCGGCGGCTCGGAGCCGGCGTCAAGGGCCAAGATCCTGATCCGCTTGACCGTGGGGCCGCGCACCACCAGCCGGGTCTCCTCGCTGGGATCGCCCGGATGCAGCAGCTCGCGGGCGGCCCCCGGGGTGGCGATCGCCAGCAGCGCGGCGTCCTTGCCGTCGACCGCCTCGGCCCAGGCCGAGACGGCGCGGCGTGCTGCCACCTCCAGCACATCAGGCGCGAACCGGCCGTCGGCCAGGCTCAGATCGAGCGCCGCCGCGCGGGCGTCGCCCTCGTACTGCAGATCTGCCACCTCGGCCACCTTGGTCCCGGCGGGTACCGCCTCGGCGACGGCGCCCTCCACCAGGGCCTCATCGCGCATCGCCTGCTCGTCTGCCCAGGGGGTCGCAACGATCTGCTGATCAAGCGCGTGCGTGCCCTCGGCGCCCTGCTCGATGGAAATCAGGATCCAGTGGTTCTCTCGCTTGCGCAGCGTCCAGAACTCGCGCGTACGCACGGTCTCGGTGAGCCGCCCCGCGCGCTTGATGTGGCGCCCGGCCCGATCTTCGACGTAGTCGCGCAGCTTAGCCTCGATGCGCACCGTGACCCGGTCGCCGTCCGCGTCGCCGCGGTTGTTCAGGCCGACGTACTCGACGGTCGGCTCGCCGATCGGTGCCACGCGGTTGCGCCAGCCTCGTCGCTCCAGGTCGTCCAGCCGTCGCTCCCACTCGGCCAGCAACTCGGGCGCGACCAGGCCGCGCAGTCGTACGCGGTCGTCGGCGTCCCACGCCGCTTGGATATCGATGAACAGCTTGGCCGCCGAGGCACGGACGGCGTCGGGCGCGAACGTCGGATCCTCCTCGGCCGCTTCCGCTGCGGCCAGCTCGACGCGGCGCTCGCGCTTGGCCGTGCGCCGCCGCGCGGCGCGACCTGAGTCCTTGCGCGCCTCCCACCAGCGCTGTATGAACGGAGCGCCACGGGTGAACATCAGGTAAAGCAGTCCGAGGGCGATCAGCACCAGCGCGCCCAGGCCGTGGCCCAGCAGCGCGATCCGGAACAGCAGTTGCAGCACGATATAGATCGCAAAGCCGCTTCCGTGGCCGCCGCCGCCGCCGCCACCACCACCGCCGAAGCCGGCCGAACCGCCACCGGCGGCGGCCAGCGCCTCGGGCGCCAGGGCCAACGCGAAGACCAGCGCGATCGCAATGCTCAGCAGGATCGGTGGACGGCGTCTCATCTCATCACCATACGGGTGCGGGGACTCATGCGCCAGCGGGTGCGTCGATTCATGCGCCAGCCGCCTCTGCCAGCGGCCCGACGCCAGGCTCGTCTTGGGCGATGTGCTGGTCGGCGTGGTAGCTGCTGCGCACGAGCGGTCCGGCCGCCACATGCTCAAAGCCGAGCCCGTAGGCGGCGTCCTCCAGCGCCTTGAACTCGTCCGGATGCCAGTAGCGGACGATCGGCAGGTGGCGCTCGGTGGGGCGCAGGTACTGGCCGAC
>CALAQT010000027.1 GCA_937888775.1 uncultured Actinomycetes bacterium | reverse complement strand
CGGAAAGTCACCGATTACCAGGAACTTTCCACTCGTCCTGAAGTAGCCACGCCCAAATGAGTTCGATCCCAGCCGGGTGGGCGTGGCCGAGTTGAGCGATCTGGCGTTCGACTTTCGGCTCAACCCGCGCGCGTTCGAGCGAGAGCGAGCACGGCTTGCGAGCAGCGTCCCGAGCGAGGCGGTCAAGCTCGCCGCGCAGGCACAGGCCGAGGGATGGCACCGACCGATCCTGGAGACGATCGTGGAGCTGATTAGGAAGCGCGCCACGCAGCTGTGAAGGCGCCGGTCGCGACTGCGCGCCGCTTCGTGCAGTCGAGGTCGATCCGCGCTTCCACGGGGCGAACAGCCGGGCCGGTCCTTGCTCCCGTGACACTCGCCGCGAGTGGGCCGCGACACTCAGATCGTCCAAACGGCAACCGCGGCATGAGCATGATCGCTCGCGTGTGGGCCCGCGGGAGGGACCGTCCGCGTGCGAGAGTCCGCGCGACCGCCTCGGCGACGCGGCGATCGCGCCGGTCCGGTGCGCGTGGCGCCGCGCCGGAGGATCGGGATTGCCCGCGCGGTGCGTGTGGGCGCCGGCGTTCGCGCAGCTGCCTTTGTCCGGGAGGGGTAGCGCCACACTAGGCGTTGGGCGCAGAGTGCGCCGCGCCCGAGCTTTGCGAGAACAGCCACCCGAGCGCGGCACACACCGCCACCAGGAACACGATCATGACCAGGGGGGCGATCGCCGCCACCAGCCGCGCTGGCCCGGCATGGTAGAAGCCGTCCGGTCGGCCGTGGATCCAAGGAGGTCCACCTGCAACGGCCGAGTGTGTGCGCGCGAACCCCGTCGTTGCTGCTGCCGCGAGTACGCTGAGGAGGATTCCGAGCGCCAGCGTCGCCCCGGCCAGGACCGGCAGACCCAGGCGCCGGCGGGCCGGCAGGGGCGCCGACGCGGCGGGCAGATCGACTACGAGCGCGTCGAGCTCACCGTACGTGCGGGCGTGGAACGCGACCTCGAGGCGCTGCTCCAGCTCCCCGGCCAGCAGGCGCCCTTCGGCGGTCGCCGCGCACAGCCGCTCGGCGACGTCCTCGCGGTCGCTGTCGGAAGCGCGGAGCGAATACCGTCTCGCCACACCATCAGCCTAGCGCGCCCGATGCCCATCGATCAACGTCTCGCAGGCGTACGCCCCGGTGCTGCGAGATGGGGCGCATCGCAGGCTTTCCCGACCCTCCCGGCGCCGCGGACTCCTACACACGGACAGCCCCTTCTTGTTGGTAGGGGCGCCGGCGGCATGTGGCCAGAGACAGAAGCAGGCGCGAGATCGACCGGCTTCCATAACGATCGCGCCGATCGAGCCCGATCTGCGCCGCAGCTGGCTTGTGAGTTCGCCCACAGGCATGCGCGCACCGGCGTGCGGCGGCATGCTTGCTCGCGCATCGAAGCAGCAGCCGCGCCAGCGTAACCGCTCGAGGCGTGATCCAACAGCGCGCCGTCGGTGGCGCGACCCTGCTCTGTGTCCGCCACGAGCATGTCGAGCGTGTCGCCGACTTCCCTCCAACGCGCGGAAACTGTGAAGGGGAGCACTAAGCCTGGGTCAGCTTGAGCGTGTTCTCCGCCGAGAGCAGCGAATAGATCGAGGCCGCCTGCGGCCCTTGCTGGCCGATCTGGACGGCCAGGTCGCCGACGAGCGCCGAGGCGGCAGCGAGATCCAGTGGCATGCCCGCTTGAAGCTCCGAGGCGATGCTGCTGGAACTGACGCCATTGACATCGAGCAAGGTCGCGTCGGACTGCTGCTCGGGCGTCTCATCCGTCGGCATCGGGCTCGGCGCCCCGAACAGGGCGGCGTCGGTCTGCTGTGCTGGCGTGAGCGCCGCACCCGTGATCGAGCTGAGATCGCCGCTGATCGCCGACATACCACCTCAACTAATCGACCTGTCGCCCCGAGACTTGAGCGGCGGCGCTGATCAGAGGCGTTGTGACGTGACTCGCTCTCATCCATGTGCGTGCCGTGGCCGGCGAGCGCTTCGGCGACGTTCCGATGACTGGTGTGCCGGCCCATCGGTGCTTCGCGGCCGTGATGTCGATCGTCATGGTCCAGTCACTCTTGGTTTGGGAGTGCGTGGCTCTCGCGCAGAGGTATTGAGTCGGGACCGCGGCCTGCGATGAGGCGGTCCCTTGGGCGGCCGGCTCGTCCTGGTCGTCATCTACCTTCCGGGCATGCCACGCGCAGCCGAGGCCGGTCGCTACGGCGAGGTCTTTGACGAGGTCGCCGAGGAGTATGACCGTCACCGGCCGGCTTACCCGGACGCGCTGATCGACCAGGCCTGCGAGGTGGGGGGTCTCGGTCCCGGCGCAACGGTGCTCGAGATCGGCTGTGGCACCGGCCAGCTGACACGCAGCCTGCTCGCCCGCGGCCTGCGGGTGACGGCGATCGAGCCCGGCGAACGGCTGGTTGCGCGGGCGCGCGATCAGCTCGGCAACGCCGAGGAGGTGGAGTTCGTCAATCGGCGTCTCGAGGAGGCGTCGCTGCCGCACGCGCATTACTCGGCCGCGTTTTCGGCATCGGCGATTCACTGGGTTGATCCGGATGTCAGTTGGCGCACGACCGCCGACGCGCTGGTGGATGGCGGAACCCTCGCGCTGGTCTCCTACATCGGATTGCAGGAGCCGCGTAGCGCCGGCGATCAGCAGGCCCTCCGCGCCGCGATCGCGAGGGTGGCCCCTGAGCTTGCCGCCGACTGGCCGACCTACCGCGACCTGGACGGCACGCTCGGGGGCGTCGATGAACGGCGCGGCAACGTGTCGGAGGTATGGGCGTGGCTGGGGGGCTACGAGCTCGCGCGGGGGTATGCCGCAGACCTGTTTGACGACACGCAGGTCGTCGCGGTACCGACACTCCTGGAGCACACGGCCGACGCGCTCAACGCCCTGCTCGGCACGATGTCGTTCTGGGCGCGGCTCTCACCCCGGCAGCGCGACGCTCTGCGCGCCGAGAACCACGCCCTCCACCACAGGCTCGGCCGGCCGATCCGCTCAAGCACCGTCGCCTGCCTGGTAACGGCCCGACGCGTTCAGCGCATCTGACCGCTTTGCGTCATCTCGCCAGGCTGACGCACTCAAGCGATCGCCATGCCGGCAGTGTCGCAATTGGAGCCACGTTCGCTTTCGCCATGACACTGCCCCCTCGCCGGCGCGACCGCTTCGGCGCCAAAGCGCTCGTCCGAATCGAGCCCGATCTGCGCTTCGGCGCACGATCGGTTTCGCCCACCAGCAGGCGCGCCGCGGCAATGCGGGAGCTGCGATACGAGCTGGTCGGTGGTCTCCCTGAGTTCCAAGCCGCCGAGCCAAACCACCGTCCACCCAAGCCGGTGGACGCCGTCGGCCCGAGCCGGATTAACCGACGGCGCCCGCTGCTGCGGGTCGCGTCCGCGAGCCTGAGAGACTGTTCAACACGCGTCGCGTTGCACCGACGTGTCCAAACTCCGACACGAGGAAAGTCCCATGACCGACACTTTGGATCTCACCGGCGAGATCACTGACGCCGTTAGCGCCGCCGCCGAACGTGGCCACACGCTCGCGCTGGGCTATGTCGATGATGAGGGGTACCCGGCGGTCAGCTTTCGTGGCAGTACGCAGGTGTTCGGGCCCCAGGAACTCGCGGTCTGGGCGCGCAAGGCCGACGACGGCTTCGCGCGGTCGATCGTAGATCGCCCGAAGGTGACGCTGGTCTACTACGGGCCCGGTGGCCCGGGCGCGATGTACCTCACCTTCCGTGGTCGCGCGCGGGTCGAGCCGTCGGCGAACGATGCTGTCTACGCGGCGATGATCGAGGGTGAGCGCCAGCAGGATCCAGACCGCAAGGGCGTTGCCGTCGTTATCGATGTCGACAGCGTGCAGGGCGTCGGCGCGGGCGGCCCGTTCCAGCAGAAGCGCGGGGCCTGAGCCGGCTTGGACGCGTTCGCGTGACGAGTTGAGCCCGACCAGATGCTGGGGTCGCGCGAACTAGGAGTCCATCGACGACGAAGATCCGCAGCCGGCGGTCCCGCCTGCAAGCGATGAACGTCTCGCGGCGGGCGCTCCCTTCCGCCCAGCACCAGCCGCCTTGGCGGCCTGTTGCGGGACGCTCGCGTTCAACGGGAGGCATGCGCGAGCAGCGGCAGAGCCGCTGAACTGCTTCCGCCCACGGTTGGGCGTAAGCCTGATGCGCTGGTCAGCCCCAGAAGATGCAGATCGGGTCGCGGTCGATCTCCCCGAGCAATTCGTCGATCCGACGCGTCGAGGTGAGCAGCGGGTAGCGCTCCCAACGTCCCGTGTGTCGGTGGTAGTAGAGCGTCCAGAGTCGAGTCGAGCGCACATATCGCAGCCGCGCGATCGGCAGGCGCGTCCACTCGGGCCCAAAGTCCTCGCGCCACGGCAGCCGGCACTCCATGATCGTGACCGCCTGCCGACCCTCTTCCAACTCGACACGCACCTCGTCGCGAGCATCGTCAGGAACCCGCGCGGCGCAAAGCTCGCGAATCCGCGCAACGTCCGCTTGAGGGAGCATGCCGGAGATCGTAGGCCCGGCATCGGCCGGACACGACGCCTGCTGAGGTTTGAATCGCCAGCAAGCTCGCGGCCGTAACCCAGCGACTCGTGCCAGGATCCGCATCCCGCGGAATGCCGAGCGCGCGGGCGTCCGCCCAGATCCGGTCGGCGCCGGTCGGCGCGGTCGCTCTCCCAGGCCGTCCTCGCACGGAATCAGCGGCTTGTGCTTCCGTCTCGAACGGTACGCTCGGCTTGCTGCTGAATTCGCGTGCCGGGGCGGCGCCTCGCGGGCTGCCGACGCCGGGCTCGCCGCTTGTGCATTCGCCCAATCGCATGCGCCGGATGCCGGTTAGCTCCGACCCGCCTTGCGCGATGAGCGCCGGCGCCGGCGTGCGTACCTCCCGACCCATGGGCTGCATCGGGCATGGGCCGCGAGCGGCAGATGTCTGGGGCGTCGTCATCGTGGAAGAAACTCGTGCAATGCCCGATCAATAGGCTGCGCCGTCATGGCTGATTCGGCTCTCTACTACCCGTACATCGATGTGCCCGAGACCGGAGCATTGAATGCGGTTCTGCTTTATTGGGACCAGCTGGGTGCGATCGTCCCGAGAGTTGTGAGTCCGAGCAGCTTTACTCGCGAGCTCGTCGCCGAGGGGCTGGTATCGCCCATCGCCCCGCGTGACTACGTGAGTCTGTATGACGGGGACTTCCTTGAGGGATTCGTGGATGTGCTCGATCGGCTCCCAGTGCAATCGGCGCCGCTTGCCCCGATATTTGTTCACGTTGACAAAGGGCCCAGTCAGCTATGGGCGATTCTCGATGAACGCGGGCTGGTAACACGTAGCCCCACTGACCGGAGAGCGTGGCGCGGAGGATCCGGCTGGCTCTGTGTTGAGGGTCGCGCCGGCGCCCTATATCTCGCGTATCTTGCAAGCTGGCTCTCGATGTTGCCGGAGATCGCCATGGAGCCAATCACCGACCAGCGTCAGCTGTTCGAAGCGATGGGTGGCGCCGCGGCCGCCAGCCTCCTTCGCGTCGATGCAGCCCGTGCTGGGATTCTTGAGGGTGTCCTTCCGTCGTCAGCTGGTCACCTTCCCGCTCGAGAGCTAGCTTCGTTCAAGGAGCAGCACGCAAACCTCCTTCTGCTGTTCCGTCGTAAGGTCGAAGAGCTGGTCATCGATTGCGCTCGAGAGCACGACGACACGCTTCGTAGACGTCTTGTCGACGCGTCCGGTGATGATTTGAAGGATGCGGCTGACGAGGTCCGGCGGCGTCTTTCGGTCTTTCGGAGCGGCGGTGGCCTACTCAGGACAGTACGCTCTGCGCGCTGCTTTCGGGAGTTGGTGGCGCAATGGCCGGCCTGGCTTCTCACAAACCTGAGGTCGCGGCGAGCGCCGGGTTGATTCCGCTCGTTGTCGACTACGTCCACAGCCGGTTCTCGGGTCGGCTCAGCGCGCCCGCTGCAGCGACTTATGCTGTCTTAGTGGTCGCTCTCGTAAATATCAGCACGTATTAGACGTCCGGCTACGGGCCTAGGTTCTGTGGC
>CALAQT010000026.1 GCA_937888775.1 uncultured Actinomycetes bacterium | reverse complement strand
CCCCGCCGCTATCGTCTAGGGGACTAGGACGCCGCCCTCTCACGGCGGAAACCCGGGTTCGAATCCCGGTAGCGGTACTCCGAGCGAGAGACCTGCTAATGCCACGTTTTCTGTTGCCCGAGAAGCACTCGAAACGCGCCTCGATCGAGCGTCGCGGGAACCCAGCGGGAACATGCTGGCGACCGGCCACGCTCAGGGACTTGGCCCCGACCGACGAATATGGGATTGATAGGTTCTGAAATATGAGCGTGACCGCTAGTCACCCCGCAGCCTCGGCCGGCCCGGCGCATCCCGCGCAGCTGACGTTCCGCTACACGCGGAACCCCGATGGCTGGATCACGGCTCAGATCGTTGAATTCCCGGAGGCGATCTCACAGGGAGCGTCCGAGCACGAGGCATACGTGAACCTGATCGAGGCCTTCCACGATCTCACCCACGAGCCGACATTGGCGGAGCGGATCGCGTACGCGACTCGAGCTCGCTTCGATGAAGTCGTCGACGAGCTGGAGCCGATCGGCCGGCGCGCGCTCCACGCGATCGTGACCGTCTTCCACGACCTCACCCGAGACCGCGTTCACTAGGCAGTGAGGCGCCAAGCCTTTGAGCGCTGGCTGAGAAGCCATGGCGCTCAATTCGTGCGACACGGCAGCAAACATGATGTCTGGCGCCGAGGCTCGGCAACGACGACCGTTCCGCGCCATCGTGAGATAAAGCCCGGGACCGCGAGCGCGATCTGCGATCAGCTCGGCATTCCTGAGCCAGATTAGGGGGGGTCATCCTTACTCAACTCACCCGACTTATCGCTGGCGCGCGATAAGTCCGTCCGTTGCCCTCGTGTCACGCGCGCGCTGCCGAGCAGCTCACCCCAGCGGCAGCGAACGGATTTGGTGTGGAGTCAGTTGGACCCGGACGACGGCTCCGGAGGACGGCACCCTTGCCTATGGAGTTGGCACGTGGCAAAAGTTGGATTCGATCGCCTTGTTTTCCCCGAGGCCCTCGAAGCGTCGACGCACTGTCGCATCCGCCTGATCTGACTCGAGCTCGGCCAGCCGATCCCGCAGACCGGCCAGCCGACTTCAGCAGGTGCCGGCCCATCGACGTCGGGCGCCCACACGACCGGGAGCTCAAGGTAGTTGCTGTTGAAACGCTTGAGGTCGAGCTCTATCTGGTCGGCACGTTGCAACACTTTCTCGCTCCTGAGCGTGTCGAGTGGATAGTCGAGCCATTCGGCCGCCTGCCGGTCGGTGTAGCCACGATGGCGGAGGGCCACGAGCCACTGTGCGTGGTAGTCGGAAATACGGCGGTTCCCTCGTTGCCTCGGCCAGAGCGGCAGCGTTGCCGTCCAAAACGGGCGATGGTCCACCGCCGGGAAAGGCTGCTTTCGCCAGGCCCAGAGAAAAAGGTCGTACTCGCGATCGCTGGGAGTCAGTGCCTTCCAAGGCGCTGCCGGGATGAATGTGACGAGCTTGAGGCCGCCCGGAGAGTTTCCGGCATAAATTCGTCCGGATGGGAAGCCTGGCTGGATCATGGTTGGCATGATGATGCCACCAGGCGCGGCGGGCGCCTTGAATGAGCAGCTCGTGCTTGCCTTCGCTCGAGCGCGCGCACGCGGCGCTGGCGCCGCATATCAGATAGCAGCGCGCGCAGGAGTGCATCCGAGCGAGGTCAGCAGGTGGATGAACGGTCATCGCGCTCCGTCACCCGACCAGGCCCAACGCCTCGCCAGCGCCCTCGATTGCGAGGTCGAGGACATCTTCCCCGCAAATGCAGAGCGCCCCAATCGGACGAACGACCAGGGCGCTCACAAACTGACCGATCAGCGCGGTCAACATGCAACGGTACACGCTTCCGCGGCTACCTAGCGAATCGCGCGGATCCGCAGCCAGCGACGACTGGCGGGCGCGCATCCGCGAGCGGATCCGGCACGACGGGCTCTGGAGCCTCGGAAGCCTGGCCGCGAACCTGCCGGGGCAGCTGTCGCTCGATGATCTCGCCGAGCCAGAGCCGGATGGCAAGCAATGACGCGCCACTGCGTGGACTGCGGCGAACAGTTCCAGCCCGCACGCGATTACCACGTCCGTTGCTGGACCTGCTGGCGATAACAAAACGAGGCGCCGGCGCCAGCAGCGCGACTCGTCGCGGTGGTTGACGCGAAGACCCTGCGGGAGGCTGTCGCGCTCGCCCATCCGGACCTGCATCCGCCTGAGCGCCAGGAGCGAGCCCTGCGCGTTACGAAGGCGCTCACGGCCGCGCTCGAGCGCACGCGGGAGCTGGAGCGGGCGGCGTGAGCGACCTAGCCGAGCATGCCGTCGACCTCGCCGAGCGCGGCTACGCGGTCTTTCCATGTTGGCCGCGCACGAAAAGACCGCTGACAACTCATGGCTTCACAGACGCAACACGCGACGAGCGCGCAATCCGGCACATGTGGGATCGCAAACCGGACGCGAATATCGCCGCTGCGTGCGGCGCGAGCGCGATCAACGTGCTCGACATCGACAGCAAGGCCGGCGCCGACTACCGAGAGGTAGTCGCAGATTTCAACCTTGAGGAGCACCCCGCCGTGTTGACCGGCGAGGCGCCCGAGCGTTCGCAGCAGCATCCCGACTCGCTGTCTGGCAACCGCGGCGCGCAAGTGTTCTTCCGCGGCGTCCACCGGACGGCGCAGACAACTATCAAGGGCGTCGAGCTGCGCGGGGTCGGCGCTTACGTGGTACTACCGCCATCGATCCACCCCAGCGGCGTCCAATACCGCGGCGAGCTGCCCCCGGTCGAGGGCCTCGGAGAGATGCCTGCGAGCGTGCTCAAGATCCTGCCCGCGCCAGCGACCGACGGAGGACGCACCGCCGCTGGAGTTTGGCTGTCGATGCTCCGTGACGGGGTGACGCCCGGCACCCGCAATCAGCAGCTCACCCGGATCGTCGGGCATCTGCTCCGCCGCTACATCGACGTCGACCTCGCGGCCGAGCTCCTGCACCTGATCAACAACCAGTGTTGTCAGCCGCCGCTTGCGGCCGACGAGGTCGATCGCATCTTCGATTCGATCTGCGCGAAGGAACTCCGTCGCCGGCGGGGACAGACATGAGCGCTCGCGACGCACTGCGCGATACCAGCAGCGGCGGAGCCGGTCGAAACGGATCCGCTCCAGACGGCTACAGGATCCTGTTCGACGACAAGGGAAAGCTGCTGCTGCCGGAGATTCCGGCGTATGACGATCCAGCAGGACTCTGCGCATGGCTGACGTGCGTGTTCAACCTCGACAGCGCGCATCCGATCACAGCCGGCGTGCGTGAGGGCCTGCGCGGCCCGGACGGTCACGTGGCTCTGCGCCGTGCCAGCGCCCCTCCGATCCGGTTCGAGCCGGCCGCGAGGATCAACAACCCCACGAGGCTAATCGAGGCGCTGTCGTGGCAGAAGCTGCCAACGGACGGAGCCGTCCACGCGCTCAAGACCGACCACTGCCGGGAGATCAGCCACGCGATCGTGATGCTTTGCGGCGCCCAGGAGACAGCGAGCGAGGCGAGCGAGGCCGAAGGGATCGTCGCAACCTTCATGCAGGGCGCCGAGGCGGTCGAAGACCACACAACCTATGGCACGTCGGGGCAACGGTATGAGGCGGCTGTCGCGCTTCGCCGTGTGGTCGATGAGGTAACCGGTAGGTCTATCGGAGCACCGCGCTACCTGATCGACACGAATACCGGAGAGCTCGTGATCGCCGTCGGCGACCTCCAGGACGCCGCAAGACGCCACGTCGGCTCCAGCCTCCCCCGCGGCTGGCTAGACGCTCGGCTGGAAACGCTCGGCTGGGCACGGATCAGCTTGCAGGGGTACGGCCAGCCAGGGCGGAGCGGACGGCAAGGACCACACGCCCGCATCTTCGCTTACCGCGGCCTACTCCCAGGCGGCACCGAGGACCAGGACGCCACAACCAAGGTGAACACGTGAACACAGCAAAACACCTCTACACGCGAGAAGCGACGCGCTTACGCGCGCACGTACTCCGTAGGCAATCGTGTGTTCACGTGTTCACCCGCGCTGGTGTTGATCCCATGAGCGCGGTCACGACAGCCATCCTGCGCGATCTCACGGCCGATCAGCTCGCCGAGCTTGCCGACCGCCTACGGCCCTATCTCGAATCCGCCCACCGCGACGATCTCCTAACGCCAGCACAAGCCGCCCGCCGGCTCGGAGTTCACCCCAAGACCCTCACCCGGTCCACCTCAACCTGATTTTCACGCTCGCCGGCCAGCTCGGCCCGCTCCAAGCAGGCAGCGCATGGACACCACTGGCGCTCGCCACGAACGCCACCGCGTATCGCGGCCTCACACCGCAGGGTCGCACGGTTGCGAACGCAACCGTCACGCTCGCCGGCAGCATCAGCATCGGCCCCGGATCCCTGCTCCCAAACGCAACCCTGTTCACCGTCTCATCGGGACTCACACCAAGCCGCTCGCAGCGAATCCCGCTCGCGTTCATCCCGCCCACAACGGACGACTCGGTTCTCACCATCGCCGCATCAACGGGCATCGTCACGATCGGCAGCTACATGGCGGCTGGGCTCGTGGTCTATCTCGATGGCTCGAGCTACCAGCTATGAGCCACCGGATACCAGGCATGACTGCGCCGGCCCCCATCCAAGCACGCATGACCGGTCGCTCAGCAAGGCCGACGCCGCCCGGCACGAGCCAATGCACCGGATACCGGGGGGGGATAAAGTACCCGGTCGGGTGCGTTCACTTCGCCCTGGACAATTTCCCCCCCCGAAGAAAAAAGGCCGTAAACGGGGGGTGTCGGGGCGATGCGTGACCCCCGTGACACCTATCAGTGGCGCCAGACACGGAAGCGTGTTTTGCGTCACGCGACGCACTGCGCGATCTGCAACCTGCCGCTTGATTTCGCGGCTCGCCCGTGCTCCAGGTGGGCTCCGTCCGTGGATCACATCGTCGCGCTCGGCCGGGGTGGTGAGCCGTTTGCTTCGTCGAATCTGCGAGCGACTCATTTCGGCTGCAATGCGTCGCGTGGGATCGGCCGTGGCCGGAGTGTGCGGCCGATGCTCCAGCAGGAGCCTGTGAGGGCCGACTGAGGGACTCTGCGAGGAGTGCGCGCGGTTCAGAGGCGCGCAACGGCACGGCGAGTCGAATGCGGCTCTTGAGGCCTTGGGGTTCGCCGTCGGGCTGGCGCGCAAGAACGGGATGACCGATAGCCAGCTCACTGGCGCTTTCCACGAGATCCTCACCGCTCCGCACAGCGAGGCGATGTACCCGGTGGGCGGCGACAGCGTGCTCGGTGGCGACTTCCGCGAGGATCAGCCGTGGCGGCATCCCTTCCTGCCGCTGCCCGAGGCGGTGGCGTGATGACGACGGCCACGCTCAACGAAGTGCAGTGCGCGTACGTGCGGCAGTTGCTTTTCGAGGAGCTGCACGAGGCTGCAGAGATCCTCGCCGCCGCCGCCGCCGCCGCCGGCGCGGCCGAAGGCAACGCCAGCTGCGAGAACCAGGATGGCGACGAGGCGCTCAGCACGTTTCGCAATCGAGTGCAGATGACCGCTGAACTGCTCGACACGGTCGGCTGGTCGGTCGCGACGGACACGGCCATGATCGTCGGGCTCGAGCGCAAGCGGCGGGTGTCGTGACGGCCCGCCGACGCTCGCTTACATCGCAGCTGTATTGGGCTGCACGCTTGTCGAACAACATCAGCGCGGTCGCGTCGGGAAACCCCCGGCGCGTCGCGCGCAGGGCACGCAACGTGATCGTCGGCCGGTCGCTCGGGCGTGCCCGGGGGGTTGGAGGAGACTATGGCGATGACCCAGCGCTACGCCGTGATCATTTTCGTCGGTTTAGCTGCCCCGCAGCCCGCCAGGTGCGTCGGTCCGTTCCCGAGCGCTGCTGCCGCCAGCGCCTGGTGCAAGCGGGAGGGGCTTGGCGAGGCTCCGGTGAAGGAAGAGTGGGCGTCCGTTATCCCGCAGGCTCCGGTACAGCTGAGAGGGGCAAGCGTCTGATGGCCGCGCCGCTCGTCAAGACCAAGACGCCGGGCATCTACAAGCGCGGAAGCCGGTATGTGTTCAGCTACTGGGTCAACGGCGTGCAGCGGTGGGAGTCGTGCCGGACGCTCGAGGAGGCGCGTCGTGCGAAGTCCGCGCGTAGCACGGACATCGGCCGTGGAGAGTTCGAGGAGCGCTCGCGTGTCACGCTGCACGCCTACCTGTCCGGGTGGATCGAGCGCTACCAGGGCACAGGCCGCCGCGGCTTCCGTGAGGAGACTCGCAACGAGTACCGAGGCCTGCTCAACAAGTACGCGCTCGAATATTTCCCGGCGAGCCTAAAGCTGACCGAGCTCTCGCCGAGCGGAGCCGCCGGCGATTACCTGGTTTTTCGCCGCGCTCGTGACGCCGTAGTGACGGTGTGCAAGCGGCACTTGCAGGAGTGGCGGCCAGGCGCTTCATCGGGCCGGGGTGCTCAATGAGCGTCCATCCGATCACCCGGCAGGACGGGGGCCGGGCCTACAAGGTCCGCTGGCGCGAGCAGGGGCGCAACCGCGCTCGGACGTTCACGCTCAAGCGCGACGCGGACGCATTCGACCGCGAGGTTGAGCGACGCCGCCAGCTCGGTCCGCTGGCCGTCCAGCAGCTCACGGACCGCGGGCCGACGCTCGGCGCGTGGATCACGGACCGCTGGGCGCCCGAGCACGCCGCCACCCTGGAGCAGTCCACGCGCGAGCGCTACGCGAACGCCTACGCCGTCCACATCGCGCCGTGGCTGGATGATGTCCCGCTCGGCGAGATTACGGTTGCCCGGCTCCGCGCCTGGCAGTCCGCGCGCGTGAAGGCCGGCGTCAGCCCGGGCACGATCCACAAGTGCCGGACGCTGCTCTCAAGCGTGCTGCGTCACGCGGCCGAGAGCGAGGCGATCGCCGCCAACCCGCTCTCGCTGGTCAGGGCCCCGAAGAACGGCCAGAGGGACGCCGTGCGCCCGCTGGCGCCTGCCACGGTCGAGCGGATCAGAGCTGCGCTGGTCGATCCTCCGTCCCGCGAGATCGTTGCCGTGTCGCGCCACGGGCAAGCTGGGGGACAGGTCGAGGTTCGCCGGCGCCAGTATGAGCTCCCCGCGCCCGGGACGCCACAGACGCGCCAGCGCGACGCGCTGATCGTCTCCCTGCTCGCCTACGCGGGGCTGAGGCCGGGCGAGCTGCGCGCGCTCCGCTGGAGCGACGTCGCCGAGAACACAATCAATGTGCAGCGCGGGGCGAACCCGGACGGCTCGATCAAGGCGACGAAAACCGGCCAGCGGCGCAGCGTGCGTCTGCTCGTCGCGGTCGCGCAGGATCTTCGCGAGTACCGGCTGGCCATCGGCCGACCGACCGAGCGGTCACTGATCCTCCAGACCGACGAGGGGCAGGCGTGGAGCAAAACGGACTGGCAGATGTGGCGCGTCGACCGCGGGGCCCCAGCGTGCCGCGCCGTCGGTCTGGAGGTCCCGCGGCCGTATGACCTTCGACACAGTTTCGCTTCACTGTTGCTGGCCGAGGGACGTCAGCCGCTCTACGTCGCGCGGCAACTAGGTCATTCGCTGGCGGTGTTGCTCACGACGTACGCACACCTGATTGACGAGTACGCGGACGCTCAGAACATCGACGCGAACGCGGAGATCGGGAAGGCTCGCGCGATGTCCGCTAACGCACGTAGATTTGAAAGTGCGGATGTCGGCTAGAACCTGCTCGATCAACGGCTGCGATGAACCGGCAAAGCGTCGGGGCTGGTGCGCGAAGCACTACAAGCGCTGGTGGAAACACGGGGATCCGACGTATGAGCGGCCGCCGCGAGCAAAAACGTGCGCGATTGATGGGTGCGACAGACCGTCGCGCGCGGCTGGCTACTGCCACGCGCACTACAAGCGGTGGACGCGAACGGGACGAGAGCCCGTCGGAGCAGTGGGAGCGTGGACGCACGGCTACGTTGGCACGCCGACGTACTACTCCTGGCGAGCGATGATCTACCGCTGCAGCAACCCGAGCGCCATCAACTGGAACGACTACGGCGGCCGTGGGGTCACCGTCTGCGAGCGCTGGCGGATCTTCCTCGGTTTCCTAGCCGACATGGGCGAACGCCCCGAGTGGGCGACCGGTGGCATCGACCGTATCGACCCGAACGGCAACTACGAGCCCGACAACTGCCGATGGGCAACGGCCGGCGAGCAACGCCGCAATCAGCGCGGAGTGCGCCACGCGGCGGGAACCAGGCGGGAACACTCCGGAAACATGTCCGGTTCCCGGGCGTCCTAACCGTCGTGCAATCTCTCCGCTCAGAGGGGATTTCCGGGAACCTGCGGGCACGTTCGGTTGCCCTCTCACGGCGGAAACCCGGGTTCGAATCCCGGTAGCGGTATCGACAGAACGCCAGCAAATGCATCAGAAACGGCTGGCAGCCTGGTCCAATCACGGACCAATCCCGCGCGAGCGGGCAGACGAAGGGTCGTAGCTCGGCCCGATACCGGACGCTGCCAGGACCGTCTGGCGCCGGTGGCAGGATCGAGCGATGCGAGAGTTCACCGCGGTCGAGAGCGCGTTCAGCCGTGGGCCCGAGCTCGAGGCGGTCGCAGCGTGAACTATGCGCGTCGCCAGCAGTATCGCCGGCTCTCTCACGCCGGAAAGGCGGCGCTGGGAAGCGCCGTCGCGGCGCTGCTTGGGCTCGTGATCGCGAGCGCGGGAGCGGCGCCGCTCGCCGGGCTGCTGTTCCTTACCGCGGTCGGGCTGGGTTTCTACGCTCGCGACTGGCTTTCGCTCGCTGGTCGTAGTCGAGTCGGCGCCCGCTCGGAGGACGAGGTGCAGCGCGCGCTCGCTCCCCTCCAAGAAGAGGGCTGGCGGCTTCGGCACTCTCTCCCCTGGCAGGGCCGGGGAGATATCGACTCGGTGGCGATCGCCCCGACGGGGATTGCGGTCGCGATCGAGACGAAATGCGCCGCGAGGCGCCCTGTTGTATCCCCGGTTTAGCCGGGAGGAACTCGAAGGGAGGTTCTTGGGTCCAATGGCTTACCCGGATCTGA
>CALAQT010000025.1 GCA_937888775.1 uncultured Actinomycetes bacterium | reverse complement strand
CACCACGGCGCCCAGGGCTCCTACCAGCTTCAGGGCGGCGAGTCGATCATCGTGCGCCTGGAGTCCAATCCCAGCCACCTGGAGTTCGTCGCGCCCGTCGCCTCAGGCGCCACCCGGGCGGCCCAGACTACCCGCCAGGGGCCCCACGCCCACCAGGACACCAACGCGGCGATCCCGGTGATCCTGCACGGTGACGCGGCTTTCCCCGGCCAGGGCGTGGTCGCCGAGACGCTCAATCTGCAGGCGCTCGACGGCTACACGGTCGGCGGCACCATTCACATCATCCAGAACAACCAGGTCGGCTTCACGACCGATCCCGACGATTCGCGCTCCACCACGTGGGCGTCCGATCTGGCCAAGGGCTACGACGTGCCGATCATCCACGTCAACGCCGACGACGTAGCGGCCTGCATCTGCGCGGTGCGACTGGCGTTCGCCTTCCGCCAGGAGTTTGGCCACGATGTCCTGATCGACCTGATCGGCTACCGCCGCTTCGGCCACAACGAGGCCGACGAGCCCGCCTACACGCAGCCCGAGATGTACCAGGAGATCAAGAAGCATCCCTCCGTCCGGGAGCTGTTCGCGCGTCAGCTGGTGGAGGCAGGGGTCGTGTCCGAGCAGGAGTCCACCGAGATGACCGATCAGGTCTGGGCTCAGCTGAGCGAGGAGCACCAGCGGCTCAAGGAGCAGATCGCGGCGGCCAAGGACGTCGATCACGCCACCGGCGAGTACCAGCTCGACCGCACCCCGTCGCCTGAGGTCAAGACCGCCGTCGCGTTCGATCGCCTGCAGGTGCTCAACGAGGAACTGCTGGCTGTGCCAGACGGCTTCACGATCCATCCCAAGCTGCAGAAGCAGCTGGAGCAGCGACGCGATGCGCTGGAGTCCGAGCCGGATTACCCGGGCACCGCCCGATCAGGCGAGGCCGGAAGCCGAGAGCCGGATGACTCGCGCGCCGCCGGATCCAGCGAGGCGGCCGGACGCCGAGTCGGCAGTAGGCGCGAGGGCAGGCGCGAGGGCAAGCCAGGGGGCATCGTCTGGGCCCACGCCGAGGAGCTCGCGTTCGCTTCGCTGCTGACCGAGGGCATCCCGATCCGCCTGACCGGGCAGGACACCGAGCGCGGCACCTTCAGCCAGCGCCATCTGGTCCTGCACGACCCCAAGACCGGGCAGGAGCACTGCGCGATGCAGCATCTGCCCGGCGCCCTGGCGCCGATGGAGCTGCACAACAGCCCGCTGTCGGAGATGGCCTGCCTCGGGTTCGAGTACGGCTACTCGCAGGAGGGCCCGGAGACGCTGGTGCTGTGGGAGGCGCAGTTCGGCGACTTCGTCAACAGCGCCCAGGTGATCGTCGACCAGTTCATCGTCTCGGGCCTGGCGAAATGGGGCCAGACCTCACGGCTGACGCTGCTGCTCCCCCACGGCTACGAGGGCTCCGGCCCCGAGCACTCCTCAGCGCGGCTGGAGCGCTTCCTGCAACTGGCCGCCGAGGGCAACATTCGCGTGGCCAACCCCACCACGCCGGCCCAGTACTTTCATCTGCTGCGCCGCCAGGCGCGGATCGCCAAGCAGCGCCCGCTGGTGATCATGACGCCCAAGAGCCTGCTGCGGTTGCCGCTGGCCACCAGTACGGTCGAGGAGCTCTCCGAGGGGCGCTTCCAGCCCGTGCTGGGCGAGCCGGGGGTGGACCCCGAGCGGGTCACCCGGCTGGTCCTGTGCACCGGCAAGATCTACTACGACCTGCTCGGGCACGCCAAGCGCCAGGGCAATCCCCACGTGGCGATCGGCCGCGTTGAGTTGCTGTACCCGTTCCCGCAGGCCGAGATCCTCCAACTCGCGGCCAGTTACCCGAAATTGGGCGAGGTCGTATGGGTCCAGGAGGAGCCGCGCAACATGGGTGCGCGGGCGTTCATGTCGCCCCGGCTGCTGCAGGTGCTGCCCGAGCAGCTCCAGTTCGGCTACGTCGGGCGGCCGGAGCGCGCAGCCTCGGGCGAGGGTTACCCGGTCGCCCATGCGATGGAGCAGGACCGGATCGTCACCACCGCGCTCAACGTCGGTGAATCGATCTCGCAGTACCCGCGCAAGCTGCCAGGGGAACGTTGAATTTGTTGAATTTCCCGGAGGGAAATTCAGTTGGGAGTTCGCGCCGGGGCCGCTGACTCGGTCCGGATAGCCTGCCGGCGAACTCCCGGTGCGTTCCGGGTGTCCACCTTGCCGTGCTGATGTTCAGGGTATTCGGTGGAAGCTAGCCGGGCCTACGGCAACACCGTGAGCCACATGGTCTTGGGCGGCCCGGTGCCGTGAGCGTTGGTGGCCGTGATGGTCAGCTGGTAGGCGCCCGGCCGAAGCCCGCGGCTGCCGGCATGAACCGGCAGCGCGAACCGCGCGACGTACTTAGCGGTGCCGCGGTCGAACACCAAGTGATCACCGGTTGCCGTGCGACCGCTCGCGGACGAGCGTACAGCCGCGCCAGGTGGCGCGGCGACACCGGTCTTGCTGCGGCAGCGGCGATCGAGCGCGCGGTGTACCCGCAGCACGTGCCACATCACCGACGAGGCCTGGTCGGCCAGCACCAGCACGCGATTGTGCGAGGCTGACGTGAAGCACGGGGCGCGGTAGGTCGACCTGACCAGCGCGACGGCAGGGAGAGCGAAGGCGGTCGCGCTCAGCGGGACGCTCAGCGGAATGCCGTCTCCGTGCACTCCGAGAACCGTCCGGTCGGTGCCGGGCTGGGTGGGAGTGAACAGCACCGACACACGACACTCAGCACCGGGCGCCAGCTCGACCTCGGCACACTGATTTGACTGGATCGCGAACTGGGTCGCGTCCGCTCCCGAGAGGGTCGACCTTGCCACCCGAACCGGGGTGGTCAGCGGATTGGTGAGCTCCAGCACGAGCCGCTGGGTGTACCCCACGCCGTCGGCGGAGCCGGTGGGCGTGAACGTCGGGCTGGCCAGCTGCGGCGAGACAAGGCTCGACACGGATGGGGCGACGGCG
The DNA here is from genome assembly GCA_937888775.1 of uncultured Actinomycetes bacterium. The sequence goes on along the minus strand of CALAQT010000025.1, from coordinate 14,174 downwards.
GTCAGCGCGACGCTGAGGGCGCCATCGTCGGACGGCAGCTGCAGAGTGGCCGTGACCGCGCCTCCCGCCACGGGGGTGAACCTCACGGCCAGGGTGCAGGTCTGGTTGGGCTCGAGGATCTGATTCGAGCAACTGTCGGACTGGATCGCGATCGGATCCGGGTTGGAACCGACCAGCGCGGCGGTCCCGAGCTGCACCGGACCCGTTCCGGGGTCAGACACCGACACCGACGAAACCGTCGAGGATCCGAGCCGCGCAGCGGGGATCACCAGCGACGCCGGGGCGCCCACCGGCGGTGGTCCGGGACAGTCGCGTGCCAGGCTTGCATAGCAGTCAGCGAGCGTCTGGACGGCGGCGTAGGACGGCTTCTCGACTACCGTTGGATTGGCCACCGGCGGATCGGATACGTCGCCGCCGAGCACGCCCTCCGACGCAAACTGACCGCCGAGATTGTCCCGTTCGGTGACGAACACCTCACTAGCGCCCGCGTCGATCAGGGTTGGGATCGACGCCGTTAGGTAGGCAGCCTGGGAAGCCGCGCCGGCACCGTATGAGGGGTCGTACTGAAAGGCCGGATCTGACGGGTATCCGTGTTCGGTAACCCACAGCGGGCCAGTGAAGCCATACCCGGCCAGAAACTGCTTCCAGGACACGATGTCGGGGGCCAGGGCATCAAGGCCGTTGCGCTCGTGCACGTTGGCGATGTCGAAAGCGCCCGTGGCGTCGGCACCCGGGGTGGCGAATACCTGCGCGAGCCAGCTCATCCCCGCTGTGCTCGAGATACCTCCGAGCAGTACGTTGGCCTGCGGGTCGATCGCCTTGATGGCGTCGTGGGCCGTCCTCAGCATCTGTGCGTATTGCTGCGGCGTACCCGTGAAGAACTCCCCGGTATCGGGCTCGTTCCAGATCTCCCAGTCGCGAATGACCGGGTCGGCGTGGGCCACGATCTGAGTGATCAGAGATCTATACGCGGTTAGGTCGTCGGTGCCGCACCGAGCCATGCCCGAGATGTCGGTGGGGACCTCGCAGTCGGCGATCCACGAAGGGATCGTGAACAGGTCAGCGACCACCGGCAAGTTGTATTGCATCGAGAGTGCCATCACCTCATTCAGACCCCCGAAATCGGGCGGCTGCGACGGGTCGGCGAACACCAGCGCCGGCGCTACGTCCAGACGGATCGCCGAGGCGTGCATCCCGGCGGCTTGCGCGAACATGGTCTGCATGAATGAGTACGGGCTGTTGAGCTGCAGCATCGAATGAGCCCCGATCGGGCTCCCCGCCGCGTCGGCGACGCCCGAGAACGCCACAGGGCAGATCAGCAGTGCCACGGCCGCGACCAAACCGGCGTACCGACTCCGGCGTCGACGCCATCGGCAGAGGCGGAATGGATTCTTGGCGCCATGCAGGCCGCACCATGATTGGGCAGTCGTTGATGGGCGGTGGGAGAAGATGACGGAGTGCAAACCAGATTCCGGTGCGGCGGTTGCATGGGTCCTAATGGTCGCAAACCGGCACGGCGTGAGTCGCCGGAGCGCCCCGTCTGACAGTCTGTGCGGATCCGGTTTCGTAGAGACGGCTCCCGTCGCGACAATTCACGCCGCCATTTGGCCCCCACGCTGGGGGTGCATGACATGGCGATCGATCTCGGCACGGCGAACACGCTGGTGTACGTCGGTGGCCGCGGCATTGTGGTCTCTGAGCCGTCGGTCGTTGCCTCCGACGTGGACACGGGAGAGGTTCACGCGGTCGGCGCCGACGCCGAGCGGATGATCGGCCGCACACCCGCAACGATCTCGGCCACGCGCCCCCTACGTCACGGCGTGATCGCGGACTTTGATGTGACCGAGCAGATGCTCCGTTACTTCATACGCAAGGTCCTTGACCGGCGGATGGCGCACCCGCGGCTGATCGTCTGCGCGCCCTCAGGGGTCACCGAGGTCGAGAAGCGCGCGGTCGAGGAGGCGTCGCTGGCGGCCGGGGCGCGGCGAGTGCACCTGATCGAGGAGCCGATCGCCGCGGCCATCGGCGCGGGTCTGGCGATCGAGGAGCCGGTAGGGCGGATGGTGGTCGACGTGGGCGGTGGGACCAGCGAGATGGCGGTGATCTCGCTCGGCGGGATCGTTGTGTCCCGCTCGGTGCGAGTGGGAGGCTATGAGATGGACGAGGCGATCGCCCACTACATCCGCTCGATCTATCAGCTGGCGATCGGCTCGCGCACCGCCGAGACGATCAAGATCACGATCGGCTCCGCGATTGCGCTGCACCCGGAGGAGACGATCGAGGTGCGCGGGCGTCACCTGATCAGCGGCCTGCCGACGGCGGTGCAGTTGCGTAGCGAGGAGGTCCGTCAAGCGATCGCCGCGCCGTTGCGTGAGATCCTCCAGGCGATCAGGGACACGCTTGAGGAGACCCCACCGGAGTTGTCCAGCGACATCGCCCGCGACGGCATCCTGCTGGCCGGCGGTGGGACGTTGATCCGCGGGTTTCCTGAGCTGGTAGCGATTGAAACGGGCATGCCCGTGTACCGCGCCGACTCGCCACTGACCTGCGTGGCGGTGGGCTCAGGGCAGGCGCTGGACCATCTCGACCGGCTCGGAATCTCCCGCCATCCCCGGCGCCAGGCCACGATCTCGGACTGGCCTCGCACGTAGGCCGATCCGCTCCGCCGCGCTGGCCAGCGCACAGGCGGCGAGCAGGATCAGGAAGGGATCGATCGGTTCGCGAAAGCGTGGCGTCTCGACGTTGATCAGTACCACGCTGAGCCCCAGCAGCAGCGGGACCGCCCACAGCCAGCCCGGCCCGCGCCTGACCACCCGCGTGAACGCTCCCAGGAGGGCCAGCCCGCACAGGATCCAGAAGCAGATCACGCCGACCCGGGCCGTTGCTTCCGGCAGGTCCACCGCCGCCGCCGACGCCTGCCAGGCGTAGGTCCCCTCAAGCTCGAACAGGCGCAGCGTGTTGTGGAACGTGACCTGCAGCGGCGCGGTGGGGTGCGCGGAGATGTAGTTCAGCGCCTGGGTCTGCAGCCGGTCGCTGAGCTCGGGCTCGGTCAGGTGCCCAGCTTCCTTCTTCAGCTTGGCGTCCTCAGGAATCTTGTAGAAGAAGCGCCACTTGTAGGGGACCGGCTGGAAGGCCGCCGAATTGGGGTTATAGGTCCCGGCCAGCGTGATCCCGGTCTCGTCTGAGATCGGGATGAAGCGGTGCACTTGCACCACGTTGCGGATCGTCCACGGCGCGATCGTTACCGCCGTGACGACGACCAGCAGGGCGGGGGCGAGCAGCGCCCTGCCACGTGACGCGGGCCCGACCGCGCCCCGATCGCTCCAATCAGTCGCGCCCGGCGCAGTTGTGCCCCCACGGCGGCGCAGCGCCCAGGCGCCGAACCCAAGTGGGATCACCAGCAGGGCCGCGTTCTCGTGCGTGAGGCTGGCGAGGCCGGTGAATACCCCGGAGGCGGCGATCCACGCGTAGAGGTGGTGTGATCGGCGGGCGCGGAGCATCGCCCATACGGCCGCGAGCTCGAGCGCGACCATCAGGTTCTCGGCCACGAGGATGCTCGACAGCTCGATCAGCACGGGATAGAAGGTGGCCAGCGCCAACGCGAACAACCCCACGCCCGGGCCGAAGGCCTCCAGCGCCACGAGCCCGACCAGCCCCACCGTGACGGTGCCGAGCACCGCCTGGGAGATCCGCTCGGGCGGGACCGCTTTCTTGCCGCCCGTCTGATGACCGTCGATCAGGTCGACGCCGGCGAGCAGGTACGAGTAGCCCGGCGGGAAGTAGGCCGTTGGGCCCTCGGAGCCGCCGGCACCTCCGTTGTGGACCCGGCGCGTCCAGTAGTCGCCGTGCTGGGCGATCTCGCTGGCCAGCTTGTTGTAGGTGCCCGAGTCGTGAGTGGCGCGGTAGGTGGTGCCCTCGATGACGCCCACGCGGATCGCCAGCGCTGCGATCAGCAGCACTGCGACGAGCAGTGGTCTGACAAAATCGGAGCCCCGCACGTTCTCGCGGAGGTTAGAGCGGCGGGCGCGCCGCTGCGCCTGTCAGGGCCAACGACGCGAGCCCGTGCTAGACCACCGTCGCGACGCGAGTAGCCAGGTCAATGAATCCCGACGATGCCGGCGCAGACCCAATTGGAAGCTCCGGCTCCGCCGTTCCAGATCCTGGAGGCGACCGCGTCCTGCTCGGCCTTGCTGGCGAGGTAGGCGGCCGGGCCGCTTCCGCCGAACAGCTTCCAGGTGCTGGGAATGATCTGGTAGTAGCCGCTGGCGCCGGCGCTGTTGGGGGTCATGTTCTGGCCCCCGGACTCGCACAGCACGATCGCGTAGGGGATCGCCCAGCCGCCGGTGGCGCCGAGGCTCGGGCCGACGGCGACCGGTGTCGGCGACGCAGTCGCGGCCTGCTGGGCCGCGGCGGCGGCCGCCGCCGCGGCACGAGCGGCCGCAGCCTGCTCGGCTTCAATCCGACCGATCTGGGACTTCAGCTGGCTGCCGCGTACCACGCTGGCCTGCAGGGCCGCCTGCTGCGCGGCCCGCGCCCGGTTCAGGGCCGATTCCCGGCCCTGCAAGAGTTCGTTCATCCCGGCCAGAGCTTGCACGTGGAGGTAGGTCTGCGCGGTGATGCGCCGGTCGCTGGCCTGCAGCGTGGCCAGCCGGCGAGCCGCCGCGTCGGCGCTCGCCTTCTCCTGACGAGTGATCGTGATGATCGACTGCTGCTGCTGCTCGGCGCGACCCAGGAAGTTCAGCTGCTCGAGCAGATCGTTGAACCCGCGCGCCTCTAGGACGACCGACACCAGGTCCGGTTTGTCGTTCTCATAGCTGGCGACCAGCTGTCGCGAGAGGATCGTGCGAGACAGCGCCAGGCGCGCCCGGAGCACGGCCAGCTGCTTCCGTTCACGCGCCAGCGCGAGCTGCACCCGGGCCAGGGCGGCCCGGTCACTGGCGAGCTCGTCGCGGACAGCGGCCTCGCGGCCCTGGATTAGAGCGATTTGGCCGTCCAGCGTGGTGATCACCTGGGTCAGGCTGCCGACGCTGGCCGACAGGCTTCGCTGGCGGGCCTGCTGCTGTCCGAGCTCGGAGTTCAGCTGACCGAGACTCGGCGAGGCCGCCTCCGAGGCGGGCGTCAGTCCGCTGACGAGCACGAGCATGCCGATCAGGGCGGCCGCGGCCGCAGCTGTCCAGAATGAGACCGTGCGCCGAGAAGATTTCATCTTGTGTGCCTGCGAAGTTAGCTGTCGGGCTCGCGCCGGTCGCGCTACACGGTCATCGAAACCGGGATTCGCCCCGAGGAAACCTGGGTCCCCCGCTTCCCCGCTATTAGCGGGAAATTCGGCGCGCGCGACGATACCAGCAAGTGGTTGCCATGGGCTGGCGGGTGGGGTGCGGGGGCGGGTTTGGGCGGCGCGGTGCAAACCTCCGGGGAACGTCCGGCGCCCTATCCTCGGGGCCATGGACTCAGAGCTCGCGCGCCAGATCCTCGATCGCGTGCGCAGCACGCCGGCCGGCTTCGTCCGCACCTACGGCGACGTGTCACCCGGGGCGCCGCGGGCGGCCGGTGCAGCGCTGTTTGCCTGTGAGGACGACAGCGTGCCGTGGCATCGGGTCGTTCGCGCCGACGGCTCGCTGGCCAAGGGCCAGCGCCAGCGCCGGCGATTGCAGCGGGAGGGCGTTCCCTTCCGCGGCGAGAAGGTCGACATGCGCGTCGCGCGCCTTCCCGAGCTCTGATCGGCCGATGTGGGCCCAGCGCGAGATAACCCTCGACCCTCGCCCGCGGGGATTTCATCTGGTCACCCGCGAGGTGATCCAGGCCCTGCCCGAGCTCGGTGACTTGAGGGTCGGGCTGCTGCATCTGCTGATCGCGCACACCTCGGCCTCGCTGGCGCTGAGCGAGAACGCCTCGCCCGACGTGCGGCGTGACTTCGAGAGTTGGTTCGACCAGGCGGTACCGGAACGAACCGCCTACTGGACCCACACGCTCGAGGGCCCCGACGACATGCCCGCACACATCAAGGCAGCACTCCTGGGGCCGTCGCTGACACTCCCCGTCTCAGACGGCCGGCTGGCGCTCGGGACCTGGCAGGGGATCTACCTGTGCGAACACCGGAATCGGGGCGGCGCGCGTTCCGTGGTCGCCACGGCGTGGGGCGAGGCCTAGCTGGGGAGCGGGCTCTCAAGGTCCAGGGCGATGGCGTCGATCTTCGGAGCAGTCCACTCTTAGGGAATCTCAGGTCGACGCCGAGTCTCCTCGGTGTGAGGGTCCGCCACGAAACGTCGCGGACCCTTAGCGAGCCGCTCGTCATCGCGTCTGTCTGATCTTCCGCGTTCGAAGGACCGTGTCCGTTCGCCGATCAATCGGCGTTGGGCGATCGGTCTCCAGGGAGATCCACATGACGCGACGCACATTCGGTCCGGGCAGTGCCGGGCTGATCCTGGGGTTGACGCTACTCGCTACTGGTCCTGCTCGCGCCTTGGTCCACCGAGGCGAGCCCTTCTGCGGGCCCGCGGGCGGCGCGCCACGGGCTCACCACCCTGCCCCTGTCGGCGCAGGGTGTCGTGTCTGCCTCGCTGGGTGCCAGCGAGCCGGCCTACGCGGTGCACGGCACCGGCGCGGTGCTGCACGCGGTCAGTCGCGCGCAGGGCCTGCGCGCGTCGTTTGCCGCCTCGGGGGTCACCGTCGCGGCGGGGTCATCCCCGCTGGGGATCGGGCTGCGGGCCATCGGCAACGCCCGCTGGATGCCGGCGCCGGCGCCGGCGGCGGGACGGGCGACGAAGAACCGGGTCGATTACGCGAGCCGGGGCGTCAGCGAGTGGTATGCCAACGGCCCGCTCGGCGTCGAACAGGGCTTCACCGTCGCGAGCCCGTCGGCCGCGGACGGGGCCGGCCGCCTGACTCTGTCGCTGGCGTTGTCGGGCAACCTGGCACCCACGCTGACCGCGGGCGGCCACGGACTGGACTTTCAACGCGCCGGCAAGCCGATCATGGCCTACCGGGGCCTGGCGGCCAGCGATGCTCGTGGCCGGTCGCTGCGCGCCTGGCTGGTATTGCGAAACGGTGGCGTGCTCGTCCGGGTCGACGCTCGTGGCGCGCGGTACCCCGTGCGGATCGATCCGGTGATCCAGTCGGGCACGGAGCTCACTCCCGACCTTGAGACCGGCGCCGGTGGATTTGGCTACAGCGTGGCGCTGTCCGGCGATGGCAACACGGCGCTGATCGGAGCTCCCTATGACAATGGCAACGGGGGCAGCGCGACGGTGTTTGACCGCTCGGGCACGACCTGGGCCCAGGTTGCCGAGTTCAGCCCCAGCGGCCCCGACGGCGAGAACGGCGCCAGCGGCTTTGGGATCAGCGTGGCGCTGTCGGCCGATGGCGAAACGGCGCTGATCGGCGGCTCCACCGACAGCAACGGGTCGGGCGCGGCGTGGATCTACACGCAATCGGGCGGAGACTGGACCCAGGGCCAGGCGCTTCTGCCCAACGACGAGCAGAACTCCGACGGACAGTTCGGCTACGCCGTGGCGCTGTCGGCGGACGGCAGCACGGCGCTGATCGGCGCCCCCCAGGAGTACGGACAGGGCCGGGGATCGGGAGCGGCCTGGATATTCACCGCTTCGGGTTCGACCTGGACCCAGCAGGGCAGCGAGCTCACCCCCAGCGATCAGAGCGATTACAGCGGCAGGTTCGGCTCCAGTGTGGCGCTGTCTTACGACGGCTCCACGGCGCTGATCGGCAACTCGACCGACACCGGCAACGGCGGCAATGCGGCCCCGGGGGCGGCGTGGGTGTTTGCGGCATCGAACTCGACCTGGACCCAGCAGGGCTCCGCGCTCACCCCTAGCGATGAAAATGGCCAAGGTGGCGGCAGCGACTTCGGCAACAGCGTGGCGCTGTCCTACGACGGCCACACCGCGCCTGATTGGCGGTGTCGCCGACGACGACGTCGGAGGCGTCAACTCCTAATCGACGGCAGCGGTGTCATCCAGAGCTTCATCTCCGGGGGGACCTCCGTCACCGGGTTGGCGGTCGATGGCTCGCACGTGTTGTGGGCCAACCAGGGCGACGGCACGATCGGCCGCGCGAACCTCGACGGCAGCGGTGTCATCCAGAGCTTCATCTCCGGGGGGAGCTCTGTCACCGGGTTGGCGGTCGATGGCTCGCACGTGTTGTGGGCCAACCAGGGCGACGGCACGATCGGCCGCGCGAACCTCGACGGCAGCGGTGTCATCCAGAGCTTCATCTCCGGGGGGAGCTCTGTCACCGGGTTGGCGGTCGATGGCTCGCACGTGTTGTGGGCCAACCAGGGCGACGGCACGATCGGCCGCGCGAACCTCGACGGCAGCAGCGCCGACCAGAGCTTCATCACGGGCGCGGGCTCCGTCTTCGGACTGGCGCTGACGGCGGCGAGTCCGCAGCTGACGCTGAGCGCACCGTCGATCACGGCCGACGGCCGCTCGAGCACGACGGCGACGATGACCGTCGCAGACCCCAACGGCAATCCCGTCTCTGGCGACGATGTCACGATCTCCAGCTCCGGCGCCCAGCCGGTCGGTCCGGTCACAGCGGGTTCGGCCCCCGGGACCTACCGGGCGACGATCACCTCCACGACCAGCGCCGGCTCGGCCACGATCACCGCCACCGACAAGTCGGTGAGCCCGAGCATCTCAGAGACCGCCACGTTGACCCAGACGCCCGACCGCGCCGGGTATGTCACCGTCGCGCTGAGCCCCGGCTCGATCATCGCCGACGGCAGCTCCATGTCGGTCGCCACCGCGACGGTCACCGACCAGAACGACAATCCGGTCACCGGCGACAGCGTGGCGTTCACCAGCTCAGGCGCTCAGGCGCTCGGCGCGGTCACCGCGGGCGCGAGCCCGGGGACCTATCAGGCGACGGTCACCGCAACGACCCTGGCGGGCTCGGCGACGATCACCGCGACCGACACCACGGTCGCCCAGCACCCCTCCGGGGCGAGCACGCTGACCCAGACGGCGGGACCGGCGGCACGCGTCGCGGCGGCATTGAATACACCGTCGTTGACCGCCAACGGATCGTCGAGCACAACCGTGACCGCGACGATCACCGACGCCGACGGCAACCCAGTCTCCGGCGACACGGTCGCATTCTCCAGCTCGGGCGCTCAGCCGGTCGGTCCGGTCACGCCGGGCTCTACGCCAGGGACCTATCAGGCGACGGTCACCTCGACGAAGACGGCCGGCTCGGCCACGATCACGGCCACCGACACCTCGGTCACGCCGCCCATCACCGCCGCCGGGACGTTGACCCAGTCAGCCGCCGGCGCGCTCCCCAAACCGCCCTCGCAGGCGCTCCTACAGCTCACCGGCACCCCACGTACGTTGCTGTGTCGCTCGGCTGCGCGGCCGGCGGAGCCGCCTGCCATGTCAGGATCATGATCACCGTCGGCCGGCACACCCAGAACGCTCCGGGTGACCGCAACCATGCCCGCACAAGCACCGCCACGATCGGAAGGACCACCGACACGCTGGGCGCAGGACGACACCGTCAGATCGACATCGGCCTGAACGCTCTCGGACGCCGCCTGTACCACGCCAACCGATTCCTGGGCCCCCGCATCAAGATCATCGTGGCCAAGGGGACCGGACGACCGCTGACCATGAGCGTGACCGCGCCCCGCTAGCGGCCCTTCCACACGGGGGAGCGCTTCTCAGCGAATGCGGTCGCACCCTCGCGCGCATCCTCGGAGGCCATCACCGGACCCGTGATCTCGCCCTGGCGGGCGAAGAACTCGCTTGGAGGCCAATCGAGCGACTCGTTGAGGATCCGCTTGGAGGCGGCCAGGGCCAGCGGTGCGTTGACGGCGATCGTGGCGGCCAGCTCCAGTGCACCCTCCAGCGCGCCGCCGGGCTCGGTGAGCCGGTTCACGAGCCCGAGCTCGAACCCGCGCTCGGCGTCGATCGGGTCGCCGGTGAGCGCCAGCTCCATCGCGATGTTGCGGGGCAGCACGCGTGGGAGGCGCAGCAGCCCACCGCCCGCCGCCACCAGCGAGCGCTTGACCTCAGGGATCCCGAGCCTGGCGCCGCGCGCCGCGACGATCAGGTCGCAGGCCAGCGCCACCTCCAGGCCACCGGCCACGGCGAACCCCTCGATCGCGGCGATCAGCGGTTTGGCGGCGGCGCGCTGGGTGATTCCGGCAAAGCCGCGATCACCCACATGGGGCGATTCGCCGGCGACGAACGCCTTCAGGTCCATGCCGGCGCAGAACCCCTTGCCGGCGCCGGTCAGGACGCCGACGACCAGCTCGGCATTCCCGTCGAGCTCGTCGAGCGCGGCTGCGATTCCCCCGGCAACGGCGGCGTTGATGGCGTTACGCTGGTCGGGGCGATTGATCGTGATCAAGAGCACGCGCTCGCGGCGCTCGGTGAGAACAGCGGGCGGATCGGTCATGCCGCAAACAATCTCAGGTCAGGCACGCGCTCGCCTCGCAGCACCATCAGGTCGACCTCGACGCACGCGATCTCGCGCGCCCCGGCCAGCACGCGGGCCTGAGGCTTGATCGACTGGGCGGCCAGCACTCCGCGACAACTCGCGAACGCGGGATCAAGTCGGATTCGCTCCAGATACCGGGTCAGCTGCTCGACTGCCTCGATCCCCGCCACCCGCTTGATCTCGACGGCCACCCACGCCGCCTGCTCATCGCGGCACATGAGATCGACCGGACCGATGTCGGTCGGCCACTCGCGGCGGACCAGCCGCAGCCCTTCGCCACACCATTCGGGTGTCTCGGCCAGCAGCTCCTGGAGGTGGGCCTCGACGCCGTCCTTGGCCAGCGCCACGTCGGCTCCGGGCGAGCCCATCTCGTGCGTCACGTCAGACAGGATCTCGGCGACCGAGATCTCCAGCCGCTCCTCGCTGGCCCCGGCCCGTTTGCGTACGACGATCCGCCCACGGGATTCGTCTATGACCGTCGGCGGGGTCATCCAGTTCAGCGGCTTGACACTCGGGCCGCCGTGATCTGAGAAGACCATGAAGGTGCCGTCGGCCTTGAACATCAGCAGTCGCGTCGCCTCGGCCAGCTGGGTGCTCAGGCGCCCCGAATAAGCGATCGAACAGCGGGCGATCATCAGTCGCATGGGTACAGCCTATGGTCGCCGCCGGACCGAAGGGACGTTACGGCGGTGTGGGTCCGCCGGACCGAAGGGACGTTACGGCGGTGTGGGTCCGCCGGACCGAAGGGACGTTACGGCGGCACGGGTCCTTATGATCAAAGAGCACGATGCGTAACCAGCTTCGACCACTGTTCGATCGCGTTGTGATCAAGGAGCTCGATCCCGACCGCGTGCGCCGCTCGGGACTGCTTGTTCCGCCCGGTTCCGACGAGCCGCCGCCCCAGCACGGGATCGTGCTCGCGGTCGGCCCCGGACTGGATTGGTGGGATCACGTGGGCATCAGCATGCCGGTCCGCCCCGGCGACCATGTCGTCTTCCCGGCCTCCGCCGGTTCCTGGGTTGAGGTCGACGAGGAGCGTCTGCTCGTCTGCCGCGTCGGCGAGCTGCTCGGCGTGCTCGAGCGCATCGAGGATTGCCCGGGGTGCGGGGGACGGCCACTCGGCCCCGAGGAGTCCTGCCCAGTCTGCGGGCGCGACGGCTCGATCGCCTGACCTGAGTGCTCGTTGCCGGCGGTACCTTGGCGGGCGTCGGCATGTGGGGCGAGAAACGGCGCTTGGTGAAGGGGTGGGAAGGGATTGTGACGCCGCGGCGGTCCTCGGAGCGAAGGGCGAGAAACCGCGCTGGTGAAGGGGGTAGGGAGCGATTGCGCCGACGCCGTGTGCGGGGAGAGAAACGGCGCTGGTGAGAGGGTGCTGGCTAGGCCGGCCGTATATGACCCCCGAGCCGAGGGATGGATCCGGTCAACATCGCACCCGGTGCACGCTGAAACGCCGGTTGAGAAGTTGACCGTGATGATCGCGGCCAACTTCGCACTCGTCCTCTGGGCGCGCACGAGTGAGAAGTTGACCGTCTGAATTGCGACTCGCGCTCATGACAGCGACGCCCGCTGGCGCCCAGAGCCCCGCCATCTCGCTTCACCGCGCCATTTTCGCCTCCGAACCGCGAACGACAAACCGGGGGGCGGCACCGGCAAACCGGGTCTGGGCTAAGCGGCAGCGCTGCGCTCGGACAGTCCGCGCGGCCGCTCGGCCAAGACCCGTTCCAGCAGCTCTGCGACCTCGGCGTCCTCGCTGAGCGTCAGCGCGTGGCGGCAGACGCGCTCGCACTCGGCGATTCGGTCGGTGCGTGCCAACGCGTGGGCGTAGGTCGACCACGCGGCGGGTGACTCGGGCTCGATCAAGGTCGCCGCCTCGGCGGTCGATACCTCGGCGCCGATGTCGCCGGCGAGGTGATAGGCGAGCGCCAGGTCGAGCAGGCCCTCCAGCGAGGGTCCCACCCGCCGCGCGTGCTCGAGCGCGATGATCGCGCCGGAGCGGTCCATCAGCCGCAGCCGCAGCCGTCCCAGCCGCTCCCAGGCCGACGCGTCGGCGGGCGCCCGCTCGGTGGCGCGCACGGCCGCGTCGGCGGCGAGATCGATCGCGCCCATGTCCTCGTAGATGCGTGAGGCGAACCGCTCGGGGGTGGGACGGTCGGTGTCGACCCGCGCCCAGTCGCGCACCGTCCGCGCGGCCGCGGGCAGGTTCCCGGCCTGCCAGAACGCGGCGGTCATCAATCTGAGCACCACCGGGTTGTTGGGCTCGGCGTCCCGCGCGTAGACCAGTCGCTTGGCGGCCAGTTCGGCGTCGCCCTCGGCCAGCGCGTGCTGGGCGGCGGTCATGAAGCGCTGGACCCGATCGGCGGCCGGATCGGGCTTGGAGAAGTCCACGAACTGCAGTGATCCGGCGGGCACGGTGCGCACCCCGACCGCAAACATCAGCCGCGCCCACTGCTGGACATCCTCCTCGTCGCCGGAGAAGTAGATCCCGCTGACCGTCCCGACCCCCCACTCGGGGTAGGACAGGCAGCGTGCGTAGCGGTGCACGACGGAGTGGTCGGGGACCCGCGAACCGAACGGATCGTGCTTGGCCCGGTCCTCGGCGGCCGCCTGCGCGCGCTGCTCCTCCTCGTAGGCTCGGCGGCCGGCGTCTGCGCGGGCCCGGCGGGTGGCAGCGGCCGAGACCTTGACCGCATTGCGGGTGACTCGCCCGCCGCGCGAGGTCTCGGCCAGCTCGGCCAGCTGGTCGGCGGCCTCGTTGATCGCCTGCAGGTGTCGCTGGTGCTCGTGCTGGCGTCCCGACGGTGCGATGTCAGGGTGCCAGCGCTTGGCCATCCGGCGTCGCGCCAGCTGGACCGCGCGCTGATCGAACGGCGGTTCGAGCTCCAGCAGCAGCAGCGCTTGTTCGACGTCGAGGATCCGAGCCATGACCAACTTACGTTAGCGAGGAGGTTGTGGCGGATGCCGAGCGTTCGCGGGCACGAACCTGTAACAAATAAGCTTCAATTCGTCTCAACAACAATATTTATTATTTATTTTGATTGGCCATGAGCACGGTGGCACCGCGGCGTCTGGCCGGCAAGCTGACAATCATCGCCGCCGCGGCCATGGGCTCGGTAGTGGTGGTCGGCATCGGGGCTGGGGTGCTGGCGCTGCTGATCACCGGGTTCGGGGCCGGTGGCGGTTGCGCCGCGCCGGCCGGCGGTGGTGCCGGGCCGATCGCGCTCGGGCCGCCCGGCACCGGGCGGCTGGTCGGGGCCAGTGAGTACGGAGGTCCCGGTGACCCCAGCAGCGGGCACGTCGGCGCATCCGGCGCGGATCTGCTGACGCATCCAAACAGCTACGCCGAGCTCGGCGGCTACACGTTTGCGACCGCGACCTCGATGGGCGGTCTGCCCTACATGACCCCGTTGCGGATCACCTGGGAGGCGCACTCGGCGATCGCCTACAAGCGGGACTTCGGCTTCGGTGGCGGACCAGTCGCCGGGTTGCCCCGAGTGATCGATCTCTGGTGGCGCCTGGCCGTCGCGCTGCGGATCCCCTACCAGGACGGCCTCTGGTCAGGACCGGTGCGGATCGAGCGCCCGCCGGACGCCGGAGCCGGGCAGCTGCTGGACCAGACGCCGGGGTCCAGCGCCGCGCTGCTTCTCGCCAGCGCCGACGTGACCGACCCGGCGATCTGCGCGCCGGGCACGCTGGCCGGCGCGCCGCTGACAGATCGG
>CALAQT010000024.1 GCA_937888775.1 uncultured Actinomycetes bacterium | reverse complement strand
GGCGAAGCTACCCCGCCACGTCCCTCACCTCACCCACGGAAGGAGCAGTAGCGCCCGAAATCGGTCACGTCCCCGACGGCGTAGATGCGGTCCTCGCCGCGCACCAGTCCGCATTCGTCGACCACGATGAAGTCGTCCTGATTGCGTGGCACCCCCGGAAGCGCTCGGCCCATGATCCCCGGTAGCGCGATCGCCGCATCGACCGACCGCGCGCGTCCAGCTTCGATCTTCAGGCGTCCGTCCTGATAGCCGCTGACCGGCCGGCCACATTCAAGCTCGACGCCGGCGAGGGCCAGCAGCGCCGTGACCCGCGCTGCAGCTTCGCTTCCCAGCACTTCCAGCGGCTCCCGCTCGGCCGTGATCACCGACAGCTCGGCGCTGCTGCCATGCCGGTTGACGAGCTCGGCGGTCAGCAGCGCCAGCTCGTAGGTCGCGATCGACCAGGCCACGCCGAACGGCGCCACGAACGAGAGCCGCATCGGCCTACCGGCGCGCAGGTCCTTCAGCAGCGCCGCGAACGCCTGATCGGCGCCGGGGGTCCCGACCGTCAACGCGCCCGGGACCAGCTCGCGTCGGCGCCCGCCGATCGCCACCACCAGCACGTCATAGTCGATCTGGCCCTGTTCCTCGCTGGTTATCTGGCGGGCGTCGGGATCGACCGCGTCCAGGCGGCCAGCGATGTGGGCGACACCGAGCTGGCGGCAAGCTGTGACCAGGCCAGGTGCAGCGTGGCCCCGGGCTGGTACGGCTCGAGCACCGTCAGCGGCTGGTAGACGAATTCCTTACTGCCGGTGAGCACGGTGACTGCTACGTCGTCGGGGGCCACTGAGCGCAATGCGAGCACCGACTCCAGCGCCGCTACGCCACCGCCGGCGATCAGCACCCGCAGGCCCTTGATCGCCGAGTAGCCGCGAGCGTAATGCGTTTGCTCGCTCATACGATCTCTGCCCCGATCGTAGATTTGCCGGTTATCGACCACATCAGTGGCGATTACTGACGCGCGAGCGTATCTGCGGCCGATGTTGAGCCGAGGGGTAAGTTCATAACCTGGTTCACATGTCCTCAACTCTGTCCGGTGACCCCGCCACGGAAGGGCCCGTTATGTTGCGCGATGTGGAAGCCAAGTCCGGCACGGGTCCGATCACGATCGTGCTCGCCGACGACCACCGGGTGGTGCGGTCGGGGTTGCGGATGCTGCTCGAGGCCGAGGACCGCTTTGAGGTGCTCGCCGAGGCGGGCGACGTCAGCGCCACCGAGCAGAAGGTGCTCGGCTATCGCCCCCAGGTCCTGGTCCTGGACCTGAACATGGGGGGCGAGTCAAGTCTCGCTGCGATCCCGCGCCTGCGCAAGAACTGCCCTGAGACCCAGATCGTGGTCTTGACGATGCAGGACGATCCGGCGTTCGCGCGGGAGGCACTCCGCTCCGGTGCGCTTGGCTACGTCCTCAAGGAGGCCGCCGACGCCGAGCTCGTCAACGCCGTTGAGCTGGCGGCTCAGGGTCGCACCTATCTGAACCCGGAGCTGGGCGCGAAGCTAGCCGCCGAGCCCGCCGTGCCGGACGGCCGGCCTGACAACCTTTCCCCGCGTGAGATCGAGGTGCTCAAGCTGATCGCGCTCGGTCACACCAACAGCGAGATCGCGACCTCGCTGTTCTTGAGCGTGCGTACGGTCGAATCGCACCGCGCGCACATCCAGCAGAAGATCCGCCTCACCACGCGCGCGGAACTCGTGGCCTACGTGCGTGACCACGGCCTGCTGAGCTGATCAAGGAGTGACAGCCGGCCGGGACCGACGATGCATTACGCTCGCTGTGGACCTTGACCTTCGAGAAATGGCGCATCCATCACCGGGGCACGCGGCGCATGGCGAAGCTGGCTCTGACCGTCGCGTCCACAATGCTTCCCGGTTTGATCGGCGGCTCGCGGCCTTACTTTCAGGTCGTGGCGCCGGTCCTGAGCTGAGTCAACCAGGCCGAGCTCACCACGCTGAGCTCGGACAGGCCGTTCGCGTCCACCGATGTCTTCAACACACCGATCGCCGACAACCCGGCGATCGACCCCGACACCGCCCACTGGGTGACTCTGCTGGAGCGCGACGGGGCTGGGGCGAACCTCGCCAACAACCTGCAGTGGGGCATTCCTGTCTATCAGACGACCGCCTCGGACCCCGGCTATGCGCTCGCGGGGAGCGTCTACTACACAAGTCAATATTTTCTGATGCGCGTGCCCGGCACGGCGGTGGCCAACACCGGCGCCGACCAGCACCTCGTGGTTCTCGACAACGGCGTCGAGACGGACTTCTGGGGCTTCTCACGCTCGAGCAACGGGACGCCCCAGGCATGGTCGATCTGGCAGAGCTTCTGCGGCCCGTTCTCCAGCGCTGGTCAATGCCCGACGCAGTTCGGCAATGCCGGTGCCGCCAACGCGGCCCGGATCGCGCTGCTGGCGGGTCTCGTGCGTCCATCGGAGATCGCCGCTGGAAACATCCAGCACGCGCTCGCCTTCACGATTCCTCAGACTGCCCCCGGCTTTAGGGCCCCCGCACAGGGATCCGACGGGCGCACGCCGGGCGGGATCCCCGAAGGAGCCCGAATTCAGGCGCTACTGCTCCTTCCGTGGGTGAGGTGAGGGACGTGGCGGGGTAGCTTCGCC
>CALAQT010000023.1 GCA_937888775.1 uncultured Actinomycetes bacterium | reverse complement strand
ACGACGCGGCGAAGGAATCGAACCTTCCAAGCCGGGGGCTGCCCGGCCCTGCCAGTTTTGAAGGCCGTCCCATGAGCCGCGATTCCCCCCGGCTATTGGGGATTCGGTCAGGCTAGGTCGGGCTGGTTGGGGTCATATCTGCGGAGCTTGGGACACGGTTCGGGACACGCTTTTCGCTGCTCACCGGCTTCGCATCGTCGTCATGGGCGAGCGGCGGCTCTCAGGCCTCGGGGATCTCGCGGCCGAAGGCGTCCAAGGTGATTGCGTCCGGCTCGGGGCCGCCGCGACGGACGGTGTCCAGGCCGTCGATCGCGGCCATCTCGTTGGCTGAGAGCTCGAAGTCGAACACGTTGATGTTCTCTGCGATGCGGCTGGGCTTGGTGGACTTCGGAATGACCGAGCGGCCGTGCTGCAGACCCCAACGCAGCATCACCTGGGCTGGAGTCTTGCCGTGGACCCTGGCGATTTCCCCGATCACTGGGTCGTCGAGGGTGCTGCCGTGGCTACCGTCGCGGTAGAAGGTGATGCCTCCGATTGGTGACCAGGCCTGCGTGAGGATTCCGTGCTCCGCGTTGAGGTTCTGCACCTCTCGCTGCTGGAAGTAGGGGTGGCACTCGATTTGGTTGACCGCCGGCACCACCGTGGCGTGCTCCAGAAGGTTGGTGAGGTGCTCGACCATGAAGTTGCTGACCCCGATCGCGCGGACCTTGCCGTCAGCCAGCAGCGTCTCCAGGGCACGGTAGGCCTCTAGGGTCCGGTCAAACGCCGACGGCAGCGGTTGGTGCAGGATCAGCAGGTCGATCTGGTCGACGCCGAGCTTCCCGGCGCTCTTCTCGAAGCCGTGCAGCGTCTCGTCGTATCCGTAGTCGCTGATCCAGATCTTGGTCTCCAGGAAGACCTCTGAGCGGTCCAGGTCGGAGGTTTGGACCGCCTCGCCGACTTGGCGCTCGTTGCCGTAGGCCGCGGCGGTGTCGATGTGCCGGTAGCCAGCGGCGAGTGCGGAGCGGACTGCGTCGCGGGTCTCGTCGGGGGCCGTCTGGAAGACGCCGAGTCCGAGCGCGGGCATCTCGACGCCGTTGTTGAGGGTCAGGGGTTCCATCGTGCTCCTTTGGGTTGTCGAGAGCTGCGGGTGCGTCGGCAGCGAAGATCAGTTCTCCGCAGTCGGGCCGGCGGCGTATTCCTCGTCGGTGACGTGGCGGCCCCAGGTCACTGGGCTGCCGGAGTCGTCGTTCTGCTGCATGGCGATGTGGACCATGAAGCGGTTCGGTGTGGCGCCGTGCGAGTGGTTCTCGCCCGGTTCGAAGAAGACGCGGTCGCCGGGGCGGATCACCTCGACCGGGCCGTCCTCGCGCTGGTAGAGGCCGACGCCCTCCGTGACGTAGATCGTCTGACCGTGCGGATGGGTGTGCCACGCAGTGCGAGCGCCGGGGGTGAAATGGACGTTGGCAGCGGCGAACGTCGAGCTGCCTGCGGGCGCGGCGACGGGGTCGATGTAAACGTCGCCGGTGAACCAATCAGCCGGGCCTTTGGCGGTGTCGACAGAGCTGCGGGTGATCTGCATGTCAGGTCCTGTTCGTCGGCGGGGTGCTCGCGTGCTCCGGGGTGGCGGTCCAGCTCGCCAGCAGGTCAAGGGCCTGAGCAGAGCGGCTGCCCGGCTCGGCGCTGAAGACGCTGATCGTCAGCCCATCGTCGGCGGAGACGTCCATGACCTCGTAGTCGAGCTCGAGCTCGACGACGACCGGGTGGCACAGGCGCTTGGTGCCGGGTGCGGTGGTAGCGGACGTTGTGCGCGGCCCACCAGGTGCGGAACTCGGGGCTGCGGGTCGAGAGCTCGCCGACGAGGTCCGACAGCCCCCGGTCGTAGGGGTTGCGGCCGGCCTCGGAGCGCAGGTGAGCGACGAGGTCTCTTGCGGTGCGATCCCAGTCGACGTAGAAGTTCTGTGCGGCCGGGTCAAGGAAGGTGAAGCGGGCGCTGTTGGCAGGCTGCTCACGGCTGTCGAACAGTGGTGCGTAGAGTGCGCGGCCGAGCGGGTTCGCGGCGAGGTAGTCGACGCGGCTGTTGCGCACGATCGCCGGGGCGCTAATCGATTCGAGGATCCGCAGCACCACCGGCCGGACCCGCTGCTGTGCCGGGCGTCGGCGCTTCGGGGCGATTGGGCTGGCGGCGCGGGCGAGATCGAACAGGTGCGCGCGCTCGGCATCGTCGAGCTGCAGCGCTCGCGCGAGCGCCTCAAGCACGCCGTCTGAGACGCCGCTGGCATTGCCGCGCTCCAGGCGCTTGTAGTACTCGACGCTGACCCCGGCCAGCGAGGCGACCTCCTCGCGGCGCAGACCCTTGACACGGCGCGGGCCCCAGGTCGGCAACCCGACCTGCTCGGGCGTGACCCGGGCGCGGCGGCTGGTGAGGAACTCGGCGATGTCGTTGGTGGCGTCCACGGACATCAACATACCCCGCTCGAAGCGGGTCAAGGGTGCCCCGTCAGTACCCCTTTGACAGGGCCTCTCAGTTTCGCGATAGGCGTGTCAAGGTGAGGACGTGACCGAACCGAAAAACAACTGAGGAGGCGTGGCTGTGCGTGCTGCGATCTTTCACGAACCCCGCAACATCACCGCAGGCGACCGGCCCGACGCGGCGATCCGGGAGCCCTCCGACGCGGTCGTGCGCGTCGTACTCGCCTGCGTGTGCGGGTCGGATCTCTGGTACTACCGCGGCGACTCGCCCTTCGAGCCCGGCCCGATCGGCCACGAGTTCATCGGCGTCGTCGAGGACGTCGGTGCCGACGTGACGACGCTGCGAAAGGGCGATCTGGTGATCTCGCCGTTCGCCTTCAGCGACGGCACCTGCCCCAACTGCCAGAACGGCATCACGACCGCATGCATGAACGGCGGCTTCTTCCCAATGAACGGCGACGGCGGCCAAGGCGAGGCCGTCCGAGTCCCGCTGGCCGACACCACACTTCTCATCGTCCCCGGCTCCGGCCACTCCGACGAGATGATGCGCTCGCTGCTCACCCTCTCCGACGTGTTCGCCACAGGCCACCACGCCGCCGTCTGCGCCAGGGTCAAGCCCGGGCAGACTGTCGCCGTCGTTGGCGACGGCGCCGTCGGGCTCTCCGGCGTGCTCGCTGCCAAGCGGCTCGGCGCCGAGCGGATCATCGCCCTCTCCCGCCATCCGGATCGTCAGGCCCTTGCTCAGGAGTTCGGCGCCACGGACATCGTCGCCGAGCGAGGCGAGGAGGCCGTCGCCGCGATCAAGGAACTGACCGACGGCGTGGGCGTCGACGCCACTCTGGAGTGCGTGGGGACAGACCAGGCGATGCAGACCGCGATCGACATCGCCCGTGCCGGGTCGATGGTCGGGTTTGTCGGCGTCCCGCATGGCGTCGAGCTCCCGATCGGACAGATGTTCTCCCGCACCGTCGGCGTGCGCGGCGGAGGAGCCCCCGTGCGCGTCTACCTCCCCGAGCTGCTCGACGACGTTCTCGCTGAGCGCATCAACCCGGGCCGTGTCCTGGACTACGAAACCGGCCTCGACGGCATCGCCGACGCCTACGCCGCGATGGACGAGCGCCGCGCGATCAAGTCCCTCGTCCGCGTAGGGAGCCTGTAATGGCCGCCTGGACCGGGGACGAGCTGCGCCGCATCGGCGGCGCCGAGGAACTCGAGATCGCGCCGCGGCGTCGCGACGGCACGAGGCGCGCCCCGCGCCCGATCTGGGTCGTGCATGCCGGCGATGACCTCTACGTACGCGCCGCATACGGCGCGGGGAGCGGCTGGCATCGCATCGCGCGGGCAAGCGGCCAGGCTCGGATCTCGGCCGGCGGTGTCCAGAAGGACGTGACGGTGGAGGACGCCGACGTCGGCGTGCTCGACGCGGTCGATACCGCCTACCTCGAGAAGTACGGCCGCCGGTACGCGAGCATCGTCGACAGCATCACCGATACCGATCACCGCGCAACCACGCTCCGGCTGACGCCCCGGAGATGACACCCCGTCAACACCCAAGACCGCTGCTTCGCAGGAACCCGGTCCGTATTCAGCCGAGCACACAGGAGTAGGAGATGGTCATGAACCAAGTCGTTGTCGTCATTGGAGCCGGCTCCATCGGCCAGGCCATCGCCCGGCGGGTCAGCGCCGGTAAACGCGTCGTGCTGGCTGACCTGCGCCAAAGCAACGCCGACGCGGCGGCCGGAGTGATGGCCGACGCGGGCTTCGAAGTGAGCACAGCGACCGTCGACGTGTCCTCGCGCGAGTCGATCCACGTGCTCGTCGAGACCTCAACGACGTTCGGTGACATCACCGGTGTCATCCACGCCGCGGGGGTCTCGCCAAGCCAAGCGTCGCCGGAGATGATTCTCCGTGTCGACCTCTACGGAACTGCGGTGCTGCTCGAGGAGTTCGGGCGCGTCATCGCACGCGGCGGCGCCGGGGTGGTCATCGCGTCGCAGTCCGGGCATCGTCTGGGGACTCTGACCGCCGAGCAAGACGCCGCTCTCGCAACGACGCCAGCCGACGAGCTACTGGCGCTGCCGATGCTTCAGCCCGATCAGGTGACAGACCCGCTGCACGCATACCAGCTGGCCAAGCGTGCGAACTCGCTGCGCGTAATGGCCGAGGCCGTACGGTGGGGCAAGCGCGGGGCGCGAATCAACACGATCAGCCCCGGCATCATCATGACCCCACTCGCGAGGGACGAGCTGACCGGTCCCCGCGGCGAGGGATACCGACGCATGATCGAGTTGTCTCCGGCCGGACGCGCCGGCACTCCAGACGAGGTCGGCGACGTCGGCGCGCTTCTCATGGGCCAAGACGGCGCGTTTATCACCGGCAGCGACTTCCTCATGGACGGCGGTGTCACCGCCTCCTACTTCTTCGGCGAGCTCGCCCCCAATTGATCGACCCTTCAAGACGCAACGACCATCGAGCCCGCCGGCACCCGCACCGAGTTCCGCTACGGCAGCGCCCAAGTCATAGCGCCCGAAAACCATCCATTCCCAGCCACGACGCGGCGAAGGAATCGAACCTTCCAAGCCAGGGGCTGCCCGGCCCTACCAGTCTTGAAGGCCGCGCCCGGGGCCGCGATTCCCCGTGGTTATTGGGGATTTGGTCAGCTTAGGTGAGGCTGGACGGGGTCATATTTGCGGAGGTTGGGACACGGTTTGGGACACGCTCTTCGCTGCTCATCGGCTTCGCATCGTCGTGATTGGCGAGTAGCCTGAAGTTAATGACATTCACCCGGATCACCGTGCGGCCGGATCAGATGGACGGGGTTCCGTGCATCCGGGGCCTTCGCATACCCGTCGCCACGGTGGTGGGCATGGTGGCCGACGGGATGAGCCACCAGGAGATCCTCGACGCGTATCCCGACCTCGAGGCCGAGGACATCCGCGAGGCGCTGCAGTACGCGGCAGAGGCCGTCAGAGAGCGCGAGCTGCCTCTCGCCGCCGGTTGAAGTTCCTGATCGATAACGCGCTCTCGCCGCTGGTCGCCGAGCGGCTACGCATCGCTGGCCACGACGCGGTACACGTCCGCGACTCTGACCTGCAGGCCGCCGGCGACGCGGAGATCCTCGATCGTGCCGGCGACGAACGGCGTGTCGTCTCCGCCGACACCGACTTCGGGACGTTGCTCGCGGCGCGCCATGGCAAGACGCCGTCGGTCGTCCTCTTCCGCCACGGCACCGAGCGCAGGCCGGAGCGTCAGGCCGAACTTCTTCTAGCCAATCTCGGCGCCATCGAGCCAGGGCTCGAGCACGGCAGCGTGGTCGTGGTGGAGCCGGGGCGCATCCGACTACGTGCTCTCCCGATCATCCCTTGAACCCGCTGCTCCTGATAGCCATATCGCCGAAGGGAGCTTGTCCTGCTCCTGGCGAGGAGCAGGGAAGTCGTCGTTGTGTCCCGGCGGCCCTGCTTTCTCCGCGACGCGAGCCTCGCTCGTGGTTCTGGAATTCGCTGTGAGCGGTAGCCTGATCAAGAGTGCCGGAATGGCGACTAAGCGGGAGCTTCGCGGATCCGGTCCTCTCAAAGCCAGCCGAGGCACGTTTGCGCTAGGCACCCACTGATCCGGTGGCCGTGGATCACGAAAATGGCCGAAACGTGACTCAACGTGGTTTCGGCGGTGCCGTCGGCCCGGGTAGTCTGGACGAGTGAGAACTGTGCACTGTGGGGCTGGGTGAGCGCGGGGACTGTCGAGGTGGGCGATGGACGCACGTTGGCCTTTGAGGAGGTCGGTGATCCGGCGGGCGCGCCGGTCTTTGTGATCCACGGCACCCCCGGTTGTCGCCTGAGCGGCCGCCACCCGGACTTGTCTCGCGTAAGCACCGCGGGCCTGCGTCTGGTCACTTATGACCGGCCAGGCTACGGGCGCTCTACCCGCCAGCCTGGACGCCGCGTGGTCGACTGTGTCAGCGATGTCGCGACGATCGCTGACGCCCTCGATATCCAGCGCTTCGCGGTGAGCGGCGGGTCAGGCGGCGGCCCTCACGCCCTGGCGATAGCCGCTCGTCTGCCCGAGCGCGTATCGCGGGTGGCGTGCGTGGTCGGATTTGCGCCCTACGACGCCGAAGATCTCGACTGGTTTGACGGGATGGATCGCGTCAACGTGAGGGAATTTGGCTGGGCTCTCACCGGCGAGGGCGTGCTTGCCCCCGAGCTGCAGCGCCAGGCGCAGGAATCTCTTGACCGTGTTGACGAGGACCCAACCGCGCTGCTCGCCGACATCGAGCTCTCCGAGTCCGATCGCACGGTCCTAAGAGATCCCGGCGTCCGCGAGACATTGCGTGCCGCAACTCACGAGATGTTCGCCACCGGTGCTTGGGGGTGGGTGGACGACGATCTCGCGTTTGTCCAGCCCTGGGGTTTTGACCTCCAGGAGCTACGAGTGCCGGTGGAGATCCGCTACGGCGCCACGGACGTGCTCGTTCCCGCCGCCCACGGCAAATGGCTAGCAGCGCACGTCCCAGGTGCTGAGGTGTTCGTCGATGAACATGGCGGGCACCTGAGCACTCCCGATCAGCGCCTCGAGCTGCTGCGGACTCTCGCCGTCACCTGACCAGGCCGCCGACCGCCCAGATCAGCGGGTCCGTCGCTGGCGACGTGATCACGTTGTTGAGGACAAAAACGTGACCCAAGACCGCAGATGGGTTGGGTCCGTAGCCGCAACGGCCTAGGCGTTCGCTCGCTTCCGCATTCACGAACCTGCAGCCGCCTCGACACCACCAAGGCGACTGATTTCAGCTTCTGCTTCGGGCCGGCGACCAGTCGAAGCGGCAGCGCCTACCTGGTGGCTGCCTGCGCGACAAAGCAGGAGCGTCGAAGGCGCTCACCGAGACTGCTCAGATCGTTCGATTGCAGGAGTCCTGAGCCGCTGGTCAGAGCTGCGACGACTGCTCCTATTGGCCGCCGCGGTGCATCGCGAGGTATTCGCGGCGGTCGCGTCCAGCCGGCCCCGCGCGGCTTGGGAGACTCCTCATTTGCGTCGCGCTGCATGAGCGGCGATAGTTCTCATGACGGGTCCATATAGCGAGTTGAGGGGGAGTGATGGCGCGCAAGGTGTTGATCAACCTGGCGACGGGACTAGAGGATTCAGAGCGCGTGACCGTGGCATTCCTGGTCGCTGGAGCTGCTGTTCAGCGGGGTCAGAGCGTGGCAATGTGGCTAACCAAGGAGGCGGTGAGGCTAGCGATCCCCGGCCACGCCGAAGCGGTGGCGTGCGATGGATGCCCGCCGTTGTCGCGGTTGGTTGAGCAGTACGCCGAGGCTAAGGGGCAGCTTCTGGTCTGTCCGATCTGCTTCAACGCCCGCAAGCTCGACGAGAGCGCGCTGATTTCGAACGCGACGCTCGTCGGTGCGACACCGATGCTCGAATGGATCGGGGATGACGATGCATCAATCTTCAGCTACTGAGAACTCACCACCAAAACGCCAATACCAGGGCGCCGCTCGGGCGGCCATTCGTCGACGCTCTGGCTCGCCTTTGCTGAGTTGACCAAGATTCTGCACCCCGAGATCGGACTTTCGCGGGCTCACAGCGGGACGGGCTTGGGAGGCATCAGGCCCGCGCGCGCTGGTTGAGGACGTTCTGTAAAATTGGTTTGGGGAGTCAGACAGCTCGAGCGCCTGGTGCGAGCGAGAGCGGTTCATTCACCGATCGCGCGCGCGTGTCCTACCGGCTTGAGGGTCGCAACCCGGACGGACCGTTCGTGGTTGAGCAACAGGCGTACCACACGGAGCGCGACGGGCGCATAGGCTGGATGCGGGTGCTCTGCTCGGGCTTTTGTCCGCGATAGGTCTGAGGATCCGCAGACAGCCGCTTCGATCCTGGAGCAGCGGCCACTGACAGGTGCCTGCTTCTGAGGACGAGCAGCTGCGTGCCCAGGCCCATCGATCACTTCCGCTTTCACGAACCTGCAGTCGCCCCGTCGCCGTGAAGGCGACCGGTTCGAGCTTCCGCTCCGGGCCAACGGCGACTCGAAGCGGCAGCGCCGGCCTGGTGGCCGCACGGGCGACGAAGCTGAAAGCAAGACCGCGCCGCGTCCCTTCGCCAAAGCGGGGCTCTGGTAAACGACGGCAATCAGGCGTTACGAGCTCGGGCGCTTTCGGGGTGGCGGGGCAGTCCGTCGTCGGGGAGTGGTTCCCATACGGCTGCGTAGTCGACATATTGGTGAGCGGTTGGCCGGATGCCGGGGTCTCCGTCGATGACGCCGAGGCGGACGCCGATCCAGGCGTTGTTGCCGCGGCTGAACATTGCCGAGCCGCAGTCGCCGCAGAAGAATTTCTCCGCGCCGTCCGCGGGTGCCCAGGAGCGCAGGCGGTCGGCTCCCCGCAGGATGTGGAACCCCTCGCTCGCTACTCGGGCGTTGGCTGAGGCTCCGGTGCCGGTGCGGCGTTGGCAGCGGGTGCAGTGACAGTAGGTGGAGCTGATGAGCGGCTCGGTGATCTCGAAGGCGACTGCGCCGCAGTTGCATCGTCCGGTGAGCGGCAGGTTCATGTTCTTGCGGCGAGTTGCCGGGCGCGCTCGGCGAGCTCGTGGTGTCGGGGAATGTCGGGTCGCTCGCCAAGGCGCTGGAAGACCTCAGCGTGGAGCAGATGGATCTCGTTGGTGATCCTCTGCAGCGCGCCGTTGGGGTCTGGGACCGCGGCGAAGTCTCGCCAGCTGAGCGCGTCTTGTGTGAGGGAGCGGTGGGCAGCGCTGGAGAGACCGAGGTAGTGGTCGACGGCATCGGCGTTTCCGGTGGCCTGCCCGGCGTCGCAGACGTGCTGCAGGCGGATGGGCCAGAGCACGAGCTTGGTGGCGTCGTGGACGGTGACTCCGCCGGCCTTGAGCTGTTCGAGGTCCTCGGCGAGCTGCGCGGGGGTGACGCGGCGCAGGGCGGAGTCGACGGCGTGCGCGCGGATCTCGGCGGCGGTGGGCGGGGTGGCGTGAGTGGCTCGCAGGTCCGTGCCATGGACCAGGACTCCGTAGCGCATGAGATCGAAACGGTCGATTGGTGGAAAGCGCGCACCGGGCGGCGGGTCTGCGAACCCTGCCCAGGGGGCATGAAAGACCGAGAGGCGGTCTCCGAGCTTGTGCGTCTTTGCGACCGTGGCGGTGACCGCGGCGACGATCTGCGTCATGTCGGACTCATGATCTGTGGTGAGTAGCGCGAGGTCGACGTCGCTGACGGCTGGGGCGAACCCGCCGTGGGCGAGGCTGCCGATTGCGTACGCGGAGAGCAACCGGTCTCCGAGCCGGTTCTCGGCGAGGTCCACCGCGGCTCGGATGACGCTCCAGCCGTCCTGGCTGACCGCTTTGATCGCCTCTTCGCTCACCCTCTCGATTGTGTCGAAAGTCGCGCGAGTGGATCATCTCCCGCGTGCAGGAAGAAATATTCATCGACGACGGCCCGTCGGTTCGCATTCAGACCCGACCGGCGCAGGGAACCCGGCATGAGGTCCTGTTCGGAGCTCTGCGGGAGACCGAGGAACCAGTGGCCGTCAAGCTCGAGCGCATCCCAGGCGCGCTGGAGCGCGAGGAACAAGCGCTGAGACAGCTCGCCATGGACGGCGGTCCTGCGCCTCGGCTGCTGGCAGCCGGCGCGACCGTGGTTGATGGTGAGCGCCTCGCCTGCCACCGAGCGTCGCCCTGGCGAGCCGCCGACAACCGAGAACGGGTGGCGGCGAATGGGACAGGCGCTCGCTCGTGTCGGCAGGCCGGTCGCACCGAACAACCAGTTGCCCGTCCTCGATCGGCGTTCGGCCAACAGCACGCGCAGCGTCTCAGCGACCTGGGCGATCGGCTCGCCCTGCTCGCCGCAGCCATCCCGGACTGGGAGCTTCTCGCGTCCCCGGAGGTCCCGCGGCCCAGCCCGCTCGTCCTGACCCATGGGGACCCCGGCCCCGGCAACTTCCTCGACGACGGCCGCGACGGAACGCTGATCGACTGGGAGGAGGCCCACGTAGCTCCCCGAGGACTCGATCTCGCGCGCTTGGTATTCATCGCCCTGCTCGGAGCCGGGCCGAGCGGGTTCCAGGCTCGCGATCACCGATCTCGAGCGCGTTCCGTCATCGACGGGTATCTCGGGGCCCTGGAGGACTGTTGGCGCCCGAGCGTCGCCGACGCACGGTGGTGGACCGCAGTGGCCGGCATCCAATTCGTCCACCGTCGGTGGCAACTGGGCGGCCAGCCCGCCCCATGGGAGGACGCGGCCGACGTTCTTCAGGCTGCCTTAGCCCAGGGTGTCGCCTGGGAGCGTAGCTGAACCAAGGCGCACCCTCCTACAGCAACGACGCCGGTCATCTCGCGCGGCGAAGGCCTGCTTCGAGCACCCGCGCGATGCACCAGCCGCGCTCGACTGACACTGCTGCGTTCACGAACACGCAGAACTCTCGGCCGCCCCGAATCCCGCACAGCAGGCTGCTCCTTGCAGCCGGATCCAGCAGCACAGCGACGGCCCCTGCTTTCGTTCGTCGGCGAGCATCTGCCCCGGCGCCGGCAGAGCCCTGCTTGGCGCGGGCAGCAGGGCGGCGCGGATCGCTAGCTGCGATCCGTAACGGCTGCAAGCACAAGCGCTGGAAGCAGCAGTCCGCCGCAGCTCGCCGGCGTGGCCATCGGACTTGCGCAATCGCCCAATTGTGAGCGCACCGTTCGGCGCCGGCGCGGCCGGTTATCGGCTGGGCGCCAACGCTCGATCCGCTTGTGCTTTTCTCCGGCAGCGCAGCCCATCGCTCGCTTGCGCTATCGCGTGCCAGGAGCCGTCATCGCCCGGTGAAGGGAAGTTCGGGGCGTGGCTCGTGATGAGTGGCTTGCATGGGTGAACTACGAGTC
>CALAQT010000022.1 GCA_937888775.1 uncultured Actinomycetes bacterium | reverse complement strand
AACCCATATTTGAGCGAAGCGGTAGCGACGCCGGCGTGGCCGCTCCAGGCGTGGAGCAGCCACACTCGGCCGGCTCTCGACGGCCGATGCAGACCTGCCTTCGTTGTCGTACGGGCATCTCGTCGGCGACTCCACGGGCCCTGCTCGGCGCGGAGACCGCGCACCTCGCGAACGAGCGTTCTTCCGCGATCTGGACGGGCGCCGGTGGGGGCGCTGACTGTTCGTTGCCAAGGGCACACGGTCCGTAAGCGTCCGTATCTAGCGGCGAGCTCACTTACGCGGCGCGGGATCTGAAATACGACGTCCCGATTGAACCTCGCCGTTTGCAGGGAGTTTACGGCGGATGGAGGAGGGCGGAGTTGATTCGGCAGGGTAGCCACGGCCCTACCGTGCGGATATATTTCCATCGACCCGAGTAGGCACCCTGGGGAGGGGTCATGGGATCGCTAACTCGCGTCATTGGACGCGAGTCCGAGTTGGTGTTGATCCGTGAGTTCGTGGACGCGAATGCGTCGCGACGGGCGTTCGTTCTCACCGGGCGGGCCGGCATCGGTAAGACGACATTGTGGGAGGCGGCGATCGGGCTCGCTCGCGAGCGCGGGTGGCGTGTGCTGGCGGCTCGCGGCAGCAGCGCCGAGGCTAAGCTCCCGTTCTCGGCGTTGATCGATCTCTGCGACGACGTCGTCACCGGCGATCTCGCCGGCCTCGCCGGTCCGCAGCGCACCGCTCTGGAGGTGGCTCTGCTTCGTGCCGAACCGGTCGACGGGCCGCCGAGCGCGCAGGCAATCGCCCTCGGCTTTCGCAACCTGCTGCGGAGCCTGGCTGCGGACACCCAGCTGCTGATCGTGATCGATGACGTGCAATGGTTGGACGAGTCGTCGTTGGAGGTGTTGACCTTTCTCGCGCGCCGGCTGCGCGAGGAGCGTGTGGCGTTTCTGCTCACGCGCCGCGCTGACACGTCGACCGCCATCGAGCGGGCGCTGGATCGCGGCGACGTGCAGTGTGTGGAGGTCTCGCCGCTGAGTTTCGGCGCGATCCGCCGGCTGCTGATTGACCGTCTGGGGTTGAGGGTGTCTCGCCAGCTCCTGCGGCGGATCGTCGAGATCACGCTCGCCAACCCGCTGTTCGTGCTCGAGCTCGGCCGGGAGCTGCTCGCCAACGGTGTGCCGGTGGCCGCGGAGGAGCTCCCCGTCCCAGCCGGGATCGAGGATCTGCTCGGGATGCGGGTGGCGTCGCTGGCGTCGCCGCTGCGGCGGGTTCTGGTGGCACTCGCGTTGAGCGCCGATCTGCGGGTCGGTGAGCTGGTCGCGGTCGTCTCCGAGGGCGCGGTTGACGATGCCGTCGACCGCGGGATCGTGCGGGTCGACGGCGACCGTGTGCGCGCCGCGCATCCGCTGCTCGCGGCGGCTGCAGTGCGGAGCGTGGGCCGGGCCGAGAGGCGCGAGCTGCATGTCGCGCTGGCGGGCGCGTTGTCCGATGTCGAGCTGCGGGCGATGCATCTGGCGCTGGCCGCGGAGGAAGCCGACGCTGCGCTGTCTGCGACCGTGGCCGAAGCGGCCGCCGTCGCCTCGGCGCGAGGTGCCCGGCAGCAGTCGGTCGCGCTGGCTGAGCACGCGCTGCGGCTAACGCCGCCCGATTCGGAGCATCGCGCTGCGCGGGTGCTGAGCCTGGCGGCGTATCTCGAGACAGCCGGTGAGATGGGGCGCCTGGCGGACCTGCTGACGCCGGAGGTGGAGTCGCTGCCGCCCGGAGAGCCGCGCGCCCGGGCATGGCTGATGCTGGCCGAGGGTGCCGGCTCTCGGCACATGGACGATCTCGCCGC
Source organism: uncultured Actinomycetes bacterium (assembly GCA_937888775.1). The sequence goes on along the minus strand of CALAQT010000022.1, from coordinate 9,488 downwards.
TTTGCGCCAGCGCGCGCTGGCTGAGGCTGGCGACGACCCCGGGCTCCGGGCGCGCGCTCTTGCCAAGCAGGCATCCAACGCCGCCGCGAGCACGATCTCGGACATCCTGGGGGCCGAGCAATCGGCGCTGGCCGCCGTGGAGGCGGCAGCGGCTGCGGGGCCCGGCGTCCAGCGCACCGCGCTGTACGCCTTGGCCTGGGCACGGGCGATGGGCGGGCGGCCGGTCGACGATCTGTGCGGCGCCTCGCGGGCAGTGTCTGACGAGACCGCCTACATCGCGGCGGCGCCCGAGCGGGTCGCAGGGCAGCGGCTCGTCTGGCGCGGAGAGATCCGGCGGGCGCGGGAGGCGCTCACCCGCCTGCTGCAGCTTGCGGACGAGCGCGGGGAGCTCGAGTCCTACGCGCTGATGCGCCTGCATGTGTGTGAGCTGCATCTGCGGGCCGGCGCCTGGGATGCCGCCGAGGCGCTGCTGGACGAGTGGTGGCAGTCGACCGATCGTGAGCTGATGTTCCGCCCCAAGTACGAGCGCTGCCGGGCGCTGCTCGCTGCCGGGCGAGGCGACATCGAGGCGACCGAGCGGTGGGGGACGCTGGCCGTGGCTCGAGGTCGGCAGACCGGGTGTCGGTGGGACGAGTTCGAGGGGCTCCGCGCGGTCAGTGTCGGCTGGCTGCTTGCGCATCAGCCGGCGAAGGCCGCCGAGCGTCTGCGCGCGGTTTGGGAGCACGGCGAGCGGGAGGGGGTCCAGGAGCCGGGTGTGTTCCCTGTCGCTCCGGAGCTCGTTCAGGCGTTGGCGGAGCTCGACGAGCTGGAGGAGGCAGAGGCGATTACCGCTCGTCTGGCCGAGCTCGCCGAGCGTCAGGCGCACCCGTGGGGGATGATCACCGCCCGGCGGTGCCGGAACGTGGTGCGACTCGCTGGATCGGCCGCCGACGTGGAAGCTGCGGAGGGTCTCGAGCGTGCCGCGGCCGACTATGAGGCGTTGGGCTTGCACTTCGATGCCGCGCGATCGCTGTTGAGTCTCGGTCGCGCGCAGCGCCGGCGGCGGCAGTGGGGTTTGGCCCGCAGCGCGATGGAGCGGGCCGCCGCGGCGTTCGATGCGATGAACTCGCCCGGTTGGGCCGAGCAGGTCCGCGCGGAGCTCGCACGGGTCGCGACCCGGAGCCCGCGGGCCGACGGTGAGCTGACGCGGTCCGAGCAGCGGACGGCCGAGTTGGCTGCCGGAGGGCTGTCGAACAAGCAGATCGCGCAGGAGCTGGTCGTCACCGTCCACACGGTCGAGGTGCATCTCTCGCGCGTTTACGCGAAGCTCGGGATCAGCTCGCGAGGGCAGCTGGCGGCCAGGCTGTCGGCGCAGGTGCCCGCTGAGGATTGAGGGTTTCCGGTATTGAAGGCGGGTCTCGCGGGCCCTAGCTTGGTTCGGCGATGCCGGAATACGTGCTCGACACCTCTGGGGTGCGTTGGAGGAGGGTTTCCGGGGCCATAGCTTGGCGATATCGCTCAACCACCACTTCTGGAGAGAGTCACATGTCAGCAATCACGAACAGCTTCATCAGCCGGTCCCGCTTGATGGCCAGTGCAGCGGTCGCGCTCGGGGCGATCGCCCTGGTTCCCGCTGCGGCATCGGCATCGACGACCTGGTTCGGATCGAGCCTCGACCACACCCCGGCGAACGCCGGCTCGACGTGCTCGGAGGACGGGGTCGGCAGCCCCGGAGACCTCTGCACCCACGTCGGCTCTGACTATCCGGGGTTCTCCGGCCATGCGCAGTCGAAGACGACCGGCATGGTCGTTCAGCTGAAGGTCCGCCCGGAAGGCCCGATGACGTTCACCGCCAAGGTCGTCAGCGTCCGTCACGTGGCCGCCAACTTCAAGAGCGGCCAGGCGGAGGTCACCGCCCGCAGCCGGCTGATCACGGTCCCCGGCCCGACTCAGAGCCAGATGGCCGACAGCGTCTACCCGGTCGAGAAGTTCAAGGTCAGCCTTAAGGTCAAGAAGGGGCAGGAGATCGCGATCGATACGACCAGCAACACCGCCGAGTACTGCTCCGACGGTACCCCCGGCCAGCTGCTGTTCGACCCGATCCTCGCGCTTGGCCACGGCTTCAGCAACAGCGCCGGCGTCGACGGTTGCCTGATGCTGATCCAGGCAGTCGTCAAGCACTAGGCCCGACCACTACCACCGTCTCTCAATGACTGCCCGGGGTTAGGCCCGGGCAGTCAGCGTCGGACGGCGATCCGCACGTTGCGCGCCTGCCCGCCGGCGCGGAGCGACAACTTCAACTCGAGCGTCGCGCGGCCGCGCCGGATCCGGACCTTCAGGTGGCGAGCACTGCGGCCGACGGCGAAACGCTGCACGCGCATCCCCGAGGTTCCAACGACGAGCGTTGCCTGCAACGAGCTGGCCACCGTAACTCGCAGCGACTGGGCCTTGCGCGTCGCGTGCCGTGGGGCCGAGAGCTCGATGAACACGGGCTGCGAGGCGCGGAGCACGACCTCGACCGAGGCATGCCCGCGCCGACCGAAGCGATCGGTGGCGATGAGCTCGATCCGGTGCCTGCCGGCCGGCAATCCCGTGACCGTGATCTGCGCGCCGGTTCCGAGCAGGCGGTGCCCGAGCATCCAGCGCAGCCGCTTGCCGGTGAGCATCCGGGAGCTGTCGTCGAACGCCTGGCCGCTGAGTCCGACCGGCGCGTCGTTGAGCTCGCGCGTCCCCGACCACGGCATCACGATCTGCACCGACGGCGGCGCGCCCGGGGAGCGGAACCGCCGCGAGGTCGCGGACGCGGCTCGGAAGCCGTCGTTGACGCTCACACGCAGGCGGGCATTGGCGGAGCGGAACAGGTAGCGGAGCGGAACGAGCGCGCTGCCGAGGTTCGGCCCGATCCAGATCGGGCTCCACCTGTGTCCGCCGTCGCCCGAGTAATCGACCTCCGCGCTGAGTGCGCCGCCGCCGCGCTCGGAAGCGTGCCAGTGGAGTGTCGCGTTGGTCTTGCCGAACCTCGGCGGCCGTGGCACGGTCACGACCGGGGCGTATCGATTCTCGGTGCGGGTCGCCAGCGTTGCGCCACTCGCGCTGATCCGGACCCCTGTGGCTCCAGCTGCGGGCACGACACCGGTGAGCGTCAGGATCGGGTGGGGCGGCCGTGCGTCGACGTGACCGAACGAGGTCTGCATCGGCACTTCTGCGACCGCGGCACCGTTTGCGCCGGTCGCGATCAGGTCGTACGGCGACGTGAACGACTTCTGCGGCGGGGCCCTGACCGGCTCGACATCGCCGATCGTCACCTGTCCGCCGGGCTGCACAGACGCCCGCACCTGGAGAGAGGCGACTGTGTGCACGGCCGCGCTGGAGCCCGTGCGTGCCGTCGGCCTGTCGTGAGCCGCGGAGTACCCGAATTCGCTCAACACGGCGTTCCAGTTGTGTACCGAGACCCACGCGTTGTGGGTTCCGGTGAGCGGGTCGCCGTCGTAGACGTTGTCGCAGTAGGACATGAAGTCGTACCACTGCGTCCCGGCCGCAGAAGTAGCGGGGATCACCTGGTACGGGACCCGGTAGCCGGGCTCGGCGGGCGCGAGCCCGACGCTCTGGAGGTAGCCCTGCTGGTCTGGCGGCCAGGTCTCGGCGGGCTGGGTGCCCTTCCCGCTGATCCCGACTGCCGCGCCGTTACACGCCGACGCGTGCGGGCGCCCGAACAGGTGGAACAGCTCGTGGGCGACGCTGACGAGCGGCTCGGGGGAATTCACGAACGCGAACTGGACAGGCGTGTCGTCGAACTCCAATCCGCTGTTGAACAGCGTGCAGTATCCGTTGGTCTGGGCGCTGCGGATGTCGGAGTGCTCGACGCCGACGTCCCAGCCGTGCGCGGGCGAGCCGTGGTCACAGACGTAATCGTTGACCTTCTCGAGCATCGCGATCGTCGCGTTACCGGTGCTGTTGTCCTCGCCGATCTGGCTCGAGATGTCGATCGTGCTCGCGTACGGCTCGATGATCAGCGGCATCGGCGTCACTACGCCGGCCCACTTGAACACGGTGTCCGGGTCCGGCAGGGTCGCGTCGTACGGTTTCGTGACGATCATCGCGAGCGGCCGGATCGTGACCGGGAACGTGTACAGGAACGGGATCTGACTGATCGCGAACTTGTTGTCGGTCTGGCAGGAGCTGGTCGTGCACGGCGCCCAGGTCGGCTGCCCGGGTGCAAAGGCCGCTGCGCGGGCGTCGCCCGATAGGGCGTTAGCGACCGGAGGCAGCGAGCTCGGCTGCGAGGGCAGCAGCTGCGCGCTGAGCTCGATCTTGCCGCGCTCCCAGGAGGTGGGCAGCGCGAACGTGTACACGCCGGTGTAGTTGTCCTGGAGGAAGTCGTCGCCGAACGCGCCCTCTAGGTCCGGGGTCAGGTTGCCGGGTGTCGCGACCGGCAGGATCGGACCTCCCGGCAGCGGAACGAGGTTCCCGTTGGCGTCGTAGGTGTAGCCGTTGAGGACGGCGGGTACCTGGATGCCGCCGGTCGGCCCGTACTTGAGGTCGGCGTAGACGCGCACGACGGTCGGCTTGAACGCGGCGAGCTCGGCGAGCGCCTCCTGGGTGCCGCTGGGCGCCTGCTGTCCGATCGACGCGTAGGTGACGGGGGTACCCGGGTTGCTCGGGTTGCGTTTGGGCAGCACCGGCAGCTGCGTGCCCTGGGTGATCTGCATCGAGATCACCTCGGGGTCGTACTTCAGCGCGCACGTTCCGCCGACCGAGATCGTCGTGTCCTCCTCGGCGAATGGCGGGTCGGTGGCGTGGATCGTGGCGGTGCGCCGGAGGATCGTCGAGCCGGTCGTGGGGACGGTCAGCGTCAGCGTCACGGTCTGCGACTGCTCGGAGCCTGGGAACGTCGCCTGAGTCGGGCTGAACGTTGCCCCGACCCCGGCCGGCAGTCCGCTCACCGATAGCGACACGGCGCCCGCGAAGCCCGGGTCGCGTCCGATGGTGAGTGGCACCTCGACCGTGCACGCCGACAGGTCGAAGCTGCTGGAGCCCTCGACGCTGACTCCGAACGCCGGCGTGACGCCGACATCGATCGTTACCGTCCGTGCGGTGGCGCCCGCGCTCGAGCTCTGAGGCGTCCCGGTGACCTTGATCGGCACGTCGCCGCCGTAGATCGGCGGCGCGCCGGGAGTGGCGCCGACCGTCAGCACCGTCTGTGCGCCACCGGCCGGGTTCGGCGAGAACGTGGCGGTGACCCCGGGTGGAAGGCCGCTGGCGGAGAACGAGATGTTGCCCGTCGAGCCAGACAGCCTGCCGATCGCGATCCTGTCGATGGCCGTCGAGCCCTGCACAACGCGAACGTCGCCGCTCGCGGGCTCGACCGTGAAGTCCGGCGGTGGCGGGGTCGAGGGCGTGTCGAAGCTGAGATCGTCAATTGCGACGTCCTTGTGGTTGTCGGTCGGATCACGGGTCGAGAACTCGAAGCCGGCGATCGACTCGGTGGGCGTCGAGACCGAGATCAGCGTGCCGACGCCGTCGCCCTGCGTGACCGTGACCGGCGTCGAGGTAGCGATCTGGTTCCCGGCCGCGTCGTACGCGATCAGCGTCACGACCGCGCATGTGTCCGCGGTGCTGTTGAAGGGGCAGGCCCGAGCCGCCGTGCCGAGCAATCCGACGTACGCGTACACGTGCGAGCGAGGCACGGCGAACGTTCCCGTGGTGTCGGGGATGTAGCCGAGGTCCTCGTTGCAGGTGGGGCAGTTGATGTCCGCGACCTGACTGCCGGAATGGGCCTGCCCGGCAGCGCTCGTGACGGTCGGCTTGGCCATGTACTGCGGGCCGCCTGGGATCGGGCCGAACGTGACGCCCTCGCCGGTGCCGCCGAGGTTCGCGTACTGGTTTGAGACGATCGTCCCGGGCGACAGGTCGTCGAACCCTACGGTCGTATCAGCGAGCGCTCGCGCTGGACCAACCAGCATGAACGTGGCGGACATGACTACGACGGCGATCGACATTCCGCGCATGCGTGCGCGGAGTCCCATCCGCAAGCCCAATCCATCGCCCACCGTCCATTCCAGTATCGCACTGGCGGCGGGCGCGTGGGCAAATTCCTGAGCCCCAGCGTCGCCAACCGACGTCCAGCTTCGGCGCAGGTGCCCGCTGAGGATTGAGGGTTTCCGGTATTGAAGGCGGGGGTCCCCGGACCTAGCGTGGTCGGGCGATGCCGGAATACCTGCTCGAGTTCTACGTCTCCGGGACCGATCCCGAGCTCGCGGCCGAGCATGGCCGCAGCTTGCGCGAGGCGGCCGAGGCGCTCACCTCACAGGGCACGCCGGTCCACTACCGCCGCTCGATGTTCGTCTCGGCCGATGAGACCTGCTTCGTCGTCCTGGAGGCCGAGTCGGTCGACGCCGTCTGCCAGATGGCTCGGCTGGCTCACGTGTCCTGCGATCGCGTAGCCGCGGTCAGCCACTCAGTTTCCTGTGACCACCGGGAGAGTTCATGACCATCCGCCGCCTCAGCCGGGCCACGCTGTTCCTCGTGCTCACGCTTCTCTCCGCCGGAGGTGGTCTAGTGATCGCCTCGAGCGCATGGGCGGTCGCTCCCACGCAGCCGCAGTTCGTGTCGATCAAGTTCTTCTTCAGCCGTTTCGTGGGCGCCTCCGTGATGGACAGCCCGCGGGTCGGCGCGGCCGCGGCGGTCTCCGGCGGCAAGGTGCTGATCGCCGGCGGGAGCGCCGGCCCGGGTAAGACCCCGCCCACGACGATCGACCAGTACGTCCCGACGGTTCGCTCGCAAGGGGCCTTCCAGACGCTCAGTACGCACCTCATAACGGCTCGGCAATACGACTACGCCGCGCCGCTGCCGGGCGGGAAGGTGCTGTTCGGCGGCGGGACTGACCAGAACAGTCTGGATCTGGCCAGTGCCGAGATCTACGATCCGGCCACCAGCACCGACACGCCGGTGACGGCGCCGATGGTCACCGCGCGGCGCCAGGCGTGGGCCGCCCCGCTGCCGGACGGGCGAATCCTGATCGGCGGCGGCATCGATGCCAACAACAACATCCTGCGCAGCGCGGAGATCTTCGATCCCACCACCGGGACGTTCACCGCTACTCCGCAACAGATGGTGGACCCGCTCGCGGGCGCGGCCGCGACGGCGCTGCCCGATGGTCGCGTGCTGATCGTCGGCGGTAGCACCAGCACAACGGTTCCGCCCACGACCGCCGTCGAGTACTACAACCCGACAACCGGCGCGTTCAAAAAGGTGCCCGATGCGCTGCTGGTACCGCGCGACGGTGCTGTCGCGGTCACGCTGCCCGACGGCAAGGTACTGATCGCTGCAGGCATCAGCTCGGCAGTGGCGGCCTCGCCATTGGTCGTGGAGCGCAGCGCCGAAATCTTCGATCCCGAGGACTCGACCTCGCAGGAGCTCCCGGTGTCCGGGAGCACGGAGCTGACCACCGCGCGTTACGCCGCCGTCGCGGCGCTGCTGCCCAATGGCAAGGTGCTGATCGCCGGAGGCAGCGACTCCAGCGGCGCAGCGCTCTCCGACGGCGAGCTGTTCGAGTCCGCACCCGAGGCGAAGGTGCCGCCTCCCCAGTTCGGAAACAGGGCACTCGGTGCCACCTCGACCATGTCGGTCACGATCACGAACATCGGCGCCCAGAGCCTCGACGTAGAGGGCTTCTCGGTCGGCGGTCCGAACTCGTCCGACTTCAGCGTCGGCAGCAGCTCCTGTCCAGGAACGCCGTTCGGCTTCCAGAGCACCTGTACGGTCAACATCCACTTCACGCCGTCGGCAACCGGCTCACGGGTGGGAATCGTGACGCTCTCGGACAACGAACCCGTGCCCCTGACCTTCATTGTCAAGGGCACCGGTAGCGTCAAGGGCAGCGGTAACGGCTCGGGATCGACCGGTGCGCCCGTCCTGTCGAAGGCGTCGATCACGCCCAATCGCTTCCACGCCGGCCGCCGCGCTGTGGGGACGACGATCGCGTGGCATGACACGAGCGCCGCCACGACCACGCTGCGGATCTTCCGCGTCGCGTCCGGCCGCAAGGTAGGCCGCCGTTGCGCCGCGGTCACCCAGGGCAACCGCCGTAACCACGCATGCTCGCGCTTCATCCCGCGCGGCTCGCTGATCCACGCCGACCAGGCAGGCACCAACGCGATCCAGTTCAAAGGCCGCCTGCGCGGCCGCACCCTCGCACCCGGCCGCTATCGCTTGACGATCCAGGCCGCCAATCCCCACGGACACAGCCGGATCCTGACCCTCAAGTTCACCGTCGCCCGGTGAGACCGGCCAACGGGAACCGGCGTAACGCCCGGCTCATCCGTGGCGTCTTCCTGATCGTCGCGCTCGTGGGGATCGGGATGATCGCCGGCGGGATCGCCTCGATCATCCACAAGGAGTCAGGGTTGAAAGCGCGTGCGACCATCACCGCCTGCCACCGGACCGTGAGCATGCACTCCACGTATCAGTGCGACGGGAGCTGGGTCGAGGGAGGAAGCCTTGTCAGCGGGAAGGGGCACGTCGTGCTCGGCAGCGTCGACGACGCCGAGCCCTCCGACATCGGCAAGACGATCGCCGTGCGGGTTTCGGGCGACCACGCGTACACGCCGTCACTCCGCGTCCCGATCATCCTGCTCGTGCTTGGCGGACTGCTCGGCCTCGGCAGCCTCGTGCTGGCGATCGCTGCCGGACGCCAGCCGGCACGCGACCCGATCCCGACGATCCTGTCAGGGGCCCCCACGTCATCGGTAACCGCGGAGGAGAACGAGTGACACCGACAAGGCAAAAGGACATCGCCGACGCGTATGCGCGGGAGCGAGGCCTGGAGTTCCATCCCGAGGCCCGGTTGCGCTGTCCGCCAGACCTGCCTGGCAATACGCGGCTGTGCTACGGGGTGATCGTCGGTCCGGTGGCCGGAGGCCGCCGCGGGATGCTCTACGTGCAGAGCCAGGGCCCACCGGGGGCGCAGTTCGACATCGACGGCATCGAGCGCACGATCGACGGCCTCTGCGTACACCGCTCCGGCACAAACTTGCTGACCCGGCAGCCACTCCCGAAGCACTACACCGAGCTGAAGCTGGACGACGCGGAGTTCAGCAGTCACTTCCGGGTCGGCGTCCGCTCCCCGGACTCTTCGGACGTCGCACGGCGTCTGCTCGACCCGGGCTTCACGAGCTGGTACGTGCACGACGGACCTCAAGGAGGAGTGACGTCGCAGGCCGGCACCTTTTTCCTCGCCGGCGGCGTCCTGTACCTCCGTGGAGACCGTCTCTGCTTCAGCAGCGCCGAAGCGCTCGACACCTTTGCCCATGCCGCGGCAGGGCTCGCCGATCGGGTGACCGCATGGACCACCGCCACGTGACCTCCGAACGCAGCAGGACGCTCGGTCGCGCAGGACGCACACGAACGAGAGCGAATGCTCGATTGATTCTGAGGGGGCCGACGTGCGAAATCGGGCGCTACTGCTCCTTCCGTGGGTGAGGTGAGGGACGTGGCGGGGTAGCTTCGCC
>CALAQT010000021.1 GCA_937888775.1 uncultured Actinomycetes bacterium | reverse complement strand
TCCCGCGCCGGCAGCTGCCAACTCGCCGCCGGCGCCACCGGCTGCCTGCGCGACCCGCGCGCCGAAGCGCCGTAGCGAGCTCGAGGCGGTCGACTGCGGTGCCGGCGTGCGCACACTGCCGCCAGACCCGCGGTGGCTGAGCGCAAGCAACCCGCCGAGCTGCATCCGAAGAAGCCCCATCGCCTCACGCGCCGCGCGCAGGCACATCCACAACGAAGCGGCGCCCGCGACCGCGAGCAGCACGCCGCCGAGCAACGAGCCAACCGAGCTGTTCCCCGCGATCAACGGACCCGCCGTGCCGGCATCCCCAACGAGCAGCGCCCCGACCGCGAACAGCGTCGCCCAGACCACCGGCACCGCGATCAGCAGCGCCGCAGCCGACGCCCACGCGCGCGCGATCGCCGCGCCCGAATCGGTCGCGACCAGCCCGATCGTGATCGGCCCGGTCGCGTACAACAGGGCGCCGAGCAGGATGAGCACAACCTTCAGAAAGATCAGCGACAGGAGCTCGATCGCGACCAGCGCCATCAGCGCCAGGTCGACCAGCTGCCAGCCGCCCAGCGCAACCCCGTCGACGGCGTAGAGCATCAGCCGGTGCAAGCCGGTCACGACCGCGGGCAGGGTGAGCACCATGTGCGTGACGGTGTCCGTCATCGCGGCCGCCTCCGTCCACCAATATGGGTAGGAGACCAGCAGCGCCGCGATCGCCACCACCCTCGCGATCGGCACCGCGACATGCCCACGCTCGCCGAGCATCGCGCGGGTCGTGCCGTACACCAGCGTCAGCGGCAGCAAACCAACCCCGATCCAGGTGAACAGGTCGCGCAGCCCATTGATCCCAGCGAACCCATAGATCGTGTGACCAGTCGGGCTCGCGACCGTGCCCGCGTAATTCGGGACCGCCACGATCCACTCCATGATCTGAACGCCCTCGTTCGCCCAAGAGCGCGGGATCAACATCCGCACCAGCGCCCCGACCGTGGTCAGGATGAACTTGCTCGCCAGCCCGATCGTCCAACTGAACGCGCCAAGCACCGCATGGCCGATCGTCCCGAAAATGTCCCCGAGGATCCCCGCCGTGACCAGCGGCAAGTGCGACCCTGTCGCTGCGGCCGCCGGGGCGGCTCCGGCGAGCGACGCGGCCACAGCAAGCGCCGCGGCCGCCGCGATCGTCCTGCTCGGACGCATCGACCCTGGCCCTCAACCGCGCCCGGTCAGGCGAGGATCGCCGGGATCACGATCAGGATCAGCATGATCCCCCCGATCACCCGGAACAGGTGATCAGGAGCGCGCTGCGAGCCAGCGATCATCAAACCCGCGATCAGCACCAGCACCAGACCGACGCCGGTCCCGATCAGCCACTCCCAGTTGCTCGTCAGCGTCGAGATCAACGTCTTGAACGCGCCCGCACCCGTCGGCGCGGTGCCGTTCAGCCCGGCCGCCCGGAGCGCGGCCATCTGCGCGCCAGCGCCCGCGAGCACCACCGCCGCGCCAATGACGAGCGTGGAACGACGGAACCTGTCTGCCATCGAAGCCTCCTCCAGTAATAGCGGTTAAGCATGGACAGTATCAGACAAGCATCATCAAATCACGAATTTAGAGATCTCAACCACTGCTAACCACTATTAGCTTCTACGCACGGCGCCTGTCCGCGGCCTGGGGTAGACCTCGTGCAATGCCGTCCCGAACCCTCAAGCTGCGAAGGCCCGACGTCTGCGCCGCGTGCGGCACGGGCCTCCACGCAGGTGAGAAGGGATGGTGGGATCCCGCGGCCAAGACGGTCACGTGTTCGGACTGTCACGAGTTCACGGTTGCGGGCGCCCACGCGCACGAGGACTCGACGCCTGACTGCGGAGATGCGGGAGCGAGCGCGGGCCGGGAGCACGAGCGGAGGAGAACCAACCGCGAGACTCGCGTCCGGAGCGCCCACCCGCACATCGGTGGCCTGCTGCTCTGGTTAGCCGACGCGCCACAACACGAGCGGGCGTTCAGGACCGGCCAGCTGGGCGAGATCGCCGTCGGCGAATCTCTCGAGAAGCGCACGGCCGAGGGACCCGCCGTCATCCTCCACGACCGACGAATGCCGCTCGGTCGCGGGAACATCGATCACATCGCGGTCACGCCCACCGGCCTATACGTGATCGACGCCAAGGCTCACTCCGGCGCCGTCCGGATAGAGAAGCCTCTGTTCGGGTCTACAAAGCTGCGAATCGCCGGTCGGGACCACACCAAGCTGATAGACGGTCTCGACCGGCAGGTTGCGGCCGTCCGCGCCGCGATCGACCGTTCCGACCACGCCAATGTTCAAGTCCGTGGTGTCCTCTGCTTCACCCACGCAGACCTCCCGGCGTTGCGGACCCTGACGATGCGCGGCCATCTCCTGCTCTACCGCAAGGCACTTGCAAAGCGCCTCAACTCCGACGGTGAGCTGCTGTCGACAGAAATCGACCTCATCGCCCGAACCATCGCGACCGAGTTCCCGCCTGCTTGAGCCGGCGACGGGTCCGGCTGGCCCGAGCCGCGCCGACAGCCGGCGTCCTGCTCGTGGCAAATCTGAGGACCGCGACAACCGCATCGGGTTCGTCCTACTTCAGCGGTTCTGCGCGTCCGCTGCCGGGCTCCGGGGGCGATCGCAAGCGTGGCGGAGCACTCGCCCGGCGCCGGCGATCGGCGCGATCGAGGCGTCGCGCCGACGCGATCACGAGATCTTTGGGCGCCCGAAGGATGAAAGGCGATCGTGGTCGCGGCGAGCGCTGAGCCGCTAGCACGTCCGCTTCCTTGCATGTGGAATGCAGCGGCCGTGACCGACTAGCCGACGCGAGCGGTTTCGCCGACGGGCACTCGCTCGCGTTGAACCACACGAAACTCAACGTCGCCGAGCCCTTCCCCCTGCACTTCCACCCCACGCGCGTGGATGAGCGCAAGACCGTTTCCGACGTTCCGAACCGGAAGGTTGAGGCGGACGAATCCGCCGGCGAGTTCCACGTAGAGAGCACGCGGGTCGATCTCCACCGCAGCGGCGCCGAACTGCACGCGGATGGTTTCGTCGACCTGTCTGCTGTTGCCAGGTTTGATGTCCGGGTTGGGTCTGGCACCCATATCGGGATACATCGGTCCCGAGGGCTGCACCTCGATCAACAAAGGTCGGCTCGCTGCGTCCAGCTGAGCGCGCATCTCGGCGATCTGCCGGTCGGACTCCGCCTTCGCTGTTGCGATCTGGTGCTCGGCAAGCTCTCTCGCCGCGACGATCTCCTTTGAGCTACGCGCGTCGGCACCCTCAAGCTGAGCCCGCATCTCGGCGATCTGGCGGCCGGCGTCCTCCCGCGCCGCAGCGATCTCCTCCGAGCTGCGCTCATCGTCGTTCTTCTTTTGCTCGGAGAGGAGAGCCTTCGCAGCGGCTCGATCTCTGGAGGCCAATATCCAGGCGACCACGAGACCGGCGAGGGTGGCCAAGGCGAGCACGAACGTCGCGACAGCGAGGGCTTCTGTCCAACCAGCTAGCGCGTCACCGAAGAGGAGGAGAACGAGCGACATGATCACGGTGCCAAGCTTGCTTCTGCGAATTGAAGCACGGGCCGGCTGCGTGACGCTATCGAAGAAGTTCGATCACGAATCGCGCCCGCAGATCCTTCTCCGTGCCCATGGGCCAGGTAAAGCCGCGAACGACTCGCGCGCGAGGCTGGTGCTTTCACGAGCCACCAGTAACCACGCTGCCCGGATCAGAGTTCTGGCTTCGAGTCCGCCACGGTCTGGAGCGGCAGTGTCGATTCTGCGGCGCCGTCGGCGACAAGGCAGCAGCGGATAACTTGCCCTGAGACCCCTCGCAGTTGTATCCCGATCACAGGCGCAGCCGGGCGACAGGCGCTGGCCCATTTGACGACGCCGCCCGCGAGGACGCAGTCCCCGGGTAGCTCAGCCTCGGCGGGTCGCACGGGGTTGTCGGTTTTGCGCGAACGAGTAGATTTCCGTCGCTATGGCGAGCGCAGCCAGTCGCTTCTTCATCGGCGCCGAGGTAACGCCTGAGACGGGGCCGGTGAGCGTCGCCTACGTGAAGCTCAACGGACTTTCGGTGCTTGTGGGCCCAAACGGGGCTGGCAAGTCCTCGCTGTTGCGCGAACTTGCGAAGGTTCTGAGCGGCGCACGGGGGGGCGCGGTCTTCGTGGCCGTCGACGACGACGAGCTTGCCGACATCATTGCCGCTACGCGCGAGTCAAGCGACGACACGGCCGCGGCAGGCTCTTTCGACTCGCGCAGATTCGGCGCGGGCGAGACCTACTCGCTTCAACGACTGCGGGAGGCTGAAGATGAAGATCTTGTGGCTGGGGCATTGACTGAAATCAGAACCCGGATCCCGTCGGGGGATCGGGAGGCCGGCCTGCTGTTGGATGCGCTGTCACGCTCCCGGCTCATTAGGTGTGAGGGACCAAAGATGTGGTGGTGTGTTGACGATCCGAAAGCCATGGGCTGGACAGGCGCGGACGATTCCCGCGACGCCCCTGGGTACGCTGACCGCCCGCTCCCGGTCGTCGAAGTCAACGAAGGCGCTTTCACAGTCTTCCCGAGTTTTGAGGTGCTCACAGCCCCTAGCGGGCTCGTCCAGGCAACGCGCGGAGCCCGCAATTCGATCCTCGGCGCGCTGTTTCGAAGCGCAGAGTGGCCTTGGGATGAGGATTACGAGAAGGTGGAATACCGCGACGACCTCGAGTGGGATGAGCTTGAGCGTCGAGCGGGCCGCAGAATCTGGCTTGATGATCCTGAATCGCTCACCCCCCAGATCAGGAAGGAGGTCCGCGGCGCATGTCTCATGCTGGCTGCACTCGCGACATCCCTTGCGCCGTCGTTCTTCAAGGATCAGTTCGAGCTCAAGCTCGAGATCGAGCCGTTCGTCGACTGGGGCGCAACTGGCCCGAACCTCCGACTCGTCATCTGTGACCGGCATCGCGAGGTCGAGTTCCCCGCAGATGCGATCGCGGACGGATACAAGCTGTGGATCGAAATAGCCCTTGCCGAGTCCGTCGTCGTCTTCAACGCACTGCACTCGCACTACCACACGAGCTATACCAGCGAAGCTATCGAAGAGGCTCTGGCGGACAGTGCCATCGAGGGGTTTGACAGCAGAGAGTTTGCGCAGGCGTTCCGATGGCCAGCGGTTGGGAGCCAGTTCGCCGCTGCCTCTTCAGAATTCCGGTTGGTCCTCGTGAAGCTCCTGTTGCGCTTCCGAAATCCCGGACGCATTGCATATGTCATTGATGAGCCAGAACAACACCTTCATCCCCGCCTCCAACGCCAAGCCGCAGCCTGGCTGACCGAGATCGTCAAGGAGCGCGGTTCCCAAGTTATCGTTGCCACGCACTCGCCCAATTTCTTGCGATCAGGCCCGCAGGCATCGTTCACGTATGTGCATCCGACTTCAACTGGGTCACACGCGCTGAGCTTCGACCCGCTCGAATTCGATGCTTTCGGGGCACGGGCGGCAGAAATGGGCTTCGACCGAGGCGAATTGCTCTCTGGAATCGAACTCCTCCTGTTCGTTGAGGGGGAAGCCGATCGCCGACTGCTGGTCGCGACCTTCGCGGCAGAACTGCACCAAGCCGGAGTCATGATCGTGCCGATTCACGGCGCCAAATACGCCGAGGGCAAAGGCATCGTCGACTCAGAAATGGTCCTCCGGTTCACCAGCGCAAGACTCGCGATCATGCTCGACAAGGTCACCGTGCCCGCGTTTCTCGAACTCAAGATGAGTCGCGCAGCGCGCGATGCCGCGGGAGGAAAGTCGGGCTCCGGCATCGAGCTGAGACACCTCGCCCGGACCGTGCAGCGCGCACTCGAGCTCGATCGAGACATCGAGCTGATCCCAATCGGAGCCGACGACATCTTCGACCTGATCGACGAGGAGATCCTCCGAGAGCGATTCGCGTTTCCCGGACACGACGCTGCCCGTCATATCGCAGCTGAGGCACGGCAAAAGTCTGGGACCAAATGGAAGGACGTCTACCGAGAACTCTGGGACATCGACGTGCTCGATATGACCCTGTTCGACGAACTGGGATGCCAGATGGTCGAATCAGAGCGCGTACCATCCCAGTTGCAACAGGTCCTCGTCGACCTAAAGCGAAAAGCCGCGTAACGCTCGATCCCTTCGCGCTCCGAGCGTCTGAGCAGCCTCATTGAACGTCTTGGGATGCCAAGACACCGAGCCGTTGTCGAGGCGAGTCAGTCGATCCGTCCTTCCGCTTTCACGAAGCAGGAGCAGCCTCGCTGAACGAACAAGCCCGGCTCACGCTTCTGCTTTGGAATCTGATGAAGGAGGGCTTCTCGGGCCGGCGGCGGTTGAGCCGGTAGGAGGTCGGTGC
>CALAQT010000020.1 GCA_937888775.1 uncultured Actinomycetes bacterium | reverse complement strand
GAACTCGCTCTGCACGGCCCACGGACGCCGAAGCCCCGGCCCCCTTACCGGGGACCGGGGTGGTTCGACCTTCGGTCAAATGGTGGACCTAACCGGACACCATTCCAACCCTTCGCGACCCCTGAAAGCCTTGCTGGAAGGTCGCTCGGAGGACCGCGGGGACCCCGCGGGAGGCGACGATCGCACACATGGCCGCGACGCTGAGCAGGCATGTCTTCCAATCGGATCTAGGCACCGCCGGCACGACTGGGTCCTGGACGCGGTCATGCGTGTGCTCGCGGATCGGCGAGTGCCGATGCGAGCGCGCGACGTGCATAGCGCCGTTGAGGTCCTTCTCGGCGAGCCGGTGCGTTGGGGGTCGGTCAAGAAGTGCTTGAGCTCGAACGTCGCCGGCATCTCGCCACGCTTCGTTCGGGTGGCTCGCGGTCGGTACGCCATACGGCCAGCGACCGACGCTGGTGCTACCGCGCCCAGTCCGTGGGCGGCGGCGCGGTGACCTGCTTTCTCGTGCCGGGCGGCACGCCGTGATGGTTTCCCGGCGCGTCGTGTCGATTTTGCGGTGCCATATTCGACGTGTTGGTAGCGCCGGGATGCGAACCTGTCGTTTCGATCGGCGCGCTGGAGCTCAAACCACAACGACCTTGGCGGTGGGTCGGAGCCAGTCCATCGGCGCATAGTAGATCTCGAATCGCTCGTCCGACTCGAGCAGAAACCGCGACGTGAGGACGTCCTGCGCGTCGACAGGGAGCTTCTCGCCGACGGCACGAATGTCCTCCTCGAACCTCGTGTAAAGGTCGCCAAGCTGCGGCACTGCGCCAGTATGACGAAGTAGCCAACCACGGTGTGCGCGTCGGGCCATACGGAACCGCCGCGGCTCCGGTCCAGCTGCAACCCTCCCACTCCCTGCGTTCGGCCGCCGTACACAGTGGGCGCGCCGATCACGTCGCGGGTAACGCGTCAAGACGCGATACCTCCCATCACGACGCTGAGCGGCTGGCTTCTGAAAAGCCCATCAAATGGGGCTTTTCGGGCTTCTCGGCGAACCGGTGCGCTGGGCGTCGGTCAAGAAGTGCCTGAGCTCGAACGTGGGCGAGGGCGAATGCATGCAGATTGTCGCGAACTATCTACGATTCGGGCACTTCTGGCGGTGAGTGCCTGAACGCAGACTAGGGTCCAAGCGACAGGACCCCACGGACGTTCGATCTCATCCGCATTCTCAGCAGTGTTGACTCTGGCGCGACAGACCGACCAGGGCCTATTCGCCCGTGAACCAGCCGCCGGTCGGTTCTGGTTCGGGCGCGTTCGGTGCGATACAGGCGGGGGTCGGCGTGGGTTCCGGGCTTGGATGCGTCTGGCCGGCTATCGCGGCGAGGTCGTAGGTCGGCTCCAGCGTGCGCGCGTCCCGGATCACCGAGGTTATGTTTGGTTCGGGCCCGGTGCCAATGAATGCCTGCTTGAGGGCGCTCACCATGCCGGTCGTGAACGGCGAGTAGACATTCCCAACCGTTTCGGGGCTCAGCGGCAGGTTCTCAGGGATATCCAGGTAGAGGTTGTGACCCGAGGGCGTCACCGCTACCGGGTCGGGAAGACTCACCGTTTCCGGATGGGGCGGGGCGTTCGGATCGGTCGAGACGGGCCCGTCGCCTTTCAAGTCTCCGTACTTCGAGTACCACACGACTTCGGCACGGTCATACAACGTCTCTGGCCCCTTGCTGTACTCACCTGCGCTCGAGGAGGTGCTCACAGTCGCGACGTTCGGCAGCGCCTTGAGCGGATCGACAAACCGTCCCGAGAAACACGCGTCGACAATGACGTTGAACGTGACGTCGGGGTGAGCAGCCGCCAGCTCGGTCAGATCCTTCGCGGTGAGGTACTGTCCTTCGCCGAGGGCTACAAGCGGCTGGCTAGAATGGACTGCGTCCGTCCCGTGCCCGGTGAGGTAGAGCGTGATGGTCGTAGCGCCGGCGTCGGCCGCTGTGCCGACTTTTGCTTTGAAGTCGTTTACGGACTGCGACTCGGCTGTCGCCACACCGTGCTCCGCGAACACTTTGGTGATCGCAGCCTCCTCGCTTTTGAATGTGTCGTCGCGCTCCTTCGGCACCGCAGAGATCGTGATCAGCACGTTTTTGTTTGTTTCGCTCGTATGAGCGAGTGTCGTCCTGGATGTTGCCTTGGTCAACGCCACGGCCTTCTTGATGTGCGCGAGTTGCTGAGCTGACACATGCACTGGATGCGCCGGCGCGGGGGCCTGGTAGTAGACGGTGTGGCGCCTGGCCGAGGTGACGAATCCAGCTGCGCGGCCGTTGATCTTCGGGTAGCTGAGAAAGTTCGCGCGCGCGAGAAGCTTGCCGCCCCTGGCGGCAAATACGAGCACGACGCCCCGGTGCGTCAAGCGGGCAAGCGGCGCGAGATCCTCCCAGTAGAGCCAGGCGCTGGTCCGGATCCGCAACGCGGGGAGTATCGGTTCAGGTAGCCCCAGTTGATCCTCACTCACCACGCTGCCGGCGCGCAGTGGCTTGGCCAAGCCGTAGATCGCGACGCCGTCGGGCAGCGGCCTCCGTGGGAGATGTAACAAGGCCATCGCCCGCCGCTCGGCCTGATGAAGCGTCAGCACGCGGCCCTTCCTCCCCAACTTCTTGCCAACCGTGACCGTCTGCGCACTCGCCGTCAGCGCGCGGGCGTGAAATCCGTCGAGCGACTCGAGCGGCCCACCGATGCGCATGAGAGCGTCAGCGGAAGTTGACGCTGCGCTGGCCCCCGCTTTACAGAGCTGCGGCCCCTGAATCGGTTCGGGTTGCCCTGTCCCCGGTGGCGTACCCGCGCCCGTCCTCTCTAGATACGCGGTTCCGCTGGCTTTGTTCGTATCGGACCACTTATACGTGATCCGAGTGCCCGAGCTGTTGAGCGTACCTTCGACCGTCGAGGTGTAGGAGGAGTCGGACACCGTGTAGTGGACGTGGCTACCGCTCACCGTGCCCGTGACCACAAAGCCACCTCCATAGCCAGTGCCGTCGAAAGCTCCCCCCCTTCCGTTAGTGATGTCGAGCGTCCCCGGGGCACCCGGTCCGCTCGTGTTCAGGACCGTCCAGATTCCGGTCAGGTCAAGTTCTGCGGCCGATGCCGACGCCGTCTGCACAGCGCTCACGACGCCCGCCGCGACGAGTAGCGACAGCAGCCACCTCGAAGACGCCCACCGTGGCCCTCCTTCTCGGATGCCGCGGCTGCGCTGCAAGACGCCCTCTCCCCCCTCACCCGACTGTCGGTCCCGGCACGTGCGTCGGAACATACAGGGTTCGGGCGATCCTGGCAATCGATCGCAGCTGGAGGTCACCGGTTCGATTCCGGTTGGCTTCATGCGAATCGGGCGCTGCTCACGGGGCGACGCGCGTTCCGATGCCCACCAAGCGCCGTCTTGATACCCCCCATCACGAGCGTCCGCACCAGTATTACCTGTACTACAACGACATTGCAGGCGAATATACGAAGGTCGCGGGTGCCTACGGTGCAACCGCGGCAGTGCTCGCCGTCAATCCAGACCCCACCCTCTCGAAGGGCGGTGCGGCGGTCGCCGGGATCATCGCGGCTGGAGTGGGCTGGCACTCAGCCAGTCTTAGCCAGCAGGCCAACGAGATGGCCGCGATCGAGCACGACCCGCTCGATCCGAACTGGCATACCGTCGCTGCGAGGCCGCGAACATATCCGGGGCGACTGCCGACGGTTCCGGGCCTTGGTCATCGCCAACAGGCCGCGATCCATGCCTATTTCAGCGCGCTCC
>CALAQT010000019.1 GCA_937888775.1 uncultured Actinomycetes bacterium | reverse complement strand
CCTGGGCAGCCAGACGCCCGTCCTCCAGCACGAAGATGTGGTCGGCCAGCGCGATTGTCGAGAGCCGGTGGGCGATCACGAACGTGGTCCGATCGGCCATCACCTCGCGCAGCGCCAGCTTGATCTCCTGTTCGGTCGAGGCATCCACCGATGAGGTGGCGTCGTCGAGGATCAGGATCCGGGGGTCGGCGAGGATCGCCCGGGCGATCGCGATCCGCTGGCGCTGTCCGCCGGAGACCGTCAGCCCGCGCTCGCCGATCATCGTGTCGTAGCCCTTGGGCAGCCGGGTGATGAAGTCGTGCGCCTGTGCCGCCTGGGCGGCGCGCTGAACCTCCTCACGGCTGGCGTCGGCGTGCGCATAGGCGATGTTGTCGTGCACGGTGGCCGAGAATAGGAACGGGTCGTCGTTGACGACCGCGATCGCGCTACGCAGGCTTACCAGGTCCACGGTGCGCACGTCGGCGCCGTCAATCGTCACCCTTCCCGTGCTGACGTCGTAGAGCCGTGGCAGCAGCGAGACCAGCGCCGACTTGCCCGAGCCCATCGCTCCCACCAGCGCGACGGTGTGGCCGGCCGGAACGTCGATGTTGATCGCGCTCAGCGCGGGGCGGGGGGAACCGTCGAACGTGAGCCCGACGTCGCGCAGGATCACGTGCCCACGGCCGGGAGGCAGCGGCGGCGCCTCGGGGGGTGTGGTGATCCGCGGCTCGCGGTCGAGGATCTGGAAGATTCGGGCGCCGGACGCGGTGGCGCGCTGAGCGGCGCCGAGCATGTAGCCCAGCGTGCGCATCGGGGAGATCAGCATCAGCAGGTAGGCGTAGAAAGCGGTGAAGGCGCCCACGCTCAGGCTGCCATCGATCACCTCGCGCCCGCCGAACAGCAGGATCGCCGCCAGGCCAAGGTTGGGCAGGAAGCTGATCAGCGCGCCGTAGAAGGCCTGGATTCGGGTGGCGTAGATTTGCTGGTCGAACACCCGCTGGACGGAGTGCTTGAACCGATCCAGCTGTGGCTTCTCCTGCGCGAACGCCTTCACGACCCGCACGCCGGAGACGTTCTCCTCGGCGTCGGCGGTGAGCTCGCCGATCCGCTGCTGGGCCTCCTGCAGGGCCGGCCGGGACTTATGTCCGTAGCGGAAGGCGATCACCACCACGAACGGAACCGGCGCCAGCGAGATCGCGGCCAGGCCGGGCTGCAGCGCGAACATCGCCACCCCAGCGAGCAGGATCGTCAGCAGCGATTGGGCGATGAAGATCAGCCCGTAGCCTAGGAAGAAGCGCACGGACTGCAGGTCGACGGTGGCGCGCGACATCAGCTGACCGGTCTGCTGGCGGTCAAAGAACGAAAGCTCCAGGCGCTGCAGTTGCCCGTAGAGCCGGTTGCGCATGTCCATCTCGACACCGAGCGAGACGCGCCCGGCGACCAGGCGGCGAAACACGCTCAGCACCAGTCGCATCAGGCCGGCGAGCACGATCGCGAGCGCCAGAACTGTCAGCTGGTGGTGGTTGTGGGCGCCGATCGAGTTGATCGCCCGCCCGGTCAGGTACGGGATCAGCACGGTCCCGGCCAGCGCGCCGAAGGCCAGCGCGAAGGACCAGATCACGCCGCTGCGATACGGGCGCAGGAAGCCGAGAAGTCGCCGGAACGTGAGCATACTTCAGAAAGTATAGGAAGGGCGAGATGCTTCGGCGGCGGCCCGCAGAGACTTGGTTCTTACGGCGGTCCTCAGCTAAGACTTCTCCAAGCGGTGCCCTCACGGGGCGGGATGACACGACGGTATTTGTTAGCGTCGCGGCCATGAGAGGCGCTGATGCTCGAAGCTGAGCGGGAACGAGTCGCGGCGGCAGCGCGGCGCCTGGCCGAAGAAGGGCTCGTCCTGGGGACCGCTGGAAACATCTCGCAGCGCGCGGGCGATCGGATCGCCGTGACGCCCAGCGGCGCGGCGCTGGCGAACCTGGACCCCGGCGACATGGTGATCGTCGACCTTGACGGAAACCGGCTGGAGGGACACGGCGCGCCGACCTCCGAGCTCGATCTGCACCTCGGTGTCTACCGGCGCTATGGTGCCGGCGCCGTGGTGCACATGCATGCGCCATTTGCGACCGCGCTTGCGTGCGTGATCGATGAGCTTCCGGCCGTCCACTATCAGCTGCTGGCGCTCGGGGGACCGATCCGCGTCGCCCCCTACGCCACCTTTGGCAGCCCCGAGCTGGCTCAGCTGACGCTCGACGCCCTGCAGGGTCGCTCCGCGGCGCTGATGGCCAATCACGGGGCGATCGTGCACGGGCGACCTCGACGCGGCGATGGAGCACTCGCGCCTGCTGGAGTGGGCCTGCACGGTGTACTGGCGCGCGGCCGCGATCGGGACGCCGCGGGCGCTCGATCACGACCAGTTGGTGGCCGTGGCATCGGCGGCCGACCGCCGCAACTACGCCGGCCTGAATGCCGCCCCGCGATGATCGGATGCCGGAGGCAAACGCGCAGATGACCTCCGATCGCCACGGCGAGCAGCGCCAGATCAGTCGGCGCCGGTTCGTCGCGGGCACGCTGGTCGCCGGAGCGGCCGCCGCCGCACCCGCCTCGGCGCAGGTCGCCAGGCCGGCGCG
This sequence comes from uncultured Actinomycetes bacterium, assembly GCA_937888775.1. Next base: position 5,157 of record CALAQT010000019.1, on the reverse strand, counting down.
CAGGACCGCGTCAAAGGGAGCGCCCGTCCCGAGCTCGGCCGATGTCGTCGTGATCGGCGCCGGCTTCGCCGGCCTGACGGCGGCGCACACGCTCTCGCAGGCGGGACGCTCGGTGGTCGTGCTGGAGGCGCGCGACCGGGTCGGCGGCCGGGTCTGGAACCACGACCTCGGCGGTGGGCACGTCTCAGAGCGGGGCGGCACGTTCGTGGGGCCGACCCAGGATCGCGTGATGGCGCTCGCCCGCGAGCTGGGCGTGGGGACGTTCCCGGTCTACGACAAGGGCAACGACCTATATGTCGCCGACGGCACGCGGCTGACCTACAGCGACAGGAGCCCGTTCGGCACCGCTCCGCCCGATCCGACGATCGCCGGCGACCTCGCGACGATTGTGCTGGAGATCGACCAGATGTCGAAATCGGTGCCGGTAGCTGCTCCCTGGACGGCCGTCAACGCCGCCGCCTGGGACGGCCAGACGCTGGAGAGCTTCATCAACGCCCACGACGTCACGCCGCGTTTCAACCAGCTCGTCGCGGCCGCCACCCGGGCGATCTTCGGAGCCGAGCCGCGGGAGCTCTCGCTGCTGTTCACGCTGTTCTACGTCGCCGCTTCGGGCGACCGGACCCACCCCGGGACCTTCCAGCGCAACTTCAACACGCGCGGCGGCGCGCAGATGTCGCGCTTTAGAGGTGGCTCGCAGGTGATCGCGCTGGAGCTGGCGGCGCGCCTCGCCCAGCGTCTCGTGCTGGGCTCGCCGGTGCGCCGGATCGAGCAGAACGCTGATGGCGTCACCGTCGTGTCTGACCGGGCCACGGTCAACGCCAGGCAGGCGATCGTGGCGATTGCGCCGGCGCTGGCCGGCCGGATCGACTACCAGCCGATCCTGCCGTTTCAGCGTGATCAGCTGACCCAGCGCTTCGGGCAGGGAACGCTGACCAAGGTCGCGGCGGTCTACGACCGTCCGTTCTGGCGCGATCAGGGGCTGACCGGCACGGCCGTGGCGACGGCGGGCCCGGCGAGCCTGACGTTCGATGACTCACCTCCCGGCGGGCGCCCCGGGCTCCTGTTCAGCTTTGTCGGTGGCGACGACGCGCGCCGGTACGCGACGATGTCGCCCCCGGCCCGGCGGGCGTCGGTGCTGGCGCAATACGCCGGCTTCTTTGGGCCGCAGGCCAGACATCCGCGGGACTTCCTGGAGACCAGCTGGAGCGCGGAGCATGGACCCGAGGCTGCCCGGTCGGCATCCCAAGCCCGGGCACGCTGCTGGTCTACGGATCGCGGCTGCGCGAGCCGGTCGGCAGGATTCACTGGGCGGGTACGGAAACCGCCACCTACTGGAACGGCTACATGGACGGCGCGGTGAGCTCGGGCGAGCGCGCCGCCGCCGAAGTGCTGGCGAAGTTATAGGGCCCCACGACCATGTGGATGCCGAGCGCCCAATAGTCTGCGCAGCGACCAAGGAGGAGCACGCTGATGGCCAACGTACGTGAAGCGACCTTTGAGCTGTTTCGCGCCCATGGGATGACGACGATCTTCGGCAATCCCGGCTCGACTGAGCTACCGATGCTCGCTGACTTCCCGGAGGACTTCACGTACGTGCTCGGTCTGCAGGAGCTGGTGGTGGTTGGGATGGCCGACGGCTATGCCCAGGCCACGGGGCGCCCGACGCACGTCAACCTGCACACGGCTCCCGGCGTCGGCAACGCCGTGGGCGGGATCTTCAACGCGCAGGCCAACAAGGCGCCGTTGGTGATCACCGCCGGCCAGCAGGTTCGCGCGCAGATCACGATCGAGGCGAATCTGACAAACCGCGACGCGACGGTCGGCCCGCAGCCATACGTCAAGTGGAGCCATGAGCCGCCGCGGGCGCAGGACGTGCCCGGGGCGCTGGCCCGGGCGATCCACCATGCGACGCTCCCACCGCGGGGACCGGCGTTCGTCTCGATCCCGATGGACGACTGGAATCAGGAGGCAGACGAGGACCGCTCGCGCCAGGCGACCGCGCGCAGGGTCAGTGGGCGCGGCGCGCCGGATGCCGATGCGCTGACGGAGCTTGCGCGGGCGCTCGAGGCGGCGCGCAATCCGGCGCTGATCGCCGGTCCCGAGATCGACGCCAGCGGCGGCTGGGATGCGGCGGTCGCGCTGGCCGAGCGCCAGCGCCTGGCGGTCTGGGCGAGCCCCGCCACCGGTGGTTCGCGGATCGGCTTCCCGGAGCGCCATCCGGCCTTCGTCGGGATCCTGCCCCCCGCGATCGGCCCGATCTCCGAGACGCTCAAGGACCATGACCTCGTGCTCGTGGTCGGCTCCTCCGTGTTCCCGTACTACCCGTACCTGCCCGGCCCGTTGCTGGCGCCCGATACGAGGCTGGTGGCGATCACCAGCGATGCTGGCGAGGCGGCCCGCGCACCGATGGGCGACGCGATCGTCGGCGACGTGGCGATCGCGCTGGAGCGCCTGGTCGAACTGGTGGGCGAGTCAGACCGCCGGGCGCCGGTGCCGCGCCCGGCGCCGGGCGAGCCGCCGCGCGCCGATCCGTTGAGCGGCTCCGAGGCGATGGCGGCGCTCGCCGATGCCTGGCCACCGGACGGGATCGCGGTGGTCGAGACGCCGTCCAGCACGTTGGCGCTGCGCAACCGGCTGCGGATCTCGACCCCGGGCAGCTACTACTTCTGCGCCAGCGGCGGGCTTGGCTACGGAATCTCGGCGGCGGTCGGCGTGCAGCTGGCCCAGCCCAGTCGCCCGGTCGTGTGCGTGCTCGGCGAGGGCTCGGCCCAGTACGGGATCACCGCGCTGTGGAGCGCGGTCGCCTACAAGCTGCCCGTGACCTTCCTGGTGCTGCGAAACCAGGAGTACATGATCCTCAAGTGGTTCGCGATGCTCGAGCAGGTCTCAGGTGCGCCGGGGCTGGACCTGCCGGGGCTCGACGTGGCGGCGGTCGCGCGCGCGTACGGGATGCAGGCGCGGGAGGTCAGCGGCCGTGAGGCCCTGACCGCGGCGCTGCGCGAGACGATCGGCGCCGGCGATGGACCTCGCCTGCTGCAGGTACCGGTTGCCTCGGGGATGTGGCTGGAATAGTGACCACGCTCGCCCCCGACCTGATCCGGGTGGGCGCCGACGCGCTCCAGCCGGCGGCTGACCGCGCGCCTGGTTGGGTCGCCGGCGGAACCCCTGAACCCCTGCGCTCGCAGCTGACGGCCGGGCTGGGGTCAGACCGTGTGCTGACGCGGGCCCTTGATCTGATCGCCTACGCATCGGATGCCAGCCCCTATCGGATGATCCCCCGGGCGGTTGCAATGCCGCACGACGTCGGTGACGTCGTGGCGCTGTTGAAGCTGGCCGGCGAGCTGCACGCGCCGCTGGTCTTCCGGGCCGGCGGCACGAGCCTCAACGGCCAATCCCAGACCGACTCGATCCTGGTCGATGTCCGCCGCCACTGGCAGCACATCTCGATCGAGCGAGATGGCCGGCTGGCCCGCGTCGGCCCCGGGACCGTGCTTGGGCACGTCAACCGCCGGCTGGCGCGCCACGGGCGGCGGCTGGGCCCGGATCCGGCCAGCACCAACATCGCCTGCGTCGGCGGGGTGATCGCCAACAACTCCGGCGGGATGCGATGCGGGGTCAGCGCCGACTCCTATCAGACGGTCCGTTCGATGACCCTCGTGCTGGCCAACGGAGTGGTGATCGACACTGCCGCCGCAGGCGCCGAGGAGCGCTTTGCCCATGCGGCGCCTGAGCTGGCCGCCGGCCTGGCCCAGATCCGCGACGAGCTGCGCGCGGACGGCGCGCTGGCCCAGCGCGTGGCGGACAAGTTCAAGATCAAGAACACGACCGGCTACCGGCTGTGCGCGTTCCTTGATGCCGAATCGCCGCTGGAGATCTTCCGGAGGCTGATCGTGGGCTCGGAGGGAACGCTCGCATTCGTCGCCGAGGCCGTGTTCGAGACGGTCCCGCTCGGGCGCCACACGACGCTCGCGCTGGCCTGCTTTGAGGACCTCGACGCGGCTGCGGACGCGGTCGGTCCGCTGGTGGCCGCGGGGGCCACCGCGACCGAGCTGATGGTCGCCCCGACGCTGATCGCCGCCGCCTACAACATGCCGGGCATCCCTGAAGCGTGGAAGGAGCTGCCACCGACCTCCGCGGCGCTGCTGATCGAGTTCCGCGCCGAGGATCCTGACCAGCTCGACGCGCCAGAGCGGGCGGCGCTGGATATCCTCCACGGCCGCGCGCTGCTGAGCAAGCCGGGCTTCAGCCGTGAACCCGAGCAGATCGAGATGCTGTGGCGCGTACGGGAGGGCATGCAGGGTTTGCTGGCGGCGATGCGCCCGCCGGGTGTGACGATGATCATCGAGGATGTCTGCGTGCCGCCGGCCCGCGTCGCCGAGGCGGTCTCAGACCTGCAGGCGCTGCTGCTGGCGCACGGCTTCCTACCGGGCGTTGCTGGCCACGCGTCGGCCGGCAACCTGCACTTCATCCTGGGGGCGAACTTCAGCCAGCCCGCCGAGCTCGAGCGCTACGACGCGTTCATCCACGATCTGGTGGCGCTGATCGTCGACAAGTACGACGGATCGCTGAAGGCCGAGCACGGGACGGGAATCAACATGGCGCCGTTCGTGGAGCGCGAGTGGGGGAGCCGGGCAACCGAGCTGATGTGGCAGGTCAAGCGGCTCGCTGATCCGGAGGGGATCCTCGCACCTGGGATCGTGCTCAACCGCGAGCCCGGCGTGCACCTGCGCAATCTCAAGGGGGTGCCCGAGATCGAGGACGTCGCGACCAAGTGCATCGAGTGCGGCTTCTGTGAGCCGGTGTGCCCGTCACGCAACGTGACCACCACGCCTCGCCAGCGGATCGCGCTGCGCCGGGAGATGGCGCGCCAGGCGCCGGGATCGCCCGTGCTGCAGGCGTTGGCGCAGCAGTACGAGTACGACGCGATCCAGACGTGCGCGGTCGACGGCACCTGCATGCTCGCATGTCCGGTCGGAATCGATACCGGCCGGCTGGTGAAGGGACTGCGCGCTCGTGAGCACGATGAGCGCGCTGAGCGGGCGGCGCTGGAGATCGCCAAGCGCTATGCGACCGCCGAGCGGGCCGCACGGACGGCCCTGCGCACCGGCGCGCTGCTGGCGCGGTGGCTGGGCGACCGCCGGCTGCAGGCGGCCGGCT
>CALAQT010000018.1 GCA_937888775.1 uncultured Actinomycetes bacterium | reverse complement strand
AGCGAGGGGAGCATGAACGCTGCTCACTTGACAAACGTTCCTCCATATGAGTAGCCAACCGGGCATGGTTGTCTAGCGTCTTGGGCGCGGCGTCGACCTGGTTAGGCGAGACGGTCGTGCGGATCTGTGCACCTACCGGCGCAAGACGGCAAACCGAACGAACCGCCGTCGCACGAGCTCCAACCGTCCTGCTGAACGCTCGACCACTGCTGCTTTCGTACGCACCGGGGTCGCGTGGCTCCTTCTCGTTTCGCGTGCGAGCAGCTGGGCCGACCGGGCTGCCGGCACCGGGCTCCAGAAACGCGGTCGGCGCCGCTCGTTCTCACGCGATAGGAGAAGCGAGCAGCGTCGGTCTGGCGAAGGAAAAGCAGAAGTCGGCCGGCGCCATGCGAACCGTCGATTCTGACCGGTCGGCGCGACCACAACGCACCACGGGCGGCCATCTGCTCGCGGCAGACCGGTGGCCGCTGTACGCCTGATGCGGCAGTCCGGGCGATGCCGGCGAGGCTGCTGCTCTTGTGCTTGCTATTCAGGAGTTCGTGGCTAACGGTGGAGGGCGGCCGTGGTCGGCGCCGCCACAGTGCTGCATCGCCGGGGCGGACGGGCAGCGGTGGCCGTGTCGGTCGGCGTGGCTGGTGGCGTTCCGATGCAGCAGCGCGGTCTAGGATCGCGAGGACTGCCGCATTCTGGGGAAGCAGGAGTTCGACGACGGCCCGCGTCGATTTTCCGGTTCCCCGACCTGCCGAGCAGCGATGGTCAGCGGAAGCCGGGCGTCCTTGGGGCTGGACGAGGGCTAGCGAGCAGCTTCAGCTGGATGTCCTCTTGAGACTGGGGGGCTTCAGCAACACCCCAGCCTCCAGAGGAGACCCGGATGGACAACGTGCTCAGAACTGGAGGACCGTGCTCCCCTCCGTAATCACGGGCGGGTTGCCCGTCGTGCTGACGTTCTCCTTGACCCACTCGGCGGCGCGCCGGGAGGACTCGTCCGTGCCGGTCTTGTCTTGGCAGATCGTCACGGTCATGCCGGCGTCGCCGCCGCTGCGAAAGGCTGCGTAGCTCACGAAGCCAGGCACCCCGCTGATGAGGCTCTTCACGTCGCCCTCCCTCTGCCCGAGAAGATCGAACAGCTCCGATGCCCCCTGGCCCGAATAGCTCCGCACGACCACGTACATGACGCCTTTCCCTTCTTGTGGCTTTGCCACTTAGTTGTAGGCCCACCCTATCCGACGCGGGGAGGTTGCACGTCGTCCAGCCACGACGGGCCTTCGGGCTACCCCGGGGCCTTCGCGCTCACGGTCCAAGTCCTTCCTTCGCAGTACGGCGCCCGGGTCCCAATGTCACTCCCGCCTCGGACCAAACCCCGGAAGCTGCGATCGTCGCCGGCTGGGCTTCCGCTCTCCCAGGCCAACGCGGAACTCTCCGCCGGCATCGACGGGGCTCTCGCTGCTGAGCAGCACCGACCACGCCGGCGAGGAGGGGCTTGCTGCCGCAATCTCGAGAAGCGGCCGAGTCAGGGCGGGGCCGGCAGGCGGTTGCGCCGTGCAGCGCTCCCGCCCGCCTGTTCGGCTGGGCCGGGTCTCAGAGCTCGAGGCCGGCGCTGACGTGCATCATCGGCGCGCGCCGCGCATGGATCGTGCCGATGATCTCCTCGACATCGATCCCTTGTAGGTAAACACTGGTGGTCGAGACGTACGAATGCCCGAGCTGGCGCTGGATCACCGGCAGCGGCACCCCCTCCCGGGCGAGCTCGACCGCGCGAGCATGACGGAGCTGATGCGGGGCAAACCTGCGCCGCACACCGGCCGCCGCCGCGGAGCGTCGTAGCTCACCGCGCGCGGCGGTCGCTGACCACGGCCGCCCGCGCGTCGGTCCGTCGATCACGCAGAACAGCGCCCCTATCGGCAACTCGACCCGGGCGGCGAGCCACGGAGCGAGATGATCGCTCCACGCCCACGCGTCCATCCCGACCTCCGGCGGCGATTACCTTTGCCTCGGCGAATCAGAATCGATCCGCGTCGCGGGTCGAGATCTGACTCGATCAGCGACAAGGCTTCCTGGATCCGCAGACCGCCACGCCACAGCACCACGATCAGCGCCCGCAGCCGCAGCCCGTGCCTGTCGGGCGGTGTCTGGCGCATCACCGCGACGATCTCATCGACCGTCGGCGGATCGGCCGGATACACGCGGCCCTTGTTCCTTGGCGCATGCCCGGCGTTGTGGCCGGGCATCGCCGCGGGTGAGCGCCGCCTGCCGGCGGCGTCGAGCAACAACTCAGAAGGCATCGCTCCCTCCCTTCGAGAGCAGACTGTTGACCAGCCCGCTCTACCGGCCCGGAGCCGAGCCCGCCACTGCTCACACCCCACACAGAAGAGGGGTCGTACCGCCCCCTCGCCACGAGAGCAGCAGCGCGGTCGTTTGCAGGCTCCGTACTCGACACGGGTCGAGCAAACGCCAGCGCGGCGAAGCGGCGACTATTGGTCACGCACGGCAATGCCAGAGCCTCTACGCCAGGTCGGCTCGGGGGCGCGTTTCTGCTCAATGGCGGAGCGCGCGGCGCGTGGCAACGGAGACTCCTGCTCTGGTCGAGCCAGGCGCTTGCAGCGACGCCGCGTCGATGACTCTCCCCGGACGATGTTCTCTCAGGCACCGGCACCGTTCACCTCGGAGACGGTCTGGGAGCCCTCACGCCTGGATTACCGATTCCCCCGAGCGCGAAGTGGTGATTGGATCGGCGTGCCTATGTAGGAGCTTCCAGGTGCCGTCCTCACGACGGAAGATGCTCGTGACGCGCAGAGCGACAGACCTCGACCTTGCGTTAACGATCGCGCCCCCGACGGGCGGGGGCGCGAAAACGTCGGCCTGAGCAGCGAGAATGCGGGTTGCTGAAGCTCGCATTCCGACCTCGGGAGGATCACCCAGATGGTGAAGCGTGATGGGCTGGTTGAGAAGCTAACTGTGACGGCGGACGGTACGGGTCTGGTCGGGCATGCCGGCAGCGCGCTGCCGGCGGGTGTC
>CALAQT010000017.1 GCA_937888775.1 uncultured Actinomycetes bacterium | reverse complement strand
GGCCCCGACAAACCCACACCAAAGAACCGCCAAACGCGGAGCCCGCTCCCGCGGGGGATCGCAGAGCCGTCATGACGAGGCGCGCAAGGCGGCGGCAGGCGGCGGTGCCGCAGACCGCCGGATTCCGTCTGCCAGCAGCGGCCGTTCTCTCTGACCTGAGCATTGCCGGGCAGACGATCAAGTGGCGAAACGGCCTGATCGTGGCCATATAGACCCCGCCGACCAGCCCGTTCGGCCATTACCAGCACGGCCACCTGACCGCGGTATCCGCCGGTTCCGTCCGGCACCCGTCCGACGTTCAAGATTCCATGCATCGTCTGGTCCGCGATCTCGGCGGCCCACTCATCGCCGGCTCCGCACGATTCCAATCAACGCGCGCGCACTCCACGGCGCACGATCGCCTCGGCGACGCAGGACTGCTCAGCCGTGCCGGGGGCCCGCGACTACGCTGCCACGAAGGCGATGACTGGCCCGAGCTACCGGGACGATCGCATTCGCATCTGCCGATCGATACGGCGCGCCATCGCAATGGCGACAGAGCACGCGTGACTAACTGCCGGCGTCGCACGAGCGCTTAGCCACGCTTGCGGTCGTCCGCGGGCGGCCGGCGACGTAGCGGGGAATTGCAGAAGCAGGACCGACCGGAGGGTACGGTCGCGGCCCTGCAAATCGCCAGATCCGCGCATCGGCGGCGCGGGCTGACAGTGGCTCGATCGACGGCGGCCGCTTGCTCTCGGCCACCAGATCGGGGCGCGCTAGCAAGCACGGTCAAGCAGGCCACGACCGCTAGCTGAGCGTGGTCGAGGTTCGTCTTGAGCAAGCGCTTGCCGAACCGCGTAGCCGCTGCCGGCGTGCGCGATGGCACCACGTCACATGGTCCCCTCGCCGCTACTGCTTCCCATGCAACGCAGAAGCCAGAGCTCGAACCGTCGGCGCTTCCCCTATCGCGTGATAGCGGGCGCGGACGATGCACGTATCCGGCCGGTACAGAGCTTTCACTAGTAGCTCGCAGCTGACCCCACGCCCGGACTCTCCCGACGCCGGGGCTCAGAGCTCCTCGTCTTGGTCGGGCTCTTCGGACTCCGCGGGCTCCTTCGGATGGAGTGGGTCGCTGCCCGGCCCGGGCTCCCTGATCAAGGTCACCGTCTCGTCTGGAAACACCGCGACAAGCTCGAGATGGCCGCCAAGCGCCGCGACCTTCTCACCCAACCCCGCCACCCAAGAGGCATCTGACTCCTCAACGGGAAAGCCGAGCGCTTCCCCGACCCAGTTCATGCCCTCCCCCCGCTGCTCCCACCGCTGATAAAGGATCTGCTCAGCCCCGATCAGCCGCTCATACGCGGCAACGGCGTGCTCATCGACCGGTCGCTGTGCCTTGAGCTCCTCCCAACTCGTCAGCTTCGCCTTCTTCCTCTTCTTGCCCACGCAGTTACCCCTCCCACTGGTGATCGACTTGCGCGCCCGAGACTCGAGGCCCAACGAGCAGCGCCATCGGCCGTGGCGACAAGACATACGGCACGCGCGATCCACAGTCAACACAGACCCAACCTTTCAGCTCGGCTGGGGTTGGCCCAAAACCGCGCGCCGAACGTGGGCAGCTTCTCCCCTGCGGGCAACGATCACATGCGGTCAGCGCGTTGATTGCGATGCGTCCAATTTCTCATCTTGGCCACCGACAGCGAGCCGAGCCAGTTCGCAAGGACGCATCCGCAAGCCTCTGGCGAGTCAACTGCCGGGAGCGAACCACGTCAAATGATGCCCAATCGTGATGCCCAATCGCCACATCACAGCCGGGCAGTAAACTCGCTGCCCGACAAAACGCGGATATGCAGGTACTTTGCTCAGTGGGCGGTACTGGGCTCGAACCAGTGACCTCCTGCTTGTAAGACAGACCAGCGTGGTCTTCACGCTCTATCTGGCTGAGCGCCGAGGCCTTCAGCGTGGAAGAGCGGTTCGCCCCGGTAGCCGAGCAGACAACCTCGATTCGTCACTGCTCAAGGTCGGACGGCGCAAGGCCGGAACCTCCGGCGCGTACGCCGGCCACAGGCGCGCAATGAGCCCCGAAGAAATCCCGCACAGTTGCCCAGGACGGTTGCCCGAACCTCTCACTACCCTCCATAGTCTCCCCAAGTCGCCCAAAAAGCTTCCGATTTGCAGGGACTTCTGAAGCGGGAGCGACGGGACTCGAACCCGCGACCTCCGGCGTGACAGACCGGCGCTCAACGAGCCAAAAGCCCTGCAAATAGCGTTTTCTACTCAAGATTGGTCACCGTCAGGTCACCGTTTCGGTTTTTGAACTCGTTCCGGACACGGCTTCGGCAGCGGACGGTCTCGCTCACGGCTGATGAATCCTGTCGTCTGTCCCGGACGTCAGGCATCTGCGCGTCGCTCCGCGGCTCCGTCGGCCATCGCGACGAAGCTCTCGAGCTCTTGGAGCGCCTGATTCGTGAGCTCACCCGTTGCATGCGCGTACTTGCGCGTCGTGGTGTTCAGCTGCTCGCCGCCGGCTCGCAGCGAGTGCCCCATCCAAGCGGCGACCTCGACGAGCGGGATGCCAGCGGCGAGGAGTCGGGACGAGAACGTGTGGCGGGCGTCGTAGAGGGTGAAGTCCGTGCCAGATGCGCGCTGAGCTGGCTCCCACACGTTGCGGTAGAAGTTGCGTTGGGACCAGTAGTACCCGCGAGGGGATGGGTAGAGGCGGCCCTCGATGTCGGCGGGGTAAGCGTCAATCATCCGGAGGAGGCACGCGGGAATCAGCGTCCACCGACCTCGGCGCTCACGCTCTCGCACGTGATGCGTCGATTTCAGGCCAGGTTCGAGTTTCCCGTAGCGATTGACGGTCTGATGCACGAAGATCATCTGGCGCTGCCGATCGAGATCGGCGCGCGCGAGCGCGAACAGCTCACCGGGGCGGGCTCCACTCAGGAAAGGGGTCCAGCAGACCGCACGATGCTTTGGCGGCAAGGCACGCATGAAAGCCCCAACTTCGCTGGCGGGAACGGCGCGCCGAGCTCGCGGTGTACGCGTTGGACTCAGCCGGGGATCGTTCGGTCGAACTCGGATCCCGTGCGCCGGGTTTCCGTCGAGGAGCTCATCGTCGACGGCGTCGCGCAGCATCGCCGATAGGCTCGAAAAGGCGCCGTCGATGGTCTCCTTCGCAAGGCCAGACTTGAGTAGCTGGGCTTGGACGTGCCGCAGCGAAGCCCTCCGCAGCTCGGTAATCGGAAAGCGACCCTTGCGGGGGAGGTACGGGAGGATGTAGCGCGTTATCCGCTCCTGGTTGGTCTGCTGGGTCCGTGGGTGACGGGGGAAACGCTGGGGCCATTCGTTAAAGAAGTCGACGAGCAGGGGGGCACTGGCCGATCGTGGCGCGCGTCGCAGTGCTTCAGCGATAGCTGCTTGAGCGTCGCGTTTGCGCTCGAACCGCCCAGCCTGCAAGACGCTTCCGTCCGGCGCGGTGTACCGAGCGAGCCACATCCCGGTCCTAGGGCATTTCACTGGCTGTCTCATGCGTCACTCCATCTTGCTGGCAATAAACGAGTCGATGTCCTCGATTCGAAAGCGACGGTGGCCGCCGATCCGATAGGTCGGAAGGTCGCCCGCCTGAACCAGACGATCGAGGGTGCGCTTGCTGACTGCAAGATAGGTAGCGGCGCCGTCGCGTGTCAGCATGGGATGCGACCCAAGATCCTCTCTCTGTTCGTGGGTACCGCCGCGCGTCTCGACGTCGGTTCTCATCGTTCTCCCTTCCGGTGCTGTGGTGGATGGCCGTGTTGCCTCGCCAAGTGGGCGAGCGCTCCCGGCGAGGGGTGCTCAAGAAGCCAGTCGGTTAGGTCGTATCCATCGTTGCGGAGCGAAGCGAGGTCGACGACGTGTGCCTCTGCGTGACCGGCGAGGTCTGCCGCGATTCGCTGGGCGGCAGCCCGACCCTGCGTATCGGCGTCCATGACGATCGTGACATTGCGCTCGGCTAGGAGCTGCGCCCAATGCGGTTGCCATGCGTGGTCGCCGGGGACGGCGATCGCGGGGAGGCCGCGGGAGCGGGCGGCGATCATGTCGGGCGGGCCCTCGACGAGAAGGATCCGCTCCGAGACCTCCGTGGCCGGGTGCGGGACGAGTCCGAGCCGGCTGCCAAGTGCGGCGAGCATTTTCGGCCGGGCGTTGTGGTCAGGTTGGTAGCGGTGCACGCCGCGGAGTTGGCCGGTGGCGTTGCGGATCGGGATTGTGATCCGGCCGCGGTCGATGCCGAGCTCGAGCGAGCGCATCGTTTCGACTTGCCAGCCGCGTTCGTTGGCGAGTCGCGCGAGGAGCCGCGGGCGCCGGGAAAGCGCTGTTTGCCACCGTGCGATGTCCCGATCTGTGACTTGCAGCGTTCGGCGTGCGACCAGTGCATCGTGGGGGCGTGCGAGCGTCGCAGGTGGGCGGCGGGCTGCGTCAAGCAGTTCCCTGGCGGTCTGGAGTCGGACGCGTCGCTCGGCCAGTCCGTAGGCGATCATCAGGTCGATCGCCGAGCGTGGGGTGTGATGCTTGGCGAGAGCGGCGTCGTATGGCCCGCCGCGGGCACCGCAGCCGTGGCATTTCCACTTGCCGTTGGTGGTGTTGACCGAGCAGGATGGGTCGCGGTCCTCCCGGCGATGCGCGTCGGGTTCCGCGAAGCACCGGACCGACACGTTGGTGCGCGAGGTATCCGGGAGCTCGATCCCGAGCTGCTGGTAGAAGCCGCGGTAGTCGCTGCCGGGAAGTGCGAGGGTGGCCATCACACCACCCTGCGTGGTTCGGTGATCGTGAGGGCCGGCGGGATCCTCTTGTACAGGTGGCAGGCGGTGATCCAGCGACGGAAGTAGAACTCCTCGAAGACGTAGGGGAACTTCGCTGGCCAGCGGTCGACGTCCCAGAAGTGCGCAGCCCACTCCAGCACTGCGTCCTCGCTCGAAGCCCACCCTCGTCGCGGCTGCTCGAGCTCGTACACGACCGGCCCGAGCGACCGGTCAGCGAGCACCTTGGTGCCCACGGCGCGCCACACCTGGTCGCAGCCCGTCAGCAGATACACGGCGGATTGCCACTCGTTCATGTCCGCCGGGAACAGTGCCGAGGCTGCCGCGAACATCGGCTCGCCCAATCGCAGATGCTCAAGCCACGCGTCGAATCGGTCGGCGCGGTCGCGCATTCGTGCGAACGTCTCGTCGAGAGGGTCGTCGTCAGCGTGGGCCATGGTCATGTCTCCCTTCGGCGAGGTCGTTTACGTTTGCGGTGCGTGCTTCCTGCTCGGTCCAACCCGCCGCGGTGAGCGCGTCTGTGAGTTGCTGTGCGAGCTCGCCGACGTCGACGGCGAGCTGGCGGCGCTCCTCCGAGGCTGTTTGGTAGTCGACGAATGCGCGGTGGATCGTCCAGTGGATCTCCTGCACGATCGCGAGCACGGCTGTTTCGAGCTGCTGCTGATCGGCGCCGCCGTGCAGCTGGTCGATCATCACGGCGTTGACCTCGCTGCGGATCCGTCCGTCAGCCGCGATCCCGACTGCGTGCGTGTCGTCGTACAGCAGCGCGAGCGCATCGGGATGCAATCCCGACCACAGCCGCTCGTTGGCGTGCCGCAGCCGGGACTGCGCGTCGTTCAGCCGTTTGGCGATCTGGCTGTCTCGGTCGAACAGCGCCGCGAGGCGGGATGCGAGCTCCCGTGTCTGGGCGGTCGTGGGCGCGATCGTCATGGTTCGACCTCGTGGTGGTCGGCGGGGACATTGTCGGCGCGGAGTTTGTTGCTGGGTTCGGCCCAGTCGGGTGTGCGCATCACGATCCACGCGAACTCGCCGCCGAGCAGTGGGACCTCGTGCTGTGCGCGCGAGGACCATTGGCAGAGCTGGCGCAGGTTGAGCTCTCCTCGCCACATCGCGGCGATTCGCTCGTCGCGGGTCATCGCCCATAGCGCGCGGTACGCGTCGTATAGGTTGGGGCGCTGGTGGCGGCCTGATCCGATTTGTGTCGACGCGCCGCCTGCTTTGGTGAGGGCTGCGGTGGTCATGCGCCGAGCCTCCGGCGGACCGCGTCGAGGGTCGGGCAGACCCATCGGCCGGCGGTGCATCCGGCACCCAGCGCGCGGAGCTGCTCGATCGTGCTGGCGGGCGTGATCGGGCAGCGGCAGTCCTTGGCGCGTGGTCGGGCGAGCTCGTCGCGGATGACGGCGGCTCGCCGGCGCGCGGTCGCCTTGGCCTTGGCCGCGCGGGCTCGTTCGATCGCCTTGAGGCGTTCGCGGGCGGAGCGCTCTTCGTTCTTGGGGGTGGTGGAGGTGGTCATGGCGTCACTCGCCGGTAGTCGAGTCCTGAGAGGTGCTCGGTGGTCTCGAGGTAGCTGGGCGGCTTCAGGCGTGCGTCTCGGACGGGTTGCATCAGGACGCGCTTGTTGTCGATGACTCGGATGACTTCGACGAGGCGGTGGTGGTGTGCCTGGTCGATCCAGAGGCTGCCGCGCAGCCCGGGGTTGGTGGTAGAAGTGTGGGGTTGCATGTCGCTCTCCTGTGGAGGGCGGCTCGGTGGCGGGACGCCCCTTGCCCGGGCGTCCCGCCTAGCCGCCTTTGTTTACGCGGCCGCCTCGACGGCCTCGGGCTCTTGGTCCTCGCTGGGCTTGCGGTCGAGGAACTCGACGCTGTTGGCGATGACCTCGAGCTTCTGGCGGCGTGAGCCGTCTTCGGCCTGCCATTCGGAGTGCTGCAGGCGACCCTCGATCGCGACGCGGCGGCCCTTGGCGAGGTACTGGTTGCAGACCTGCGCCTGGTTGTTGAAGACGGTGACGTCGACGAAGTCGGCGCCGCGGTCCTCGCCGTCCTTGCTGCGCGGGCGCTGTACGGCGAGCCGCAGTCGTCCGACTTGGGTTCCCGAGCGGTCGTGGAGCTCGGGGGCTGCTGTGAGGCGGCCGATGAGGATTACGCGGTTGAGCATTTGGTGGTCCCTCCTTGTGGGGATCGGGTGGTTGACGTAGTCCGGTAGCGCCGGCCGGGCGGCCGAGCGGAACCGAACGCTCTGCGTGAGGGGAAGGGAGCTTGCGACCTTGAAGCGAGCAGGCCGCCGGCCGGTGCAAAATCCGGCGAAGACAACCGACACCCGCTCACCGCAAGGAGCGAGGGGTCACTGGACTGCGTCAGCCCGTGACGGTCAGCTCGTTGGCCTGTGTGCGCGTGCGGTGTGAGTTCCACTTCGACGGCTGCAGCCGAGATCGTCAGCGCGAGCGTCGCGAGCGCATAGGCGGCGAGGACGCGGCCGCGGCTGCGGTCACGGGCGGTCAGCCAGGCCGCGCCGGCTATGCCAAGGGCGGTCCATTCGAGGGGGAGCTGCGGCACGTATGGCAGCAGCCGGTCGCCCCAGCGGCCGAGAGCGAGCCCCACCGCGAGCGTGTTCTCGGCGATCAGCGCGGCGATCAGCAGGTCGCCGAGGCGGCGGGTCATCCGCCCGCCTGGCCAGCGGAACACGGTCAGCAGGAACGGGGCGGCGAGCACCCGCAGGTTGTTCGCGATCACGCTCGCGAGTTCGCCGAGCGTTCCGTGCAGCGTCGGGTGCGGATGGGTGCTGGGCGCGAGCGCGGGCGCGAGCCTTGCCAGTAGGACACCGAACGCGGTGAGCAGCCACACGCACGCCGTGGCGGCGGCGAGGCGACGTGCGTGCTCGCGGGCTGGGATGCGCGCCGCGCGGCGTCGCTCTCCTGGCGCGGTCGTCCGAGCGGACACGATTTTACTGGCGGCTAGACCTGGGGTAGCCATTCCGAGACCGTCCAGCCCCCGTTCTTGAGCTGCGCGAGCTCGGCGAGGGTGACGTGGTAGGAGGCTTGGAGGCCGTCGTATTGGCTGTCGCCGCCGGTCTGCTCGCGCGTGACCACAACCCACTGCGTGCGGTTGGTGCGGCTGGGGGCGATGCTGATGATCTGCCCGCTGTTGTAGACGCGGCTCTGCGCGATCGTGCTGTCGCTGACGGCGGCCGCGGCTGCTTGCTGCTCTGAGAGGCGGGCGGGCCCGACGCTGAGCGCCGCGAGCTCGCGCTCATTGGCGGCGAGCGTCCGCCAGGTCCAGTTCATGTACAGGGTCGCGAACTGCGCGATCGCACCGGCGGGTGTGCTCCGCACGCTCGCGGGCGCCTGGCTTGCCGGAGCCGGCGGCGGGGGAGCCGGTGGCTCGCCCAGGTTCTGCGCCGGATTGGCGGCAGGAGACCTCGACGTGCTGGCCGACGTCGAGGTCGACATCGAGGTCGATGTCGACGTGGCGGCGGTGGTGGTGTGCTGGTAGGGGTTTGAGATTCCGCAGCCGGCGATCGCCGCGGCGGCGGCGGTCATGGTGAGCGTGTGCGCGAGCTTGTGCATGAGATCAATCGGTTCTTCAGAGGCCGGGTGGGTGCCGGACGCTCCACGTCGCCCACGAAGGGACGGTCGGGAAGACCCGCCAGCGCGGACCTGCCTGGCCGGCGTTCGGTCCGGTATCGGTGCCGTTGTAGGAGGTGTCGAACCTCAGCCCGGCGACGTACATGAACGCGTGCCCGTTGTCGGCGTAGACGGTCACGTACCGCCCTGGGCCGGGCAGCCCCCAGTTTGCGAGCTCGCCTGACACGAGCGCGTTGGGGCCGAGCACGCCGCCGGCGTGTAGGACGTAGGAGACGGAGCTCGAGCAGTCATAGCCGGGCTGCAGCGTGTCGAGCGAGCAGCAGTGAGCGCCGCCGTAGATGTACGGCTTGCCGTACAGCCGGTTGCCGGCGGCGACCATCGCCCTGACCGCGGCGGGCGCGGACTGGCCGGCGGCGGCGAGCCCGGACGGCAGGATCTTCGTCTGCGTGCCGGGGACGAGCGGCAGCGGGATCCCGCTACCGCTGATCGCGGCTGCGCATCCGGGATCGATGCTGCTCGCGCCGGGCGCCTGGGTGCTGGAGGGGAGCTGCCCGAGCGTCGCGCCGGCGCCGGTCGGCGGGGCGAGCTCGATGTCGACCGGGTTCTTTGACACGCCGAGCGGGCCGGCTGACTGCCACCAGACGTCGAGGCGGTACGGCTGGCCGTTGGCGATCAGTTGGCCGGGGCCTTGGCCGTAGCCGACGTCGCGCTTGTAAAGGATCTTCTGCACGCCGTTGTTCGCGACGCGCAGCCCGGTCAGGTACGGCAGGTTTGAGAGCGCGTTCGCGTCGGCGAACGTGAAGCTGCCGCCGTTCGCCGGGTTGTGGTCGAGGACCGACAGCTCGGCGAAGCTGTCTGGGTGTGCGGGGAGGTACGACTGGCCAGGGGTGCCGATCGACCCGTAATCCCCGCTCGTGGGATCGGTCGGACCGCCGTACATCGTCGCTCCCACCCGGTACCACCGGGCTGGCTGCAGGCGCAGCGGCTGGGCGTACATGCCGGCCGCGACGGGCCCGCCGCCCGCCGGCGTGTCAACAGTCCCAGGCGTCGCACACGGCGGGTTCCCCGCGCCGGCGAGCAGCACCACCGGGAGCGCGCACAGCGTGAAGCCGGCCAGACCGGCGAGCCACGGGAGCTTTGAGCGTTTCGGTCGCGGTGGTCCGCCGGGCGCGACCCGCGGGAGCGGCACGTTAGCGGGACGGGTGATGACGAGCTGTTGCATCACGCGGCGCGGAACCGGTCGCGGTATGTCTCGTGCCATTCGGGGGTGCAGAGCAGCCGTTGTGCCTCCCAGGGGTCCCCGTCGGCGTCTTTGAGCGCTTGGGCGCGGCGTGGCTGGTCGTGCTCGGGGTCGCTCGAGCAGACCCAGTACT
>CALAQT010000016.1 GCA_937888775.1 uncultured Actinomycetes bacterium | reverse complement strand
CCGGTGAGCTAACACCACCCCCGGCTGATCCGGCCTCGCGGCCGGGCGCCGGTGAACCGACACGAGCCCTGGACCTCGACCCAGCCTCGCCCTCGGATACCTCGGGCTGCGACCGGCCGTTGCCCGGCTCGCCGGCTGGGCCCTCAAGGTCAGCGGCGACGCCGGTCGCGATCCGTGCCAACACAACCCCCACCTCGACCGTCGCCTCAACCGCGACCAGGATCTCGGTGACAACGCCGCTGACGGGCGCCGGGACCTCGGTGTCGATCTTATCGGTGGAGATCTCGCAGATCGTCTGGTCGGCCTCGATCCGGTCGCCGGCCTGCACTCGCCAGCCGACCACGGTGCCCTCGACCACCGACACACCCATCTGCGGCATGGTCACGTCGGTCAGCGCACCCGCTCCGGCGCCCGCATCCGCCCCGCCGCCAGAACCCGCGCCGGCACCAACACCCTCAGTACGCGAGGAGCTCACGGCACGCCTCCTTGACACGTTCGACGCTGGGAAGCACCACCTGTTCCAAGGGCGGTGAGAACGGGATCGGCGAGTCGGGCGTCGCTACCCGGACGACCGGACCGTCCAGATCCTCAAAGCCGTGCTGCGCGATCAGTGCCGCCACCTGGGCGCCGGCGGCGCAGGTCATGTTCGCCTCGTCGACGATCACCACCTTCGAGCAGCGGGCGACCGAGTCCAGGATCGCGTCCTCATCGAGCGGGACCAGCGAGCGAAGATCCAGCACCTCTATCGACGCGCCATCAAGATCCGAGGTCGCCTCCAGCGCGACGTGCACCATGGCCCCGTAGGCGATCACCACCAGATCGGATCCCGGCCGCGCCACCCGGGCGGTGAACGGGGTCTCGAACACCCCCTCGGGCACCTCGCCCTTCACACGCCGGTACAGATGCTTGTGCTCCATGAACAGGACCGGATTGGGGTCGTGGATCGCTGAGTGCAGGAGGCCCTTGGCATCTTCGGCGGTCGACGGCGCCACCACCTTGATCCCGGGCGAGTGCATGAACAGCGCCTCGGGATTCTGCGAGTGAAACGGGCCGCCGGAGAATCCGCCCCCCGAGGGCAACCTGACGACGATTGGCACAGCCAGGCCCTGGCGGTAGTGCATCCTGCCCGCGACGTTGACGAGCTGGTCAAAGCCGCAGGAGATGAAGTCGGCGAACTGCATCTCGCACACGGGCCGCATCCCGACCACGGAGGCCCCCACGGCGCACCCGATGATTGCCGACTCGGCCAGCGGGGTGTCCATCACGCGATCGGTACCGAACTCCTCGACGAAGCCGTCGGTCACCTTGAAGGCACCGCCGAACACGCCGATGTCCTCGCCCATCAGCAGCACGCGCTCGTCGGCCCGGAGCTCGTCTCGCAGGGCGGATGAGATCGCTTGAAGGTAGGTGAGCGTGGCCATCAGGCGTCCACCCTCGCTTGGAGGTAGGTGAGCGCGGCCATCAGGCGTCCACCCTCGCTTGGAGGTAGGTGAGCGTGGCCATCACGCGTCCACCTCCGAGGCCGCCCCGGACTCGGAGGCCTCCGACCCGGCCGCAAAGCCACTCCACGGCGCCTGCCCATCGCCCAGCGGCTCCGCCTCACCCGTGCAGAACACGCCCGTCGTCGCGGAGGAAGGATCGGGCATCGGGCCCCCCAGTGCCTCCTCGGCGGCGGCGTCGATCTCGGCCTGCACCGCGGCTCGCACCCCGTCGACATCGACCCCCGCCTCGCGCAGCCGACCCTCCTGGCGCTCGATCGGGTCACGCTTGCGCCACTCCTCGACCTGTTCGGAGGGCACGTACTTCATGTCGTCGTGGGCGGCGTGACCGTGCATCCGCATCGTCTCGGCCTCGATCAACGTCGCGCCGTCACCCGCCAGCGCACGCTCGCGCGCTTCATGCGTGACCTCGAACATCGCCTCCGCGTCGTTGCCATCCACCGTCACCCCCGCCAGGCCGTAGGCCGCCGCCCGCTGTACGGGGTCGACGGCATACTGCATCTTCACCGGCGTCGAGTACGCGTACTGGTTGTTCTCCAGCACGAAGATGACCGGCAGCTTCTGCACGCCGGCCCAGTTCATCGCCTCGTGGAAGTCTCCGCGGGAGGTGGAGCCGTCACCGAACCAGGTCAGCGCGCAGCGCCGCTCGCCGCGCAACTTGAACGCCATCGCCATCCCGGCTGCGACCAGCATCATGTCCGGCAGCATCGAGACCATCCCGACGCACCCGAGATGTCGGTCACCGAAGTGCACGTTGCCGTCGCGCCCGCGCGTCACGCCTGCCTCACGGCCCAGGTACTGGGCGAGGATCCGGGTCGGCGGCACGCCGCGAATCAGGTGCGCCGCCAGGTCACGGTGCAGGATGCAGAGCCGGTCCCCGGCCGCCATCGCGTACGCCGCGCCCGCCGACACGGCCTCCTGTCCGAACCCGTCATAGAAGGATCCTGGGACCTTGCCCTGACGGTAGAGGCTCATCGTGCGGGCTTCGAGCCCTCGCATCAGCAGCATCGCTTCAAGCAGACGGACGCGGTCCTCGAGCTGTAGGTGCCCGACTGAGCCGCTGTCCGCGGCGGCCGGCTGAGCCGTATGCGTCGCCATCTCTCGCTTCCCTTTCGTTTCTGGACCGGTCGGGATCTCCATCCGGTATCGCTCATCGAAGCCGCTCCGGGATCTCCGGCTCGGCCCCTCGATCGGGACGCCGAGCTTACCCCACCCGCTGGGTCCGCGCCCGCGCCCGCGATCACTGAGCGAGACCCTCAGACCCATGTCCGCCGTGACGGTCACTGAGGGACGCCTCCGCCCAAAGCAAGACCTCACCTCGCCGGCCGGGGGTAGCCTTGATCGAATGGAAGGTGCTTGGCTCGCCCGTCTGCGCTGGCGCCAGCGCGGCGCCTGGTTGTGGCCGACGTTCGTCGCGGCGACGGCGTTTGACGGCGTGACGGGACATGCGCTGCCGCAGGCGGGGGAGACCCAGTCGGTCGCCGGCGGCGTGATCGCGGCGCTCGTGCTCAACGTGCTGGCGGTGCTGTTGCTCTCACGACCGCTGGGCGCCGTGCTGCGACGTTTCCGAAGCGATCTGCCCGTGCTGGTGGCGCGCAACTATGGCGGCACGTATGCCGTCGTCGCGGTGGCGGCAGTGCTGTTGGCCGCCGGGCTGCTGCACCGTCCCACGGTGATCGCCCATCAGCGAGCGCTGCAGGACGCGATCACGCGGGCGGAGGCGTTCATCGGCGATCGGGCTCCGGCTCCCTTCAGGGAGAACGTGACACACCTGGACACCTTCACGATTCAACCGGGGAGCATCTACCGCACGTGCGTCCCGAGTGTCGACGGGACCCGAACCTACTGCGTGATCGTCAAGACCCAGCTCCCGTTCGCCCGCAGCGTCACCTTCGCCGGCTACGAATCCAACGCCACGTTTGCGCAAGGGGTCAACTGACGTCCGGCGAGCGTCTCCAGCGCAGCCACGAAACTGCTGAACTTCAAGTTCTCACGGGTTCGTCCCAGCGGCGCAGGCGGCGACTACCAGCTCAATCTCGGTCGCCACACGGGGGACCGCTCCGCGCTCACGCCCTGCGTGGGTCGAACGCGCGCGCTCAAGCGCGAGCACGTCGTCATGCAGGTGCTGCGGTGCCTCACGGCGACACTTTCCAGCGAGGCGGCGCCTTCACTCAACCAGGCGGCCAGGAAGCAGATTGTCAAGCCCGCCGAGACGGTGGGTGATCTGACCGTTGTCGTGCCTGCTACGCCGCCGGCTCCATAGCGCTCTCACAAGGGAGCGGGTGGCAGTTCTAGGCGACCCCGTCGAGGGGCCGCCCGGATCCGCTCATCCCTGCCGACCGCATAATGGGCCGGCGCCCGCCGGCCGCACGGTGGCGCCGGCGGTTACTAAACAAATGGGAATCGATGCGGTGACAGGCCGCATGCGGTGACAGGGTCGCAGTAGGATGGGGCGCCCCGACGGCCGAGCCACCAGGTCAAGGAGTTAAGCGATGAGGCTGGGAATCACCCGTCCCGGACAGGCTGGCAGGGGCGGGCATCATCTGAGCACACGTCGAGTGTCGGTCGCAGCCGCGGCGACGCTGCTGACGTTCGCGGTGGCCGCCGACGCGCTCGCTGCGCACCCGAAGCCGGGTAACAAGTACTCCGGCTTTACCTCGGAACCCGCGGTTGCCGGCTTCCACGCGCCGGTGAGCTTCCGGGTGTCGAGCAACGGCACCGCCCTGATCAGTTTCCGTTACTCGACGGTCGGCTGTTTCGGCGGTGGCGGCTTCCGCGGGGACCCATTCACGCTGAAGGACACGATCCAATTCGTCGGTAGGGTCAAGGTCGGCCAGACAGGGAGCTTCTCGGTCACCGGCGCCCGGTCGACGTTCGTGGTCCAAGGTCAGAAAACGGTCACCGCGACGAGCATCACCGGGCGGTTCAAGACCGCCAAGCTCGCGACCGGCAAGATCAGCTATAAGCAGACGTTCAGCGACCCGCAGGTGGCCGGCTCCACGTGCGGGCCGATGTCGTTCACGTTCAGCGCCAAGCTCCGGTAAGCCAGCAGCCCGCCGACGCGGCCCGGCGGCGCGGTAGGCTCGGTCGCAGTTGGCTGAGGTCCGCACCAAGCGCATCGCTCTCGTGGCGAGCGTCCTGGGCTCGGGGATCGTATTCCTCGACGGGACGATCGTCAATGTCGCGCTGCCGTCGATCCGCGCCAGCCTGCATGGTGGGCTGGCCGACCAGCAGTGGGTGGTCGAGGCCTACCTGCTGACGCTGTCCTCGCTGCTGCTGGTCGGCGGCTCGCTGGGGGATCTGCTCGGCCGCCGGCGGGTGTTCGCGACCGGGCTGGCGGCGTTCGGGAGCTGCTCGCTGCTGTGCGCGGTCGCGCCGAGCGCCGGTCTGTTGATCGGCGCCCGCGCCGTGCAGGGAGTCGCCGGCGCGCTGCTGGTGCCGAGCACCCTGGCGCTGATCATGGACACCTTCCCCGACAGCGAGCGCGCCGCGGCGATCGGCAGCTGGACGGCCTGGACGGGGATCGCGACGGTGATCGGCCCGTTGGGCGGAGGACTGCTGATCGAACTGGCTTCCTGGCGCTGGATCTTCGCGATCAACCTGATCCCGGTGGTAGTCACGCTCACACTGCTGCGTCGCCTGCCGGCCGACGTGCGCTCGCCCGGGCACGTGGACGTGATCGGCGCGCTGCTGTGCGCCTTGGGCCTGGCCGGGCCGGTGTTCGCACTGATCGAGCAGCCCAGCTACGGCTGGGGCAACCCGAGGGTCGCGATGCCGCTGGTCATCGGCATCGTCCTGTTCGGCTCATTCCTGGCCTGGGAGCGGCGCAGCCCGGCGCCGATGATGCCGCTGAAGCTGTTCGCCAGCCGCAACTTCAGCGTCGGCAACCTGACCACGCTGCTGCTGTACGCAGGGCTTGGCGTGGCCACGTTCTTCATCGTCGTGTTCATCCAGCAGGTGGGCGGCTACACGCCGCTGGAGGCCGGGCTGTCGCTGCTGCCGATCACGATCGTGGTGTTCGCCCTCTCCCGGCGCTTTGGGGCGCTCGCCGACAAGCTCGGCCCGCATCTGTTCATGGCCGGCGGCCCGATGGTGGCGGGCGCCGGGCTGCTGCTGCTGGTCCGCATGGGAGCGAGCGCCGATTACCCCACGACTGTCCTGCCGGGCGTGCTCGTGTTCGGTCTGGGGCTGGCGGCGACGGTGGCACCGCTGACCGCCACAGTGCTGGGTGCGGTGGAGCCGGGCCATTCGGGCGTGGCCAGTGGCGTCAACAATGCGGTCGCCCGGGTCGCCGGGCTGCTGGCGATCGCCGCGCTGGGGGCGATCGTGTCCGGCAGCTTCGCCAGCCGGCTCGACCACGACCTGGCGGGCGCGCGGCTTACGCCTCAGGCCCGAACCTTCGTTGCCCGCGCTCGAACTCGTCCGCTGGTCACCGACGCCGGCGCGGTGCCCGGCGCGGAGCGCCCCGTCGTCCATCGCGCGCTGGTGGAAGCGTCGGTGCGCGCCTTCAGGATCGGGATCGGGATCGGCGCGGGACTGGCGCTGCTGGGTGGCGCGATCGCGCTGGTGGGGATCGAGAATCCGCGCCGTAGCGTGGCGTGCGCCGACTGCCCGGGCGGCGCCCTGGCTGGGGCCAGCTCGGTCCTCGCCCGCGACGACGGCTCGGCCGGCGCCCGATCCGCGCCCGTGGTCGCCGCGCCCGAGTCCGGGTCCTGATGCACCCGCGCCGACCCGGCCGTCTTGATCCACGCAACTAACTGAAACTCAACCGATGGCGAGATATGCTCGCGCCCGTCGGCCGGACACATCACGAGGGGGATGACGATGGATTACCGGGTCATGGCGCCCCGTAGCACTCACGGTCGCCGCCGCAGCCGGACGCGAGCCGCAGCGCTGCTCACCGCGGCAATGACGCTCGCCGTCGCCGCGACCGCGCTTGCCGCCCACCCAAAGGCGGGCGGCAAGTACTCCGGCGCCACATCGCAAGCGAAGATCGAGGGCTTTAGCGCGCCGGTTACCTTCACGGTGTCGGCAAGCGGCACCAAGCTGCTGCACTTCACCTACGGGTCGCTGGGCTGCCTCGGCTCGGGTGGATTCCGGCCGGGAGTGAACCCGTTTACGGGTGGGTCGCTTTACCCAGTCGGCACGATCTCAGTGGCCGCCAATGGCCACTTTGCGATCGCCAAGGTCAAGCAGACAGACAAGCTCAAGGGCAAGGACCAGCCGACGCTCGTCACCGTCACAGCGGTCACGGGAAAGTTCACCAGCGCCAAACGGGCCAGCGGCAAGGTCACGTTCACGCAGACCGACATCCCGCCCCACGCTAAGTCGTTTTCCTGTGGGCCGGTGACCCGGACGTTCACCGTGAAGATCAAGGGCCACTGAGTCGCCCCGGCGGCCCGACCTGCGCTGGCGCGTGGGTCGGGCCGGCGCCGGCCGGCAACCGGAACAGCGCCGCGAAGCGCAGGGCCAGAAACGGGTCTCCGGAGAGTGAGAAGCGCCCGCTGGAAAGAAGCTGCGGCCAGCTGGCGGCGCCGCTGGCCAGCCGGATCAGGTCCTCGGCGCCGCTCACCGCGACGGCGCCGGGATCAGGCGGCGAGCCGCGCGTGACGGTCAGGGTGCCCCCGGCGATCACAAGCGCAAACGACGCCGGCACCCGGCTGCGGGTGTCGCCGACCGACAGCTGAAAGGTGGCCGCCAGATCGCCCGCGGCGTCGGCGTCAAAGCGACCGGCGAGCGCCAGCGGGATCGCGGCCAGGATCGCGCGATGCCCGACGCGCCCGCGGTCCAGCCGGGCCACGCGCTCGCCGACCACACGCACGGCGACC
>CALAQT010000015.1 GCA_937888775.1 uncultured Actinomycetes bacterium | reverse complement strand
GTCACGTCCGGTTCTCAGAGCGCCCGGGGGCGAAACTCCCCCGGGCGACTCACCTGAAGCGCACGCTGGGATCTGCGCGGGGGGCGTCGGGCAACCGGCGTCCCCTACCGCGATCGAGTTCGCCGCCAGCGCCGGACGCCCTCAGGGGCACTCGACACCAACCAGACGCGCCGGGCAGTCTCAAATCCCGTGCGACATTCCCGCTCGCCGAGCCGGCGGCAGGCGTCGCAGCCCACTTCGACGTGAATGCGGCGGCGACCTGGCGGTCCAGGCGATTCGGGCTGGCTACGGCTTATCACACCTCCCAGATGGGTCCGCAAGCCGGTTGAGCGGTAAGTTTGGACATCGCCCGAGGATCCGGCACAGACACGGTCGGTCTGATGACTAGACAATGGCCGGGCGACCACGCGGGTGGCCCGGCCGGCACCCTCACTACTTCACGATCTTGATTGTGCGGAACATCCCGAGCTGGTAATGGTCGCGCCCGTCCTCGGCATTCATCGCGCAGGCGATCACATAGACGCCCGGCGGCTGCGAGATGACCTCCTGCTGCATCGCGCCGTGGGACAGCGGTCCGGCGAACATGCCCTTGGGGCCGGTGTCGTACCTGCTCGTTGCCTCCTTTGCCTTGCCGGCAAGCAGCAGGGTCTCTGCCTTCTTGGCGTCGGCGACGCTCTTGACCTGGGCGTAAAGGACCATGTGGATCAGGTAGCCGTCGTTCTCGAAGCGGACGAGCTCGCCGTCGCGGAGCGTGCTCGCGCCACGGAAGGCGAAGTCGATCGCGGTGACCGTCCCACCGGGCTTCGGCAGGCTCGCCGGGCTGGCAGCCTTGGTGACGGTGAACGGGGTGAACCCGTTGCCGTTGTTGACTGCCACGTAGGTCCCTGGCTCCAGCACCACCTGGTCGGTGGTCGGGGTCCCCTCGTTCGTATAGCCATCGAATACGATCGTGGCGTACGGGTCGATCGCGTCCAGCGGGCCGTTGCCGATGGATGAGACGGCCTTGCCGAACTCGGCGAGCGTCACCCCCGGCTTTAGCAGGATCAGCCCTGGCGAGTCGTTCTTCTCGCCCGTGACGGTGGAAACGATGTTCACGGTGCCCGACACCTTCGAACCCCCAACGGTGACGGTGTTCTTGGTCACCGTCAGCGTCAGCGTGGGCAGCGAGCTCGCGGCGACGGACGCCGCCGTCATCAGCACGAGTCCGGACGCGACCGCCGCCACGCTTAGCGCGACGGTCATGAGTACGGATTGTTTCATGGATGCCTCCTTGGGCTAGTAATCCCTGCGAAATTGGGACAGTCGCCGTCGGGACGGTGGGTATCGATACCTACGGCGGCGCTACCGGCCCCGGGATGAGGAACCCGAGTCTAAGTTCACAATTGCTGCAATCAATACGCCATTCTGCGTATAGTTGCGGGCGGACTGAGATGGAGCGGCTCAGCGCAAGGGATTTGGGCACTGTCCTGGAGGTGGCGTGCGAACTCGGCGCGGTCGTTGGCGTCGATCGCTTCCGCGCGAGCCTGCTGTTGCAGCTAAAGCGGCTCGTTCCCTACGACATCGCGTCGTGGAACGTGGTTTCGCCCAGCAGCCGGCAAGCCCAGATCAGTGCTGTTGACCCGGCCGACTGTCGCGAGAATGACGACGAGGAGACCCTCGGCGCCTACCTGCACCAGAATCCTCTGGTCGCGACCGCCGACCCCACGCAGGTCGTGAAGTTCTCAGACTTCATCACACTCCGTCAGCTGCACCGGCTCGAGCTCTACGACGCGGTGTACCGCCGGCTGGCTGTCGAGCATCAGATCGCGTTCCTCCTGCCAGCGCCGCGCGCCAGCGTGATCGGGGTAGCGCTGAGCCGCAACCGGCCGGACTTCACCGAGCGTGACCGCAGCATCTTGGAGACAGCCAAGCCGAGGGCTCGACGAATGGCAGCGCTGCCCCAGCGCGCCGGCGTTGTGCTTCGCTCCAGGAGGCGAGCGGCTCGGGCAGACTGCCGGGCTGGTCGGGGCTCGGCAGTTCGCTCAGGCTTGCCTTGGCTGCGTGAGTCGCGAACTGGATGTGGCCACTCGGATGAAGCACGATGATCGCCTGCTCGACGGCGTCCGCGGCGTGCTCGAGCGCGGACAGCATTCCGTGCATCAGCGCAAGCGTGACCGGCCGCTCGTAGGCCTGAACGATCATCCTCACGTTCCGCACCGGCACCGCACGATTCATACGCGGAGATGTCGGAGGCTTCGACGCGATCGTGATCGAGCGATCCGGTCAGCTGAGCGCAAGCACCCTGCGTGCCGCCGGGCTGACCAAGCGCGAGGCCGAAGTGCTGGCGCTCGTCGCGCTGGGCCTGACCAACACGCAGATCGCGCTTGAGCTCGCGCTCAGCGAGCGCACAGTAGCCAAGCACCTCGAACACATCTACGCGAAGCTCGGCGTCGCCAACCGGACCGCCGCGGTCGCATGGGGTCGAGACGCCTGCGCGGCCACCCACGCCTGAGCGACTTCGTCCGAGAACAACACGTCACCAGACGTTCCTGTTTGCTCGCAGCCTCACCATCCGTAAAGACGCATCGCCGCGAACCAGGAGTGCGCGGGGCCGCTAGCCGCTGTGCTGCTCCGGAACGATCTGGGAAGTCTCGTTCCGTGATCCGTCCCGCTCCCGCTTTGATCGATTTCCAACACTGTCGGTCTGGCTCCGACCGACGTTCGCTGAGCGTTGGGTATTGCGACGCGCTCGCCGCCGGCGCCGAACGCCCTCAGCGGACGCGCAGAGCGTCCGGTGGGGGATCGCTCATCGGACGCGCGTGAGACGCAGCGACGCTGTGCTCCCGAGCCCTTTGGGCGCGGTCCGAGCTGGCGGACCGACTGCTCCTTCGCCGGGGAGCGCCAGCCTCGGCGGCACGTCGCAACCGTGGTGGTCCTCCTCAATCTCAGCAGCCTGGACGTGACTGCCGGATCGCTCGGGTAGCAGGGGCGCCGGCCGCTGGAGCGGACTCCTCCCTGTCGTCGCTTTGCGGGCGTGTCGCGGGCGCCGTCTCAGCCGGCCGCAGGGCACGCGGAGGGGAGAAGCGGAGTGCAGCGGGCAGCGCGGGTGTGGCCGAGGGCTCGCCGCGGCTGCTGAACGACGGGCCGTGGGGCAGCCCCCCGTAGCTGCCGAGCAGCGGACACCGACGACAGCCGGTTTTTCAGGGCGCAGTTGCGAGGTCCCTGGAGCGAGCCAAGGCGGGACCTCCTGCTCCGGTTGGCCGGCAAGCGCCGCCGGGCTGAACGGTACGTATGGTCGGATGCGTTGTAACGTGGGGGCGGATGCGTTGTGCTGTCGTGAGTCGAAGGTTGATGCTGCTTGCTACAGCGGTGGCGGGTCTGGTCCTTGCCGGTTGCGGTTCGGTCAGCTCGACTGGGTCGGGGATGATGCGCGCTGGCGGTAATTCGACCGCATCGTCGACCGGTGCTGGGATGATGGGCGGTGGGGCGGGTTATCACTTTGCGCGGGTGACCTGCTCGGCGCCGCGATCATTGCCGGGTCATATCGTCAACGTGACGCTGGGCGACATGGGCATGTCGCGGATGATGGGCGGCACCGCCCCGCTGGGTGTGCACATGATGCTGCGCATCTCTGCGGCCACCGTCCCCGCCGGCCAGATCAGCCTGGTGGCGTCGAACATGGGCTGGCGCACCCACGAGCTCGTGATTTTGAAGCTGGCGGCCGGAGCTGCTGCGGGCCATCGTGTGCCCGGCGGCGACGGCAAAGTCGCCGAGACGGGCAGCCTGGGCGAGGCCTCCCGTAGTTGCGGCAGCGGGACCGGCGACGGGATCGCTAGCGGCAGCGTCGGCTGGACCACCGTGACCCTGCCTCCGGGGCGCTACGAGCTGATCTGCAACCTGCCCAACCACTACGCCGACGGGATGTATGAGCAACTAGTCGTCACCTGAGCCGTGGGTCCCGTGCCGCGCACGAACCCGGCCCGGATCGCTGCCTCGGATGGAGCTCTGGCTAGTGGGCGCGGGGCGCGCAGGAGCTCGCCGCCGAACCGGTGTCGATGTATCGCCCGGGCTGGGCCTCGAATGTGTGTAGGCAGTGCTCGGAGCAGAAGTAGTAGGTCTCGCCGGCGAGGTCTTTGCGGAGGGCTTTGGCTCGGTCGACCTTCATTACGCAGACGGGATCGGTGACCCCCCGGCGCATCGTGAGGTAGAACAGCGCCGCGAAGATCACGAGACCGAGAATGTTGAGAAGCAGCTTGTAGTCGACGTGGATCGCGCCGAAGATGTCAGCGCGACTTGGACGTTTCCCGGTTGGGATCAGTCCTAGTCCGCCGAAGGCGGCGTCGATGATGAGGGCGGCGATCACCATCGTGAGGAACATCAGCGCTGTGATCCGCAGCGCGAATTTGGTGCCGTAGTACTTGCCGTAGGCGACGATGATCGGTAGGACGATCAGGTCGGCGAAGAGGAACGCGACCGCGCCACCGAAGGAGATGCCGCCTGACCACAGCACCGCGGCGAGCGGGACGTTGCCGACCGAGCACACGAAGCTCAGCACGGCGACGATCGGCCCGAGCACCACGTTCTCGAGCGCGCGCGGCAAAGCAGCGGCGTGCTTGATGAACAGTCCGTTGAAGAAGCCGTTACCGAGTAGTCCGATGAACCCGGCGAGGAAAAATCCGAGCGTGATCTCTTTGTAGAGCATCTGCCAGTCGCCGCGGAAGTTGTGAGCGACGTCTGACCACGAGTCCGCGCGGGTGACGCGCTGGCGCCAGGTCAGCTCCTCAGACGCCGCCGAGTGGTGTTGATGGCCGGTGTCCGCTTCGCGCGCGTGCTGTCGCGCAATCTCCTCCAGTTGTGGGGAGACGAACAGCCGCAGCAGGACGGTCATCAGGACGATCATCACGATCCCGCCGACGTATTCGGCGAGCGTGAACTGCCATCCGATCAGCACCCAGAGAACCAGCCCGAGCTCCCAGACCAGGTTGGTGGAGGCGAACTGGAATGCCAGTGCCGACGCGGCCGAGGCGCCCTTCTGAAACAGCGATTTGGCGATCGCGATCGCTGCGTAGGAGCAGGAGGACGAAGCGGCGCCGAGTCCCGTCGCCAGGGCGACCGGGCGGGGGCCGCTGCCCGACAGGGCATCCTCGATCTTCTTGCGTGGTACCCAGGCTTGGACGATCGCGGAGATCGCGAAGCCGAGCACCAGAGCCCACCAGACCGCGTAGGCCATCAGAAGAGACTGCTTCACGCCTTGCACCAGATTGTCGAGCACGACATCCATTCGACCACTATACGGGGCGGGGGTATACTTGCGGCCATGACGAAACCACAATCCGCAACGAGCAGCCCAAGCCGCGGCTACTCGGCCACCAAGGAGCAACTTCTCAAGCGTCTCGCGCGGGTGGAGGGACAGGTGCGCGGCGTAGCCGGGATGGTCGAGAACGAGCGCTACTGCATCGACGTGCTGACTCAGATCGCGGCGGTCCAGGCAGCGCTTGACAAGATCTCCCTCGGCCTGCTCGACGACCACGCCCGACATTGCATGCAGGGCAAGAGCGCCGCGCCGAGCGACCCCGAGCAACAGGTAGACGAGCTGATGAGCGCCGTCGGCCGACTACTGCACCGCTGAGCAGCGCAATCACCCAAACGACTGGCGGAGCCTGCTCGGCGGGCTAAGGTCGGCGACCTCGGGCCTTTTTTGGGCGCTACTGCTCCTTCCGTGGGTGAGGTGAAGGGCCTGGCGGGGTAGCTTCGCG
>CALAQT010000014.1 GCA_937888775.1 uncultured Actinomycetes bacterium | reverse complement strand
GAGATATTGGCGTGACTGGAGTTCAGACGTGTGCTCTTCCGATCTGAGCAGCCGGCTGCTGGGAGGCGGCGGGAGTCGCGGGCCGCGCAGGCGCGCGGCCTGCGGGCGTCGCGGCGGAGGGGGTCGGCGGAGCGGAAGGGTCCTCGCCGGTCGGACGGTGTTGGGGGGATTCACTATCGGACATTGCCATCTCGTCTCCTCCCAACAGGCGCGCTCGCGCTTGCCTGACTCATCGAGCTCCGGGGGTGTGTGCTGTCGCTGTTCCTCATTGCCGCGGACGAATATGTGGGATCGTCCGTGCGCCTATCGGCAGAGTGCGGTCCGGGCTGGAGCGGTGAAGGAGAGCGGCCGCTTCAGTCGCCGGCAGCCGCAGGTGAGAGGCGGCCCGCGAGCGCTGCTGCGAGTGCGACGGCACGCTCCGGTGCGATGGCGCCTCGGCTGTTCAGGTGCTTTGCCAGCCGCCTGGGGTAGAAGAGGGGATAGCCCCTGATCCTTGGCGTCTGCAGGATCGGCAGGCCCACATCGGCGAGGAGTCCTTCGGGCGCGACGAAGCAGAGGCAGCCGTGCACCGGCACGTCCTCGCCCAGATCCGCCAGCGCCGTCCTTGCGACAGCTACCTGCTTGTCGAGCGCGTCCAGGAGCACGGTGCGATCACGACCCGCGATCCTCAGCTTGGCCTCGCCGAAGAGCGGCCTGACAACCTCGATCTTCCCCCTGTAGCGCTTCGTGTCGATCACGTACACGCCCGACGGCGCAACCGCGAGATGATCGATGTTCGCGCGGCTGTGGGGCATGCGCCGGTCGTGGATCACGGGAACCTGCGGGCAGCGGCGGGCGAGCATCTCGGCAACTGTGCGCTCACCCTCTGCACCCGTGGTCCAGCACTTCTCCTGGGAGATCAGGAGCTGCTCCTCTGCGCAGGGCCCGACCAGGGCCGCGACCAGGCGGGCGGGTCTCCTGCGCGCGGAGGAGAGCTGGCTCCTGCGCTGCTGGATCTGCCTGGCCTGGCGGCTTGCGCTGGCGCCTGCTGCGGAGCGATCGGGAAGATTCGCTTCGGTCATGGCCGGTATATCGGCAGTCGGGGCCGGATCGCAGTTGCGCGCACGGCCTTGGTGGACAGACGGTCGCCTCACCCGGTCGCGGCCGCGGGGGACCGTACGTCGACGTCTACGACCACAGGGGCGTGGTCGGACGGCTTTGAGCCCTTGCGCGCATCGCGATCGATATATGCGTCGCGCACGCGGGAGGCGAGCCCGCCGCCCAGGAGCACGAGGTCGATGCGCATCCCGCAGCCCTTGTGGAACATGCCCGCGCGGTAGTCCCAGTAGGTGAACGGAGCGCCCTTCAGCGCACGGGGCCGCAAGTCTGTGAGGCCGAGCTCCAGCAGGGCCCGGAGCGCCTCGCGCTCGGGCGCGCTGACGTGCGTGGAGCCGACGAACTGGGCCGGGTCCCACACATCGTCATCCTCGGGCGCGACGTTGAAGTCGCCGCACAGGGCGAGCGGTATGCCCCCGGCGAGCTCGCCGCGAGCGGCCTCGCGGAGCGCCGCCAGCCATTCGAGCTTGTAGGCGTAGTGCGGGCTGTCGAGCGTGCGCCCGTTCGGCACGTAGATGGACCAGACGCGGAGGCCGCCGCAGGTGGCTGCGATCGCCCGACGCTCGGGCTCGGGAAACCCCGGCTCCCCGGCGAACCCGCGGCCGACGTCCTCGATGCCGACGCGCGAGAGGATCGCCACGCCGTTGTAGGCGCCGTCCCCCGCAGCGGCCGCCGTGTAGCCGAGCTGCTCGATCTCGGCGTGCGGGAAGCCCGCGTCGGCCACCTTGGTCTCCTGCACGCACAGCACGTCGGGCTGCGCCTGCGCGAGCCACTCCAGCAGGCGGGGCAGGCGGGCGCGCAGCGAGTTGACGTTCCAGGTGGCCAGCCTCAGCGTCCCGGGCGCTGCAGGCGCGGCCACCCGGGTCTCCTCAACCGACGGTGACGCCACCGGCCAGCCGGGCGGCGGACTCGGGGTCGTGGGAGGGGAGGTAGACAGTCGGATGCTGCGCGCAGTGCGCGAGGATCGTCTCCAGCGTGGCCACGTGAGCCTTCGTGTCGGGCGCGACGGCGTCGGCGCGGCGCGCGTGCAGCTGCTCGAGCGTGTCCGTCGCGTCGCCCGCGAGCATCACGTGGCGACCGGAGTCATCGATGCAGATCACGGAGATGTGACCAGGCGTGTGCCCGCGCGTGTCCACCGCGACGATGCGCCCGTCCTCGCTGAGCGGGCGGCTGCGCTGGAAGGCGCCGAACGGCCCGCCGTCGAGCGCGAAGGGCTCGGGCGCGAAGGCGGGCGGCAGTGGCTGGCGCAGGACGCGGCGCATCACCCGCGAAAAGGCGCCCCCCAGGTAGCGCAGCTCGGCGTCGTGGATGCGCACAGGGGCGCGCACGTGGATGAGCCCGTCGACGTGGTCGCCGTGGTGGTGGGTGAGCACGACCTCCGAGACGTCCTCGAGCGAGAGGCCCGCCGCTGCCATCGCCGCGGGGAGCTCCTGCTCCGCGCTCACCTGAAAGCGCGCGAACGGTATGTCCCGCGCGGCGGCCGTCTCGCCGCTGTCGATGAGCAGCAGCCGGCCGTCGTGCTCGATCGCCCAGCAGTGGATCGGCAGCGGGTCCGACCACGCGCCGGGCAGGAACAGGTCGAGCTGGCGCCGCGGTCCGTGACGGGGGAACAGGAACGCGTCCTTGACGCGCACGGTTCCGGTCTGCAGCGCGTGGATCCGCATGTGGGCGACCCTACCCTGGTTGCGCGCGAGGCGGTGCCGCGCACCCGCTCCGGCATGCGCGAGCGTCGGGGTCCGGCACGCAGCGTACGCGCGCGCGTACGATCCACGGCGAATGAGCGCTCCCCCGGATCTCCCCGGCGTACGCCACGCCTACGTCGACGCGGGCGGACTGCGCACGCATGTCGCGCTCGCGGGGCCCGAGGACGCCCCGCCCGTCCTGCTCGTCCACGGCTGGCCGCAGAGCTGGTGGGCCTGGCGTCGCGTCATCCCGGCGCTCGCCGAGCGCTACAGGGTGATCGCGCCCGACCTGCGGGGCCACGGCTGGAGCGAGGCGCCGGCGAGCGGATACGAGAAGGAACAGCTCGCCAGCGACCTGCTCGCCCTCCTCGACGAGCTGGGCATCGAGCGCGCCACCTGGGTGGGCCACGACTGGGGCGGCTGGACGGGCTTCCTGACCGCGCTGCGGGCACCCGAGCGCCTGGGGCGGATGCTCGCGCTGTGCATTCCCCACCCCTGGGCGGGGCGGCATCCGAGGCAGGTGGCGCTGCTCGCCTACCAGGGCCCGGTGAGCCTGCCGGGCATCGGGCCGCGTGTCGCCCGGCCGATGACCCGCGCGATCCTGCAGGCCGGGCGGAGCGCGGGGCGCCTCGGCGCGGGCGACGTCGCGATCTTCGCCGAGCACATTCCGCCGCATGTGACCGTCTCGATGTATCGGACCTTCCTGACGCGCGAGCTCCTGCCGACGCTTCGAGGGCGCTACGCCGAGGCGGTGCTCGAGGTGCCCACGACCCTCATCCAGGGAGCGCGCGACCTCGTGACGAGGGGCGGGGCAACCGGAGCCGTGAGCGGCCAGCCGCAGCTGCGCGTGGAGGTGCTCGACGGCGTCGCGCACTGGGTCCCCGAAGAGCGCTGGCAGGCGATCGTCGATTGGGTGCAGCGAGGATGAGGGGAGGCCCCTGCGTCGGCGACTCGAGGACGCCTCCAACTAGTTCGGCGCCGCCACCGCTGTCCCCTGGATTCCGAGCCGGCGCTCTCGGGCAGGAAGAAGGCCACCATCCCGTCCCGGCGTTCCTGCCGAGGAGAGCTACTCCTGTGTCGCTATCGGCGGCGCAGCGTCAGCGGCTTGACGACGATCAGGGTAACGCCGCTGGGCCTGACCTTTCTGGGCAGGGTCAGGCGAAGCCATATGTAGATCGTCAGCCGCTTGTGCTTGGTGGCGAGGTGTCGCAGCAGTGCTCGGTTGAGGTGCAGCTTGACCTTGAGCTTCCCGTGGTGAGCGTTGCGGCGCGTGATGGAGGCGAGCAGCGTGAAGGGGTTGCGCGGCCTCGCGCGCTTCGCTGTGGCAGTCACGCCGCTGGCGCTTTTTCTTGCCGGCGGCTGGCCTGTCGGCTCGCCTCTGATCGCTTCAGCAATCGGGATGAGCGCGAACTGGAGCTTGCTCGTCAGGGCTCGGAGCTGTTCGCCTTCAAGGCGATAGGCGGCGCTTCCGTCTTCGATTAGACGGTGGGCATATTCGTAGCTGAGATCGACGCTGCGCATCATCCTCGCCCAGGCATCCGTTTGATTGGCGGCAAAGGCGACCGTCTTGATCTCTTCACGAAGGTTGTCGAGCACCGAAACCCAAACGGGAGCAAGGCCTGTGTCGGGGATCGTGGGGAGGGCGTGGAGGGCTTGCCCAAGTGGCGAGTTGGGGTCGGGGGGTTCTTGATCGGTTCTGTTTGCGCGTCGGCTGAAGTTTCGACGGTCGTCCCGTCGGTGGGAACGTTGGTCTGAACGGTGACTTCGCCGCGGAGCTGTCCTCTGGGAGCCGGGGCCGGTTTCCCAGTGGTTTCCTGTTCGGGGGCCCCGAGAAACAGGGTGTGCCCTTCGCTGCCGGCGTGTTTGGGGTCGCCGGCGTAGGCGGCGGTGATGCTCGGGAGGCTGCTGTTGGGTGGGCGGTAGGCGACCGAGCAGAAGGGGATGCTCGGGGCTTCGGCGGAGGCGGCGAGCGTGCAGGTGCTCCCATTGGGGAACGAGCCGGTGTCGGTGCTCGTGAATCAAGCTCGATATGTCGGTGAATCTCTCGGCGCGCAACCTTCTGGACGACGAACTACCCCAGCAGGTCGCTGCGATCCTTCACCGCCGTGGCATCAGCCCTGACGCGGTTGTCCTGGAGGTCACGGAGAGCGCGGCGATGTCCGATCCCAAACAGGCGGTCTCGGTGCTCCGTGCCTTGCGCGCAAGCGGCCTCGGGGTGTCGGTGGACGACTTCGGCACGGGGAACGCGTCGATCGAGTATCTCGCTGCGCTGCCCGCGACCGAGTTGAAGATCGACAGGTCGCTCGTCACGAACATGCTGGACGACTCCCGGTCCGAGGCCATTGTCCGGTCTACGATCGATTTGGCCCGAAACCTCGACCTGCGGGTTGTGGCGGAGGGCATCGAGACCGAGGCGGTGATGGATCACCTCGCCGCGATCGGCTGCCAGACCGGGCAGGGGTATTTCATTTCGCGGCCGCTCCCGCCGGATGAGCTGACCCGTGAGCTGATGAGGACGTTTGGGATCGGCAGTGCTGGGCGCGGGGTCGTCGCGCGCGTAGCGGAGAGTCAAGCGGTCCGAGGCCACGGGTGCTCGCGCTCGCGCGCGATGTCCTGCCAACTCTCCGACGCGCCCGCAACGCGCCGGGAAAGCGTCCGCGCCGCCACGAGCCCCCGACCTGGGCGAGCTGATCCGCGGTGTATTGCGGCTGGTCGTCGCGGGGGCAGAGGGGCATGCTGGCGAGCTTCGTTGCGCCCGATGCGGTCGGGTGCATTTAGCCGATGGAGCTCGGGATCGGCGAGCGCGCTCACGCGCTTTGCGCGGCTGTTTGCGGGATGACTGATGTCAGGGACGCGGCTATGTGCGCCAGGTCCGGAAATTGACAGTGCGCTTGATTACGACGCCCCGGTGGGACTCCCTCGCGCGCACCGGCCATCTTCCGGCGCAGTATGGGCTGAGGCGCTCGCCCTCGGCGCAGAAGTAGTGGCTGCCGACCACCACGACGACCGGCTCCACCGCGGTGTCAATGGTGTAGTGGCCAGAGGAGTCGGTCCTCGTCGTTCGAAACGGACGCGCGCCTCCGAGGGGCAGCAGATGGATCGCTACCCGCGGTTCCCCTCGTCCCCCGCGTCCAAACACGGCTCCCGAGATCTGCAACGTGTCGTGGGTGCACGTTTTCGCCGCTCTCGCAATCACCGACCCCTGGGCCGCGGCGTGGGCATAGCACGTCCCCGCGGGTGCGACGCCGGCGAAAGACCACGCGTTGGTCGCTACGCCCGCGCAGGCGTGCTGTCCGGCGCAGAATTCCCCGGGTGAGTCGATGAAGAACGTGCGGGGCATCGTCACATGGAAGAGACCCCATTGCCACTCCTTTGCCGCCTTCGCAAAGGGCACGACCGTGCACGACAGGTCAGCAGTACCACACCCCGAGACCCTCTTTCCGGGAAATTCCCACGCGATCGAGCGCGTCTGCGGCGCGTAGGTCGCAGAGTTCGAACCTGCATCGGGCACTGCGCCAACTGAGTCCGTTCTGGTCTTTCCCCCGGTCCCGCGGACCGCTGGTCTTCCATAGCGTGGGAAGACCAGCTCAAGGTCTACCGGCGCTCGATGCGCCGCGACCAGGCGTCCAGAGAGCGGCTGCAGGCCGTCGAGCAGTCCTGCGCGCGGCGCGCGGATCAGAAGCCGGTGAGTGTGCGGTAGTAGTTGAGTGAGAGGTGTAGCGGCCTGCCGCTCAGGGCTGTGCAGTCCGGGGCGGTCGTCGTGAACACTAGGGTGCCGACGACGCTCTTCTTGGACTTGACCGTCGCCTTCAGCTTCACCGTGACCGGATAGACGCCATGCGTGGTGGAGTTGAGGCTCTGCACGGTGATGTCGGTCGAGACCTTGCCGCGTTTGACGACGAATTGGCCGACCTGCAGAAGGGCGTACCGGGCAGTCGGGCAGACCGCTCGGCCCGTTTCCAGTTCGAGCGTCGAGATCTTGGTGTGGGGGTTCGTGTAGATGATCCCGACGTAGGCACAGCGGGAGTCTCCGCTGCAGCTCTGCGCGTAGCGGTCGCCCCGGGATAGGAGCGCCTGCGCTGGCGTGAGCGCGATCACGAGTGCCGCGATGCTCGTGGCCGGGGCCACGATGGCGAGCCTCATGCGCATCTCCACATCCTTGGTCGAAGGGATCGAAACCGGCAGCGTATCTTATGCCGCCTGCCGGACCGGCGTTCACAACTCCGGTCCGTTGCTGGGATTCGTAGCGGGCCCGAGCCAATCGGGGCGGTCACCGCGGGTGTCGTCGTAGCCGTAGTCGTGCTCGCGTTGGCGATCGCAGCACCGGCCGGGGCGGAAGACAGTCAGTTGACCGTCACGCTGGCACCCATTGGCGCCGGTTCATACGTCGTGACCGTCACGAACACGCCTTCGGTACCGAACACGCCGGGCGCCGGCACGATCACTTCCTTCGTTGTGGGCTTCGGCAATTCGGGGCCGGCGCTCACCAACATAGACCCGAGCCCGACCTGCGGTGAGGGCAACGCAGAAGTCGGCCACCACCTGATCACCGACATCTCTTGCCACGTGACGCTGGCGCAGGGAGCGTCGGCGCAGATGTGTTACACGGGACCCCCAGCCACCGATGCGCTCCTCGACTCGGTCGGGAGGCCTGAAGCAGTCACCGTCGCGCCAGCTGTCGCTGCTTGCCCGCTTCCGGGTTTCCGCCCCCTCCCCGCTGGTTCTGGAACCGTCATCAACTGCGTCGTTCCGAATGTCAAGGGCAAGCCGCGCCATCCCTGAGTTTGATGATTCCCAGGCGCCAGCGTTGGGCCCGAGCGCTAG
Source organism: uncultured Actinomycetes bacterium (assembly GCA_937888775.1). The sequence goes on along the minus strand of CALAQT010000014.1, from coordinate 15,137 downwards.
TGCCGAACGTGGGGCCGGCGATGGGCGCGGCGGGTTTCGAACCTGCGACCTCTCGCGTGTGAAGCGGGACCGGAAAGGTCCAAGAAAACGGAAGAAACGGCTCTAGCAAGCCAAACCCACCAAAGCCCGCGCCACCGTGATGGTGTCGGAGTATGCGGGGTTTGTAGCGGATTTAGCCCACCAAACGCCCGCGGTGGGCAAAAATCGAGGGTCGCTTAGTGGAGTCCGCCGCTAGGGTTCTAGCCTGTCTTCTGGCAGGCCCCCGAGTCTGTTGTCTCGACTTCTGGGCGGATCAACGGCTTGGCCGACCTGGCCATCGAGTTCGCAGCAGACCGGCGGCTCGATCGGCACGGAGTGTGCTGAACACGACCGCGGCCAGCAGCGCCTCTGGCTATGCGGTCACCGGACGGGCCGCAGCGGTCCATGGCTACAGGGTTGCCGCGGGCTGGGCCGCCGGCATTCTCGCGGTCGCCGCCCTGCTGTCGCTGCGCCGCCGCTAGCCTACGCGGTCCAGCAGGGCGCCGACCGCTGGGCCGACCGCATCGGGCCGCTCCAGCGTAGGCGAGTGGCCACAGCGCTCGAGCACCAGGTGCTCGGCGTCGGCGATGCCGGCGGCCAGCTCCGCGCCGTTCTCCGGCGCGATAAGCCGGTCGCCAGCACCGTGTACGACGAGAGTCGGACAGCTGATCGAGCCCAGCAGCGCCCGCGAGTCCGCGCGGCCGATGACCGCCTCCTGCTGGACGCAGAAGACCTCGGGCCCGACTTCGCGGGACATCGCCACCAGCGTGGCGCGCAACTCGTCGTCCTGCTCGTTAGACGCGTCGACGACCAGCGGGAAGGCACCCTGCACCAGCTCGTCGTAGCGCCCGCTGCGCGCCATCGCGATCTGCTCCCGCCGGGCAGCCGTCTGCTCGGGCGTGTCCGGCCGGGCCGAGGTGCTCAGCAGCGCCAGCGCACGCACGCGCTCGGGGGCCTGGCGCATGACCTCCAGGGCCACGTAGCCGCCCATGCTCAGCCCGGCCAGCGCGAAGCGCTCGGGCGCCCCGTCCAGCAGCCGCCGGGCCATGCCGGCCATCGTGTCGTCGCGGCGGGTGTCGGCGACCGTCACCCCGCCGTGCTGCCAGACGGCCCCCAGCATCGGCTCGTACAGGCGCGGCGAGCACAGCAACCCGGGGATCAGGACGGTGTGCAGCGCCATCGGATGCGCCGGCGCCCCGAACGGATCGGTAGCCATTGCGTAACTATATGGGCCGACCACAGAGGAGTGACGATGTCAGAGCACAGAGCCGGGACCCGGCGCGAGCACGTCCAAGCCGACTTTCCCGCCACCGTCGCGCAGTCGACGCTGAGCCACCACATGAAGCGCTTGCGCCAGGCGGGCGTTGCATGGTCGCGGCCGGAGGGCACGCGCTGCTATGTCTCGCTTCGCCCGGAGCTGGAGCAGCGGCTCCCCGGCCTGCTCGGCACGATCCTGTCGGCCGCCGCCAGAGAGCAGTCAGCCAGCTGGTAGCCCTTCGGCTTCATAAGTCGACTCAGCATCTAGACCAGCCCGAATGGAAGCGAGCACCCAATAGATGAATCTTCCGAGCCTCCCTCCGTCAGCGACAAGGGCGGGGACTGCTCGACGGCAAGACGATCATCATCACCGGCGCCAGTACCGGCATCGGCGCTGACGCCGCGCGCCTATTCGCAGATGAGGGGGCCAGCTTGGTGCTCGGCGCTCGCTCCGCTGAGCGGCTGCAGGCGCTGTGCGATGAGCTGATATCCGCCGGCGCGAGCGCATCCTACGTAGCCGGCGACATCAGCGACAGCGCCGAGGCACAGCGCATCGTCGATGCGGCGCTGGAGCGCCACGGGCGACTGGATGGTGCCTTCAACAACGCCGGCATCAGTCAGGGCGGCGGCGCGCTCGCCGACGTCTCCGAGGAGCGCTTCGACCAGCTGCTCGCCGTCAATCTCAAGGCTGTCTGGCTATGCATGCGCGCCGAGATCAAGGCGATGCTCAAGCTCGGCCGGGGCGGTTCAGACTTCGCCCTTTGAAAAATGCCCAGCAGTGGACTCGAACCGCTGACCCCTTCCTTACCATGGTGGATCTGGGCGAACACGCCACGGCCGGCGCGCAACGCGGATGCCGCCAATCTCTAGGCTCAGACGGCGGTATGAGCGTTTGCAGCCCGGGCGGGGTTGGGCTTGGACGAGTGCGCTTGGGTTACCTGATGTGCCCTCCGAGTGCCCTCCGGCACCGGGCTCGAGGGAGCTCCGGCACGTCGATGCGGCGCCGCATCACGTGAGAGAGAGGACCGGTGCCGCGACAAGGCTTCACGGACCATCGCCGCGATCGCCGTCGTGGGTTCGAGTCCCACCGTCTCCATTGGTTGTCGTTCTCACACGATCCTGCCGCAAAGGGGCAGGTTCCAATGTCCATCAGGATCCACCCTGATGCGGAGCAGCCTGAGGTGCAGGCCCACAACATCAGGGTTCATCCTCGTGCTGATGAGTCGTCCGAGGCGGGCCGTGAGGAGGGGCTCATCAAGGGTCACCCGAGCCCTGAGGTCGAGTCGCACTCACTCAGGGTCCATCCGCGCGAGACTGCAGATCAGCAGTCCGAGGTCGAGGCACATCACCTCACCACTGGCCACGGTCCGGCACAGACGCCCGAGGCTGAGTCGCGCTAGTTCAGCGGCTATGCGGGGCGGGCGCGGATGAGGCCTCCGCGCCCGCCCTGGCACTCCGCGCGAGTGCCTCCGCCTCCGCCCGTGTCGCCTGCCCGCCAGTACCGCCCGCCGCCCTCATCGAGAGCGTTCCGCAAGCACACGCCAGGGCCAGTGCCTCACCGACGGTTGACCCGCTAAGCCGACCGGCCAGGAACCCCGCGTCGAAGCTGTCGCCTGCCCCGACCGCATCGACGCCGGCGGGGACGTTCGGAGCCCGCGCAACGACTGGCTCCTCGCCCGCCCGCACCGCAAGAGCTCCGTCCCCGCCCATCTTCACAACAACCAGGGGGCCGGCGTCCGCCAACCGCTTGGCCGCCTCCACTGGCTCCTCACAGCCCGCGATCGCACAAACCTCCACAGCGTTCGGCAACAGCACATCAACCTCTCCCAGCACGTCGCGAAGCCCGCCGTCCCACTCGCCGGAGGGGTCCCAGTTCGGATCGAGCGAGGTGCTGCCGCCACGAGCTTGCACGGACGCCAACAGCTCACCGAGTCCCGGGGCGAGCGAGCGCTGCAGGAAGAACGCAGACACGTGCACATGGCGCGCCCGGGCCAGCAGCTCCGGGTCGACCAGCTCGCTGCGCAGCGCCTCGATGGCCCCGGGGAAGGTCAGGATCGCCCGGTCATCGGGCCGGGCGAGGATCACCGTGACGCCCGTCTGCAACGTGGGTTCGACCACGACCCCGGGGGTCTCGACCTCCCGTTCCCGCAGCGACTCGGCCATAAAGTGCCCGAACAGGTCATCCCCGATGACCGCCGCCAGCGCGGTCTTCAGCCCGAGCCGAGCCGCCCCGCACGCCATGATCGCGCCCGAGCCGCCGATCGTCAGCTCGGCCCGTTCGATCAGCCGCTCGGCCTGCCCGAACTCCGGCACGAGCTGCGCGTCCACCAACACGAGGTCGGGGTTGCAGTCCCCGAGGACCAGCAGGTCGAGATCGGGCGGGGCACTCACACGATCGCCCGCCCGCTGGTGGCGTTGAACAGGTAGACGCGTTCCGGCGCCACCCCGAGCCTGAGAACGCTTCCTTCGCTTGGCGGGTCGTGGGGCTCGAGCCGGGCCACGACCGCGGCGCTCTGGCCGTCATCGGGCAGGATCCCCGTCTCGGCAGCATCGCGGCTGCTGGTCGCGAGCTCCGCCTGCACCGAGCCGTGGACCACGACCTCATCGCCCAGCGGCTCGACGACCGCCACCTTCAATTCGAAACGCGGCAGGCCGTCGCACGTTCGCGTCAGGGCCTCGGGCCGGATCCCCACGACAACGTCCTGGTCGGCCACGCCCGCTCGCTGGAAGCGAAGATCCCCGGCGATGATCTCGCCCGCTCTGCACCGCCCGCGCATCAGGTTCATGGGCGGGCTACCGATGAAGCCGGCCACGAACACGTTCTCCGGAGTGTCGTAGACCTCCTGCGGCGTCCCCAGCTGCTGGAGCTTTCCTTCGGACATGACAGCGATCCGGTCCCCGAGCGTCATCGCCTCGACCTGGTCGTGGGTGACGTATACGGTCGTCACGCCGAGGCGCGCGTGCAGGCGCTTCAGCGCAGCTCGCATCTGCAGTCGCAGCTTCGCGTCGAGGTTCGACAGGGGCTCGTCGAGCAGGAACACCTGGGGTTCGCGCACGAGCGCCCGTCCCATCGCCACGCGCTGGCGCTGACCGCCCGACAGCTGCGCCGGGCGCCGGCCGAGCAGCTCCTGGAGGCTTAGCATCTCGGCGACCTCCGCCACCCGCCGGTTCACATCCGCCTTTGCCATCCGCCGCTGGCGCAGCGGGTAGGCGAGGTTGCGCGCGACTGTCATGTGCGGGTAGAGAGCGTAGTTCTGGAAGACCATCGCGATGTCGCGATCGCGCGCTGGGACGTTGTTGACGACGCGCTCGCCGATCCGGATCACGCCTCCGCTGGGCTGCTCCAGGCCGGCAATCATCCGCAGCGCCGTCGTCTTGCCGCAGCCGGATGACCCGACGAGGATCATGACCTCGCCGTCGGCAATCTCCAGCGACAGCTCCTCGACGGCGACAGTGCCGCCGTCGAACACCTTGCTCACAGCTTCCAGTGTCAGGCCAGGCACGCGTGCCTCCGTGGCAGGTGTTTCATTAGTTGATCCCCGTGAAGGCGATCGATCGGACGAACCAGCGCTGAGCGAACAGGAACGCCACCAGCATCGGGATCTGGCTCATCACGGTGCCGGCCATCAACAGGTTCCATTCCGTGCTGTGCGCGCCCTGCAGGGTTGAAAGGCCGAGTTGCAGCGGCGCGTGGGATGACGAGTCGATGATGATCAGCGGCCACAGGAAGTCGTTCCACGACCACATGAACTGGATGATCGCGAGCGTCGCGAGCGCAGGCTTGGAGAGCGGCAGCACGATCTTGAAGAGAATGCCGAGGCGCGAGGTGCCATCGATCCGTGCCGCCTCCTCGAGCTCGATCGGCAGCGTCCGGAAGAATTGGCGCAACATGAAGATGCCGAATGCGCTGCACAGGTTCGGCATGATCAACCCGCCGACGCTGTCGACCAGGCCCAGTTTCTTGACGATCAGGAACGTCGGGATCAGCAGCACCTGGTAGGGCACCATCAGCGTGGCCAGCAGCACGACGAACAGCACGTTGCTGCCGAAGAAGCGAATCCTCGCGAAGGCGTAGGCCGCGAGGCTGCAGAACAGCAGGTTGCCCGCGACCGTCGCCAGCGAGTAGAGCGCGCTGTTCACGAAGAAGGCGCCGAAGGGGACCGTGTTCCAGGCGTCGGTGTAGTTGCTGAAGTGCAGTGAAGAGGGGACCAGGACCGGCGGGAAGCTCTGGGCCTGGGTCTTCGTCTCGAGCGAGACGATCACCATCCACACCAGCGGCACCATCATCACCGCTGCGACCGGCGCGAGCAGCAGGTGCCACGCGCTGAACGGCAGCCGCAGGCGGCGCCCACGGGGGCGCGGATCGGAGAGCGCCGGGAAGCGCTCCGGCGCGACGGTCACCGAGGTCGAGGACATGACCGTCTCCTCACGAGCTGTAGTGGACGCGCCGGTTGCCGAGCCACAGTTGCGCCAGCGTGATGATCAGAACCGCCACGAACAGCACGTAGGCGATCGCCGCCCCGTAGCCGCCGTTGAAGAACTGGAAGGCCTGCTGGTAGAGGTAATAGACGATCACCGTCGTTGACCCCAGCGGCCCTCCTCGCGTGGTCACGTAGATCTCATCGAACAGCTGCAGCGCGTTGATCGTCGACCAGACGACGAGGAACAGCGTCGCCGGGCTGAGCAGCGGCAGGACCACCGAGCGGAACGTCCCCCAGCGACTCGCACCGTCCATCGTCGAGGCCTCCAGCATGTCGGCGGGAATCCCCTGCAACGCTGCCAGGTAGACGATCACGTCGAAGCCCAGCCAACCCCACGTCGTCATCGCGATGATGCAGTAGAGCGCCTCGTGGGGACTCTGCAGGAACTGCTGCTGGGGCAGTCCGACGATTTTCAGGAGGTAGTTGACGAGGCCGAAGGTCGGGTCGAGCAGCCACAGGAACAGGATCCCGGTGGCGACAGTCGAGGTCACGAGCGGCACGAACACCGCCAGGCGGTAGAAGCGGATGCCGCGGATGTTGCGGTTCAGCGCGACCGCCAGTGCCAGCGCCCCGCTGACCGAAACGGGAACGAAGATCAGCGTGTAGACGAGCGTGTGGCCGACCGATGAGCGAAAGGCCGGGTCCTTGCTCAGCGCTTTGTAGTTGGCCAAGCCGACATAGTGGGAGGGGGCGATCAGGTTGTTGGCCTGCAGCGAGAGCAGCAGTGACCAGCCGATCGGGATCAGCGCGAAGACCGCGATCAGGATCACCGCCGGCGAGACGAACGCCCAACCCGCCAGGTGATCGGAGCGCGCCAGTCGCTGCAGCAGGCTGGGACCAGGAGCGCGCCTGCCTCGGGCCACGGGATCCACGAGGGGGGCGCTTGTGTTCATGCTGCCCGACAGCCCGCTCAGGCGCCGGGCACGGCCAGGATCGCGTTGACCTGCTGTGCGGCGCTGCTGAGCGCCTGCTTCGGTTCGCTCTGCCCGAGCAGGACCGATTGCACCATCTGGCCGACGATAGTCGAGATCTTCGGATAGGAGGTGATCGATGGACGGGCCTGGGTCGCGTTGGCCAGGTTCGCCACCCACGTCCCGATACCCGGGTACTTGGCCAGGAACTTCTGGTAGCCGGGCAGTCCGGTCACCGACTTCCTGATCGGGAGGTCACCGGTCATCGTCGCCCACTCGAGATCGATCGGCGGGGATGTCAGCCACTTCAGGAATTCCCACGATGCCTTCTTGTGCGCTTCGCCGTTGTCGAACATCACCCAGTTGTCAGGGCCTGAGATCGTCTGATGATTCGCTTCGCCGGGCAGGATCTGCACACCGTAGGGGGCTTTTTCATTGATGATTTCAGCCAGGTCCCACGGCCCCGTCCAGAGCATCCCGATGTGGCCCGAGCCGAACAGGCTGCGGTAGTTGTCGCTGCCGTTGTCCAGGTAGATCGAGTGCTGACGGGTCAGGCGCTGGAGCAGTTCGAGCGCCTTCAGGCCTGCCGGTGAGTCAAATGCGGCCTGATTGCCCGCCGAGTTCAGGATCGAGCCGCCCGCCTGCCAGAGCATCGCCCAGTAGCGCCACACCGTGTCCTCGCTGCCGTCGTTGACGTAGGCCCACCCGAACTGCTTGCTCGCGGGTTTGGTGAGCTTGACCGCGGCCTGTTCGAAGTCGCTCCAGGTCCATTTCGCGGTCGGGGTGGCCAGACCGGCGTTGGCGAACAGCTTCTTGTTGTAGACCAGGGCGAGGTTGTCGACCAGCGCCGGCACGCCGACGATCTTCCCGTTCACCGTTGCAACGCTGCGCTCGGAGGGCCAGAAATCCTGCCAGTCGAAGCTCGGGTCGCTTTCGATCATCGAGTTCAGCGTCACGACGCGCTGGTTGGTCGCAATGTTCGGAGCCCAGGACCCGTACAGGTAGGAGATGTCCGGCGGCTTGCCCCCTGCGATCGCTGCGAGCACCTTCTGCAGCCCGTAGTCGTTGTTGCCCGAGAACTGCAATTCGACGGTCGTGTTGGGATGCGACGCGTTGAACTGCTTGGCGAGTGCGTTGATGGCTGTCGTTTCCGCGCCTGTGTAGCCATCCCAAACGGTGATCGTCTGGTGTCCGCTCGTGCCAGCCGACGAGCCGCCGCCACTGGAGCTCGACCCCCCGCAGCCCGAGAGCGCTAGCACGGCGAGTACGGCGATGGCGGTAGCTGTGCGTTTCATGGCTTCTCCTGCGTCGGGGGTCAGCCGAACACCACCGACCTGGTGAGGTGCTGAGGGTTGTCGGGGTCCAGACCCTTCGATTCGGCCAAGGCCACGGCCACGCGCTGGGCGCGGACGAGCTCGGCCATCGGGTCGATGTCGTGGTGAAGAACCCTCGCGCCCGTCACCTCGATGTCGGCGACGAGGCTCTCGTCGCGCTCCCCGAGGATCCACACGAGCGTCTTCGGGCCGGCGACGCTGACGGGTCCGTGCCGGTACTCCATGGCCGGGTAGGACTCCGCCCAGGCCTGACCCGCCTCGCGGCACTTCAGGGCCGCCTCGGCGGCGAGGCCGACCGTCCAGCCGCGGCCGAGCATGACGAACTGCTCGAAGTCCGAGGGGTCGATTGGAAGCGGCGCTGCGATCACCCGCTCGGCCTCCTCGGCTGCCTCCAGGAGAGACTCCCCGAAATGCGTCCGCAGCATCGCCAGCGCCCCGGTCGCGAAGCGCGTCTGCACGACCGAGGACTCATCGGCGAAGTCCAGCACGATCGCCTCGACGGCCGCCTCGGGGACCGGCGATCCGGCGACCGCACAGATCGCGACGGTCGGAGTGCCCTCGAGTGCCTCCAGGCAGCGGGAGACCTCCGTCGTCGTCCCGGAGCGCGAGATCGCCACGACCAGGTCGTAACTGCGGCCGGCCGGCATTTCCGAGGCCGAGAACGCGTCGCTCTCGCCCTGCCCCGACGCCTCCCGCAGCCACGCCGCGGACTGCGCGATGAACCAGGAGGTCCCGCAGCCGACGAAGGCGACGCGCTGTCCCGGTGCCGGAAGCTTCTCCGCGACGTCGGGCAGCAGCGCGGCGGCGCGGCGCCAGATCTCGGGCTGGCTGGCGATCTCTTCGTCGGTGACGCTCATTTCTGCGCAATATACGCATGAGATGAGCAGAATGCAACATCCAGGGCCATTTTCTCGCTCAGACGCTCATGCCGCACGTACACTGCGCGGAATGCGCCAGCCCGAGCGTCTGTCGACGATCCTTGAGCAGCTGTCGGTAGACGGCTCGGTCAACGTCGTTGAGATCGCCAGCTCGCTCGGTGTCTCGCCGGCCACGGTGCGCCGCGACCTGCGCCTGCTCGAGGACCAGCGGATGCTCGAGCGAACACACGGCGGCGCCGTTCCCCACGGCGTCCTCTACGAGCTGCCGCTGCGCTACAAGAGCGCCCGCCAGCCCGAGCAGAAGCGGCGCATCGCCCGCGAGGCCGCGGCCCGTGTGCTCGAGGGCTGGGCGATCGGGCTGACCGGCGGCACGACCACGACGGAGGTTGCCAGGGCCCTCGTCGACCGCCCGCGGCTGACGATCGTCACGAACGCCCTCAACATCGCCGCCGAGATCGCCGTGCGCCCCAACCTGAAGCTGGTCGTCACGGGCGGCGTCGCGCGCCCCGAGTCCTACGAGCTCATAGGGCCGATCGCCGAAGCCAGCCTGCAGGGCCTGAACCTCGACATGGCCTTCCTGTCCGTCGACGGCATCTCGCCAAGGGCCGGGCTGACCACCCATCACGAGAGCGAGGCAGGCAGCGACCGGGCGCTGATGGCACGGGCCGAGCACGTGGTCGTGGTGGCCGACAGCTCGAAGCTGGGCGCCACCGCCTTTGCACGCATCTGCGACCTGACCGACGTCGATGAGCTGATCACCGACGACGGCGCCGATCGCGCCCTGGTGGCCGCGATCCGTGAGGCGGGCGTCGCCGTGACGACCGTCTGAGCGGGCCCCTGGCTCAGCTGCGGGCGCTCGCCCGGATCCCCTCGGGCAGCAGAGCGCCGTGGGCGTCGATCAGCGCGTCCACCATCTCGTGGATCTGGCTGATCGTGAGCGTGGCGCCGGCATTCGGGTCGAGCAGGACCGCCTGGTAGACGCGGTCGCGCCGGCCTTCAAGCGCGGCCCGCACGGTCAGCTCGGCGACGTTGATAAACGTGCGGTTGAGCGCGGCGAGCTGCGGCGGGAAAGGCGGCGCGGGCAACGGATGCACGCCGTCGCGATCGATCCTGCAGGGCACCTCGACGCAGCACCCCGCCGGCAGCTCGGGGATCAGCCCGTCGTTGGGCACGTTGCCGTACTCGATCCGCTCCTGCCCGGTCACCATCGAGTGGATGTAGCGGGGGGCGAGCTCGCCCTCGCGCAGAACCTCGAGCGGCTCGCCGGCCTCCAGCTTGCGCCTCACCTCCGCGTACTCGGTGATGTTCTCATGCGAGCGGCGCACGTACTCGTCGACGGGGATCCGGTAGCGCTCGAGCTCGGAGTCGTGGGACATGAACCAGGGCAGGTACTCGGCGCTGTGCTCGCTGGACTCCGTCGGGAAGTAGCCGAGCTGGCGGTACATCTCGACGCGCACCCGCCGCCCGAGCCCGTCCGGGTCGCACTCGATTGCGGCGTCCAGGGCGGGGTAGAGGCTCTCGCCGTCGCGCTGGAAGCGCAGCACGAACGCCTGGTGGTTGACCCCGGCCGTGCTGAAGTCGATCTCCTCCAGGGGCACGCCCACGATCTCGGCCAGCAGTTCGTGGGTGTTCTGCACGGAGTGGCAGAGGCCGACCGCGCGGCGCAGCGGCGAGCCGTCGGCGACGGCCCACATCAGCATCGCCATCGGGTTGGTGTAGTTGAGCAGCGTCGCGTCCGGGCAGACCTCGGCCATATCGGCGGCGATCTCGAGCAGGACGGGAATCGTGCGCAGCGCCCGGAATATGCCACCGACCCCAAGCGTGTCCCCGATCGTCTGGCGCAGGCCGAAGCTCTTGGGGATCTCGAAGTCGCGCAGGGTTGCCTGCAGGCCACCCACCTGAATCTCGTTGATCACGAAGTCGGCGCCGTCGAGCGCCCTGCGGCGCTCTGCATGGGACTCCACCTGGAAGGCCGCAGCGGTCGCCGCGTTCGTCGCCAGGGCGATCCGCTCAGCCGTCCTCAGCCGCTCGGGATCGATGTCGTGGAGCACCACCGTGGCCTCAGCCAGCTCGGGAAAATCGCTCAGGTCGGCGAGCAGGATGCGAGTGAACTCGACGCTACCTGCGCCGATCAGAGCGATTCTGGTCATGATCGTTATTGTCTCTTTCGACGCTATTTGTGCAAGAGTGTGCAAATTATGGCAGGGGACGCCGCCGCTGTGCACGACGGTCAGGATCGCGGAGCTGCGCGAGCAGCGCCTCCGGGCATCACAGCGGACCCCCTCGACGAGCTCGTCAGACGCCAGAAGGCAGGGGAGGCCGCCGGGCTCGCATCGATCTGCTCGGCGCATCCGCTGGTGCTTGAGGCAGCCGTGCTGCATGCCCGCGAGACGGGCGGGACGCTGCTCGTTGAGGCGACCTCCAACCAGGTCGACCAGGACGGCGGATACACGGGCCTTCGCCCGCAGGACTTCCGCCGGCTGGTGCACGATCTCGCCGACAGCCACGGCCTCCCCGCCGAGCGGATCGTCCTTGGCGGCGACCACCTCGGCCCCAACCGCTGGCGCGCGCTGGCGCCCGAGCAGGCGATGGGACGCACCGAGGAACTGATCACCGCCTACGTCGAGGCGGGCTTCACAAAGCTCCACCTCGACTGCACCTTCCCCTGCGCGGGCGACTCCAGCCCGCTTGAGGAGGAGACCGTCGCCGCCCGCGCGGCGCAGCTGATGGCCGTGGCCGAGAATGCCGCCGGGCCCAGGGCGGGGAGCCTGCGCTACGTGATCGGCACCGAGGTGCCCCCGCCCGGCGGCGAGTGCGAGGCAAGCAATGCCGTCACGCCGACCTCCGCCGGTGCCGCCCGCGAGACGCTGCTGGCCCATCGCCGCGCGATGGCCGAGCGCGACCTGATGCACTGCTGGTCGCAGATCCTCGCGCTCGTCGTGCAGCCGGGCGTCGACTTCGACCAGATGGACGTGCTCGACTACGAGCATGCTGAGACGGCCGAGCTGCGCCACGTCCTGGACGACGAGCCGGCGATGGTCTTCGAGGCCCACTCGACCGACTACCAGAGTGCACTTGCGCTGCGCAAGCTGGTCGAGAATCACTGGGCGATCCTGAAGGTCGGACCGGCCCTCACGTTCGCGCTGCGCGAGGCGCTGTTCGCGCTGAGCACGATCGAGGACGAGCTGCTCGGCGAGGACGAGCGCTCCCGTCTGGCTGAGGTGGTCGAGCAGAGCATGCTCGCCGACACCGATCACTGGCGCGAGTACTACCCCGGGAGCCCCGGCGCTCAGCGCCTGGCGCGCCGCTACAGCTACAGCGACCGGGTGCGCTACTACTGGCCCGTCCCGGCGGTCGCAGACGCGCAGGAGCGCCTGCTCGCGAACCTCGAGCGGGTCGCCATTCCACTGCCGCTGCTCAGCCAGTACATGCCACGGCAGTATGCCCGTGTGCGCGCAGGCGTCCTAGCGGGCAGCGCGCGAGCGCTCGTGCTCGACCGCGTGCAGGACGTGCTGCGCGACTACCCGCAGGCCTGCGGGCAGGACACCAATCAACGACCAGCTACGAGGTGAGAACGATGGCAAGGCGTGCGTTCCTGGCGACACTGATCACGATCCTGGCTCTGAGCGGCTCCGCGGCGGCCGCGAGCACGAGCTGGTGGCGGCTGCCCAGGCAACCGACGTGGTACTGGCAGCTGAACGGCAAGATCCGCTTCGGGCTGCCCGTGAAGATCTACGACGTCGACGCCTTCACCACGACCGCGGCCGAAGTCACGCGCCTTCATGCCGAACACCGGCACGTCATCTGTTACGTCGATGTCGGCACCGCCGAGAACTGGCGATCCGACTACAACCAGTTCCCGCCGTCCGTTCTCGGTAGCCCCAACGGCTGGCCGGGCGAGGTCTGGCTCGACATCCGCCAGCTCGGCACCATCGAGCCGATCATGGCGGCCCGTCTGCGGCTGTGTCATGAAAAGGGCTTCGACGCGGTTGAGCCGGACAACATGGAAGCGGCGCTCAACGAAAGCGGCTTCCCGATCACACTTGCGCAGCAGCTCGCCTACAACGAGTGGATCGCCGAAGAGTCGCATTCGCTGCACATGGCCGTGCTGCAGAAGAACGACAGTGAGCAGACGCTCGAAGAGAACGCGTTCTTCGATGGCGCGTTGAGCGAGGAATGCAACCAGTGGTGGCCGGAATGCGGCGCCTATCTCCCGTATCTGGAAAGCGGCAGGCCGGTGCTGAACGCGGAGTACAAACTGAAGACGCAGAGCTTCTGCAGCGCAGATGCGCTCGGAGGAATATCCGGCGCCCGCTTCAACCTCGCACTTAACGGCCGGCGCTTTGAACCGTGCTGGGATACGGCGCATGCGGCGGGACGGCGGGCGTCACACCGGCGCACCTGACTCCGGCACCGCGCCCCCGGGCGGGGATACGATGCTTGGACACACGCAGGCCCGCGAGGAAATGGAGCGTGATGGTCGAGCGAATCGATGACATGCCGGCGGGGACAGTCGGATTTCGAGCGTCGGGCAAGCTCACCCGCGTTGACTACCGCGAGGTCCTGGAGCCGGTCCTGCATGACGCAGCCGAGTCGGGCGAGATCCGCATGCTGTTCACGCTCACGGGCTCGGCATCGGACGCCACTCGGCATGGAAGCGCTCAGCGATTGCCACCGACGTGGATTGGGTCGGAAAAGCGTTCCAGCTGTTCGCCTGGATGACCCCCGGCGAAGTCAAGGTCTTCGGTTTTCGACCAGTGTCCACTCCAAAGCAGCCGGTACGAGAACCACCCCATTGCTCAACGTAGCCCGCCTCAACGAGAGCATCCAGCAGCGGGTTCACGATCTGTTCCACGCGGTCCCAGGCGTTGGCATCATCAGCGTCCAGCGCGTCCCAAACGCGGCACAGAGCATCATCAGGATCGTGGACCTCAGCTCGGCCGGAGACGACCCATGATCGCGGGAACGGGCCAGACACGGCTAGAAGGATAGGCGGCTCAACGGGCTATTTCAGCGGCGCTCGGACCACAAGCGCGACGATCCCGCCGTCGCAGACGAACCAGAGCAGGCCGATCGCTCCCGCTACCAGACGCGTTCAGCGCGGGCCGTGCAGCGCTGGGATCCCCCCCGTCCACGCCCAGTTCTCGCGGTACCAGACGACGTATCTTGTTCCGACGCCGCGCACGTTGAACATGAACGCCAGACCAAGCGCTGCGATGGGTACGCCCACGAGCAGAAAGATGGCCGCGGTACCGTCGCTCAACCCTGATGAGCTCATGCGACTGGAGTCGGCTTGCTTGGCCTGGGTCTTTAGACTGCCGCCCGCAAACGGCGATTGTGCCTGCCCGGGCGCAGGTGGTGAACGGCGGCCTTCCGGGGGATGATGTGGGGGAGGAAGGCTCCTCGGGACGAGAATACCGGACTAATCCCAATGGGCGCGGCGGGTTTCGAACCTGCGACCTCTCGCGTGTGAAGCGAGCGCTCTCCCACTGAGCTACGCGCCCTGGCCCGGCGATTCTACGCGCTCCGGCTCCTCTGGACCCCGGCGGCCGCCCCGCTCCCAGACCGTCCTCGAGCCAGCGCGCGCCTGCACCCCGGCTCGCGCGCTCGCGCACCCTTCGACCGTCGGCTCTCCCTCGGGCGTTCCCACCAACCTCTCAGCAACCCTTTAGCGCTCGTTAGATCCCTATCGCGCTGCTCTTACATCGCTGCCCCATCGTGAACAGCGAACCCGGGATCACCCGGACGAACCGAGGGAACACCACAATGCACAAGCGACTGACCAGAACCCTGACGGCGCTCGCCGCGTTCGCCGCGCTCGCCGTCGGCGGCGCAGCCATCTCGGGTGCCGCCACCAGCACCACCACGACCGGCACCAGCACCAGCGCCACGAGCACCGCGTCGTCCGCTGCGAGCCGCGGAGGGCCGCCGGGAGGCTTCACCGCCGCCAACGCCCCCGGCACCGCCGCCCACGAGGCGGCCGAGAAAGCAGTCACCGGCGCGGACGCCGAAAAGGCCCAGGCAGCAGCCGTCGCGAGCGTCAGCGGTAAAGCCGGTGCCGTCACCACCGACTTCCGCGGCCAGGGCTACGAGGTCGATGTCACCAAGACCGACGGCACGAGCGTCAGCGTCCATCTCGACAGCTCGTTCAAAGTCCAGACTCACCCCGCCGGGCACGGTCCGGGAATGGGAGGACCCGGCGGCCCCGGCGGCCCCGGCGGACCCGGCGGACCCGGCGGCCCCGGCGGACCCGGTGGC
>CALAQT010000013.1 GCA_937888775.1 uncultured Actinomycetes bacterium | reverse complement strand
CGAACAGCACCAGCGCCAACGGCGTCTACGGCTACAGCGGCTCGAGCACCTTCCCGACCGGCACCTACAACGCCAACAACTACTGGGTCGATGTGCTGTTCTCGACCCAGTCGTCGAACTCCCCGCCCGGGCAGCCGCCAAACGCCTCCGCACAAGCCGGCTACCAGAGCGCGACGGTCACCTGGACCGCCCCGTGGGACGGCGGCAGCCCGATCACCAGTTACACCATCACGCCCTACATCGGCTCGACCGCGCAGACCCCGACGACGATCACCGGATCTCCGCCGGTGACGAGCGCCACGGTCAACGGCCTGACCAACGGAACCGCCTACACATTCACGGTCAGCGCGACCAACGCGAACGGGACTGGGGCCGCTTCCGCAGCCTCGAACTCGGTCACGCCGGGCCCCCAGCCATCGGGGCAGTGGTCACCGTTGATGAATTGGCCGTTGGTGGCGATTCATGGGGTGTTGTTGCACACTGGCAACGTGTTGGTGTGGGATGGGTGGCAGCAGCCGGAGCCCTCGCAGGAGTTCGATCCGAGTACGGGTTCGTTTACCGATCCGGTCAATTCGCCGGATAGCTTGTTCTGTAGCGCGATGGTGCAGATGCCGGACGGGCGGATTTTGGTGGTCGGCGGGTACGGGGAGCTGTCGACGGGGAACCTGGGGATCGTCGATACGAATATTTATGATCCGGCGACGGGGACGTGGACGCGGGTGGCGGATATGCATTACCCGCGGTGGTATGCGGGGTTGACGGAGTTGGCGGACGGGACCGATGTGGTGATCAGCGGCAAGTCGACGGACTTCAGCACGTGGGCTGATACCCCGGAGGTCTACGATCCGTCGACGAACACGTGGACGCTGCTGTCGGGGGTGAACACGTCGGCGGTGCATGAGCTGGAGTATCCGAACACGTATTTGTTGCCGAACGGGAACGTGTTCGTGTACGGGCCCTCGGAGGACAAGTCCTTCGAGCTGAACGTGGGCGCGCAGACGTGGACTGCGGTGGGCGGGTCGAGTGGGGTGGTGAACGGCGCGTCGGTGATGTATCGGCCGGGGAAGGTACTCGTCGCGGGCGGCGCGGCGGACCTGGGGTCGCCGGGAACCGCGCAGGCAAACGCGGCGGTGATCGATCTGACGGCGGCTAGTCCGCAGTATCAGTCTATCTCGCCGATGGGGTACGCGCGGGCGTTCAATAACGCGACGATGCTGGCCGACGGGACGGTGTTGATGAGCGGCGGGGAGCCGCAGACGGGCGTCTCTGGCGGGCAGGGCGAGGTGTCGGGCGGGGTGCTGCCGGCGGAGATCTGGAATCCGTCCACGCAGCAGTGGACGACGGTCGCGTCGATGGCGGTCACGCGCGGGTATCACACCAGCACGCTGTTGCTGCCCGACGGGCGGGTGCTGGTCGCCGGCAGCGGGCACGCCGCGCCGGGGGAGCCGGGCGAGGACAACGCCCAGTACTACTCGCCGCCGTACCTGTTCAAGAGCGCCCGCCCGACGATCACATCGGCGCCCAGCTCGGCGACATACGGCTCGAACATCACCGTCTCGACCCCGGACGCGGCGTCGATCCAGTCGGTCAACCTCGTCGACCTGGGGACCAGCACCCACCAGATGGACTTCAGCCAGCACTTCGACCCGCTGTCATTCACCACCGGCTCGGGCAGCCTGAACGTGACCATGCCCGCCAACGGGAACTACGCCCCGCCCGGCTACTACATGCTGTTCATCGTCAACTCAAACGGCGTCCCTTCGGTCGCCTCCATCATCCAAGTTGGCTCCGGCACCCAAGGCGCGAAAGCACAAAACACGGCGCAGACGACCAGCGGCACCAGCACCGCGGCGTCCGGCGCCACGCCGCTGACGCTAAGCGCGACCAAGCAGGCAACGACGACCACCACGACCACGACGAGCTCGAGCACAAGCAAGACCGCGAGCGCCCGCCGCACCGCCGCCGACAAGCCGCCCAAGGGTCCGGCGTTCGTGCAGAAGACGACCGGCTACCAGGACACCACCAGGCAGCTGCTGATGACGCCCAGCGCCCCGCTGCGCGCCGGCGATCGGCTGGTCGTGCAGACCTCGATCTGGGGTGGGCGCGCGAGCGCGCGCAGCGTCACCGACTCCGCCGGGGACCAGTTCACCGAGCTGCTGCGGCGCGTGGGTGCGGACGGCACCGAGATGAGCGTCTGGACCGCTCCCGTCACGGCCGGGGCCGGCAAGACCCCGCAGATCTTCGCCGTCCCCACCTCCACCGCGGACGTCGGCGCGGTCGCGCTCGAGTACTCGGGCCTGTCGGCGGCGCCCGGGGCCGCGGCGGTCGACCAGATCGTCCAGGCCGGCGGGATCACCGGCCGCCCGACGACGGTCACCTCCGGCCACACCAGCCGCACGAGTGGGGCGGGTGAGCTGGCGGTCGGGTTCTACGCCGACTCGGGTTTCGGCGACATCCTGAAGCCCGCCGGCCAGTACACCCAGCGTGCGAACCTCTCCCCGACGACGACGATGATGGAACAGCTCGCCGAGGACAAGGTCGTCGGCGCGGGCGCCCAGCCCGCCGCGACCGTCCAGACCGGCGCTCGCACCCCCTGGATGATGGCCACGATCGTCTTCAAGACCGCCGGCGCCCGCGCGTTCGGGCCCGGACCGCAGCCGTCAGATGCCCAGCCCGCACGCCTCGGCAAACTCGGACCGCTGCTCCCGCTCTCCCACCGCCCACGCCCCCACATCGTCGCCGGCGGGATCGCCGGTTTCGTCGGCTGGTTCCACGGACACCGCGTCCACTACTACTGCCTCGTCGACCCCTCCGGCCACGCCGAGCAAACCACCCGCGCCAACGCCAACACCACCGGCGTCTGGTGGATGCCCGCAGGCCTACCCCAGCTCTCGTCGACCGGCTAAGGGGCTAGCTGGTTGATTCCACCCGTTCAGGCGACGTAGGCCACGAGCGAGCGGCTCGGGCGTCCGAGCTGGTGGTTGAGGGTGATGCAGGCTGCGAGTGTGAGCAGGCGACTGGCGATCCGGGCGTAGACGTTGGTGATCGTCCGGGCGCTTCGCGCTCTGGGCGATCTGCGCCGACCAGCGCCCATGCTCTCGGGGTTCCGTCCGGGGCGACGGCCAGGCGCAGGCGCATCCCCCAGAAGAACCGAGAATGGCTGCGCGAGGAGCCGTAGCCGGCCCAGTCGGCCAGCTCCGAGCGCCTGACGGTCTCAAGCGAGCGCCCGCACTCCGCCGGGGTGGAGTCCAACAGCACGATGTCGTCTGTGAAGCCGGCACTGTCGGCGGCGAACATTCCGATCAGCCACTCAATCGTGCTGACCAGGCGGGCCCGGGGCTTGTGATAGCCGGGCTGCTGGGGCAGCTCGGGAACAGATGAGAAACCCGCTTCTCGGCCACGGCGAGGAAACGCCGATCGGACGGGATGCCCATGATCGGCTGCGCCACACACAGCGTGACGGCCTCCGCGTCTGTGACCCTTCGACGAGCGTTCCCGCGCCGCTCGGGCAGGAGATCGTCCTCCGTGCAATAACGGCGATGAGAAGAGTGTCGAGGTCGGCGTGCACGTGGCCTCCTGGTCGACGATGCCTTTGGACCACCGCCGACTTCGGCCTCTTCTCAAAAGACCCCCTCCAACGCGGCACCCGCCGTGGAATCAATCATCTAGCCGACGACGCAAGCGCAGAAACTGTCGCTATTCGAAACAAACTGCGCGTGCATCCTGCGGGCGGGCGCCCGGGCCCGAACCCCCGCGGCGCCCTGGCACCCCACCGCCCCCCGACCGCCAGGTCAGGCCACGGTCCAGGTGTCGCCGCTCAGCAGCAGCTCGCCGAGCTCGGCCCGCGAGTGTCCGCAGCCCGCGACGGGCCCGCGCGGGCCACTCCGCGGCGCCGGCACCGCGCCGGGCGCTATGACCGGATCGGCACGACCGCGGTCGTGCCGACGCGCGTCTTGACCGCGTGGTCCGGCGGGACGGAGGAGACGATCACCGAGCCGGAGGCGATCTGGGCGCCGGCACCGATGTGCACGTGGGGCTCGATGAAGATGCCGGTCCCGAGGCGGCAGCGGTCGCCGAGCTCGACCAGACCGGAGGTCATGCAGCCCGGGCCGGTCGAGATGTCGTTGCCCAGTTTGCTGTGGTGGTCGAAGGAGTTGTAGGCAGACAGGAAGTTGTTCTCGCCGATCACGGTCCCGACGCCGAAGTGACAGTTCGCGCAGATCACGTTGCCTGCGCCGATCTGTACGCCGCTGGCGATTCGCGCCGTCGGGTCGATCACGTTCGCAAGCGGCAGGCCGGCCTGCTCGCAGCGCTGCCGCAGGCGCGTGCGCGCCGTCACGGAGGTCGAGATCGAGATCACAGCCGCGTCGAACGCGCCCTCCCCATACAGGGCCAGCCCGCGCTCGACGCCGCCGATCACGGGCACACCGTCGACCACGTCGCCGAAGTGCGAGGCGTCGTCGTCGACCACGGCGATCGCCTGCAGGCCGTCGTCGTGGAGCAGGATGTCGAGCACCTGCGTTGCGCCGAGGCCGGCGCCGATCACGACCAAGCGCCGGACGCCCGGTCGCGCCTCGAGCGGATCCGGCAACTCGATCCCGGCCGCCCCATCGGCTTCTGCCGCGAACGTTTCGACGACCTTGGTCGTCACCAGCTCGTCGGTCCCGCGCGCGATCTGGTCGATGTCGAGGCCCAGCTCGCCGGCGCGCCGGCGCGCCGGCTCGGTGATCCGGCCCGCGTGCTCGCTGGCTGACGACGCGGCCTGCAAGCGCTCCTGGTCGTAGCGCTCGAGCGTCTCGAGCGTCTCGAACAGATAGGCGAGCGGCTGATCGATTTTGAGCTGGTCTCCGTCGTCACGCAGACGCAGGAGCACGCCACTGTCGGGCGCATGAACGTCGATGATCGCCTTGCTCGTCTCGATCTCGACGAGGGGCTGCCCCTCGCTCACCTCGGTGCGGTCCTCGACATACCACCGCACGACGACAGCGGACTCGCTGTTGACGTCGGTTGTCGGGATCGTGACGGCGATCATGCCGCTACGGCGAGGATCGCAGCCTCGATCTGCTCCTCTCCGACGAGTAGGTCACGCTCGGGTCCGCGCGAGCTCGGAATCACGTCGCTGCCGCTGGCAACGACCTCGACCGGGCGGCGTAGCGAGCCGAACAGGCGCCTGCCGGCCTCCGCGGCGATCTCCGTGCCCCATGACCAGCCCGACGTGCCCTCCTCGAGCGTGACAAGCGCGCCGGTCGCGGCGGCCGAATCCAGGATCGGGTCGAGGTCGAGCGGCGCGAGCTGCGCGGTCACGAGCAACTCGACGAAGATCTCCTCCTCGAGCGCCAGCCGCGCCTGGACTCGCCGTGCGAGCTCTGCCTGGTAGCCGTAGGCGATCACGGTCGCGGTGCATTCGGACCGGGGTCCGTAGCGCACCGCGATCATCGGCAAGCCCGACTGCCCACCGCAGGACTGCACCGTTGCGCCGATCAGCTGGCCGGGCTCGATCATGTCGAGCGCGTACAGTAGCTTGTGCTCGACGTGAATCGCCGGCGTGTCGTCGGCGAGCAGGTGGCGCAGGACCTCGTCAGGATCGTGCAGCAGCGACCCGGCCACCACGCGCAGGTGGGGAATTCCGAGCATGTGCTTCTCGATGCTCTGGCTATGGGTGGGTCCGTAGCCGCGACCGCCGCCGGACGGCGTTCTGATCACCACCGGGCACGTGGCGTTTCCGTTGTACATCGCCTGGTACTTGGTGATGTGGTTGAGGATCTGGTCGAAGCACAGCGCGAGGAAGTCGCCGAACATGACCTCGGCAATCGGCCGGTAGCCGGCCAGCGCGAGCCCGGCGGCGACGCCGGCGATCGCGGCCTCGCTGATCGGGGTCGTACGCACGCGCTTCGGGAAGGCGGTGCTGAGCCCGCGAGTGACCTTGAACGCGCCGCCGTAGGGATCGGCGATGTCCTCGCCGAGGACCACCACCTGCTCGTTCTCGGCGAGTGCCTGATGCAGGGCGTCGCCTAGTGCTCGGGCGTAGATCATGTCTCCGTGAGCTCCGCGACGATCTCCTCGATCCCGGCGCTGACCTCAGCGTCTATCTTCGCGCGAGCGGCAGGAATCAGACGGCGACCGTGGATCAGGAGCGGATCGAGCCCCCACCGGGCCTCGACCTCCTCCCGGGGTCGGTTGTCGTCGTTCTTGGAGTGGTGGCAGAGCCGGTAGGTGTGGATGACCAGCGCACACGGCGCGCGCTGCTCTCTGACGAACGAGACCGCGCGCTCCGCCACCGGAGCGATCTCGAGTACGTCCGTCGAGTCGACCTCCTCGACCGCGATCCCGAACGCCTCGAAGCGGCCGCGCATGCTGCCCGCGAGGTTCAGATGCGATGGCGTGCTCTGCGACCAGCCGTTGTCCTCCAGGACGATCAGCAGCGGCAGCTGCCACAAGGAGGCGAGGTTGAGTGACTCGTACACGAGGCCTTCGCCAAGCGTTCCATCCCCGATGAACACCGCGCTGATCGCGCTTGAGCCGGACAGCTCATAGGCGAGCGCGATGCCGGCCGCGGCCGGAACGATGCCGCCCTGGACGCCGTTGGACTTGAACCCGGGCGCTGCGAGGTGCTGGCTGCCTCCGATCCCGCCGCAGACGCCGTCCGGACGGCCCATGATCTCCGCCATCAGCCCCCGCGCGTCACCGGTGCGGGCCAGGTAGTGGCCGTGGCAGCGGTGGTTGGAGAACACGTGATCATCCGCGCCGAGGTGCTCCATCACGGCGACGCTGTCGGCCTCCTGGCCGATGCAGGCGTGGGTGGTGCCGTTCAGCAGTCCGGTCTCGAACAGCTCCAGCAAGCGCTCCTCGAAGCAGCGGATGGACAGCATCCGCCGGTACAGCAGCTCGTCGCGAGTCTCGTCTTCTGTTTCGGTTGCGGGGCCGAGGCCCGGGGCGGTAATCGTGCTCATCTCTAACCAAAACAACGGATCTTGGAGCCGCGAACTTCGCTTCCCCGCGGCTCGCTAGCTGGCGGGCTCCGGCGGGATCAACTCGATTGGGCGGACTGAGCTCGCGCCGGGGGAGCGGACGCCTGGTATGACGGCATCGCGAACGAGCTGGAGATGCCGCCACCGCTCCCGCTCGCCTTGTTGTTCACGAACCCGTCGTTCCAGACCCCCTGGACCGGCGTGTAGCCCGGCGTATAGAAGACGGCACTGCCGCCGCTGTCGGCAAACAGCGTGGTGCTCCCGACACCGGTGGCAAACGGCTGGCCGCCGGGATCGATGACCGACAGCGTCGTGTTGGTCTGGTCGGCCTGAAAGCACATGTTCGAGCCGCTGTCACCGGAGGAGATGAAGAACGACTGCCCCTGCAGCGCCGCCTCCTGGAGCAGCAGATTCTCGGCGTTGATGGTCGTCCCGCCCGTGAGCGCCTCGCAGAGCCCGTATGAGCTCGAGATGACCTTGGCCACATCCTGGGAGACGATCGTGGAGATGATCTGCACCGTCGCCGTGTCCGGACCCTCGTAGACGAGGATGTTGGCTTTTGGCGCGAGCCCGATCGCCTGCTCGATGTCGAGTGCCGACTCGAGGTCGGCGCCGGCGAATGGCCCCGGACCGCCGGCGATGTCGACGTTCGTCACCGACGTGCTGGTGCCGTAGCACGCCTGGTAGGTGGCGATGTCGGTCGGGCGGTAAGGCTGCTCCTCGAACCTCGCGATCGTCTGTCCGGCCCCCAGATCCCCCGTACCGTAAAGCCCCGAGAACTGGTAAGCGGTGGCGATCTCATCGGCGGTCAGGCCCCCGCCTGGTTGCAAAGCCGTGGCGCTCGGGCAAGGCTGCGGACCCCCGGTCGGAACGTGGGGCCGCGCGGCAGCCCGTGCCAACTTGGCCGTTGGCCGAGTCTGGGTGCTCATCCCCGCCGGCTGGTCCGGATTCACGTTGTCCAGCCCGATCACGCCCTGGACGTAGCGCGCGATGCTCGACTGCAGCGTAGGCGCCTGCGCGTTGGCGTAGGCGACCCGTCCGCTCGGCAGCTTGACCTGGGACTCCGACACCGAGAAGGCCTTCTGCACCTGGGCGGCCGTGCCGGTGACCGGAATCGTCAGGTCGTTG
This sequence comes from uncultured Actinomycetes bacterium, assembly GCA_937888775.1. The sequence continues at coordinate 9,557 of CALAQT010000013.1, read as the reverse complement.
GCGGTCGGCGTGCCGACACCCAGCCCCTGGGAGCGCAGCGTCGATTGCACCGCCGCGATCTGCAGCGGTGTAGCCCCGAACTGCTGGGCGAACTGCGACACACTCAGGTAATGGCGGAACAGGGGCGTGCCGGGCGTTGAGACCTCGGTCGCGAGCGCCTGCAGGCCGGCCGGGTCCTGGGGCGCCAGCGCGATCGTCAGATCGAGCTCGTTGGCGGAGGGCAGCGCGCCGAGCACCCGCGCACCTTGCGGGATGACCGGCGTGGAGCCGACCTTGACCAGCGCGCTCGACGCACCCGCCGTGGCGCCCCCGAAGGCCAGCAGCGCGGTTGACACCGGGGCGCCCATCCAGAGCCTCGTTGCCATCCCATGGCTACCACCCATTTGGTGCCCGCGTCCTATTCCGTGCTTGAAGGTTCCGCGCCGCGAGCCCCGCTGGAGAGTATCCCAGCTCAGCGCCCCGGAATCATACCGACGGTCTATGCGCCAGTGCCCACGAAACCGAAGGGCGCACCGGCGATCAGCTCGCGCGCCTGCTGGAGCGTCGGAGCCCGCTGCAGCTCGGACTGCAGCGCCTTGCCGCCGCCGAGGCGCTCGACGTACCACGGATAGAACTTGCGCAGGTAGCGCCCGGCGCGCTCGGGGCCGAGGTGCTCGCAGGCGCGATCGATCACCCAGTCGAGCTCGGCGAGGATCTCCTCGCGCTCGGGCTCGCCATCGCGTACGCCCAGCACCTGCTCAAACAGCCACGGATTTCCCAGCGATCCGCGGGCCAGCAGCACTCCGGCGGCCCCGGTCTGTTCAAATGCCTCCCGCGCCTGGTCGGCATCGCGCAAGCCGCCGGAGATCAGCACCGGCACCGGCAGTTCCTCCACCAACGCCCGTGCCAGCTCGTAGTCCGGCGCACCGTTGTGGCGTTGGGAGGCATGACGGGGGTGGATGCACAGCCCAGCGACGCCCGCCTCGTACACCAGGCGCCGCGCGACCTCCACCCCGCTCAAGTCCCCCGGCCGCTGACCCGAGCGCAGCTTGACGGTGACCGGGAGGCCGCTGCCGCGCGCGGCAGCCCGGGCCAGCGCCACCGCGCGGTCTGGATCGCCTAGCAGCGCCGCGCCCGCGCCGGTCTTGCACACCTTCGGCACCGGACAGCCCATGTTCAGATCAATCAGATCGGCGCCCGCCTGGGCGACGCGCTCGGCGGCCGAGGCCATCACGTCGGGGTCGTGACCGAACAGCTGGATCGAAACCGGATGCTCATCCGGGTGGATGCGCAGCAGCTCGGTGCAGGTGCGCTCGTTGCGATAGTGCACGGCGAAGCTCGAGACCATCTCGGATACCACCAGGCCCGCCCCGTGGCGCTTGGCCTGCAGGCGCACGAACCAGTTGCCGATTCCCGCCAGCGGGGCGAGCACGACCCGGTTGGGGATTTGCACTCCGCCAAGGATCCAGCTGTCGGTAAGCGCTCGGGACACTGCTTTCATGGTACGAATGCAGGACATGGACCTCGTCTCGCGGTTCCAGCCATGGTTTGCGCTCGTCCGCGAGCAGGTTCCCGGACTGCAGCTGTTTGACGTCCACACGCACTTGGGCCGCAACGACCCGGACGGCATGAGCCAAACCCCTGAGCAGCTGCTCCACACGCTCGACGTTGCCGGCGCCCGGGGCGCCTTCGTCTTCCCCATGCACGAGCCCGACGGCTATCGGCCGGCCAACGACGAGGTGCTGGCCCACGCGCGTGAGGCCGGCGACATGCTGATCCCGTTCTGTCGCGTGAACCCCCACGACGACGCGCTTGCGGAGGCCGAGCGCTCGCTGGACGCCGGGATGCGCGGCATCAAGCTGCACCCCCGCGCCGAGCAGTTCACGCTCGACCATCCCGCCGTCAGATCGCTCGTGGCGCTCGCCCACGAGCGCACGCTCCCGGTGCTGATCCACGCCGGGCGCGGAATCCCGGCGCTGGGCCTGCACGCGGTGGAGCTGGCCGGCGAGTTCCCCAACGCCCGCCTGATCCTCGCCCACGCCGGCGTGTGTGACCTGTCCTGGATCTGGCGCGCGGCGCCTGACCTCCCCAACCTGCTGTTCGACACCGCCTGGTGGATGCCCGCCGACCTGCAGTCGCTGTTCGCCCTGGTCCCCCCGGGTCAGATCCTGTTCGCCAGTGACGCCCCCTACGGGATGACGGCGATGTCGGCGGCGTTCCAGATCCGCTGGGCGCTACAGGTCGGCCTGAGCCTCGAGCAGATCCGCTGCATCGGCTCCGAGCAGGCGCTGCGGATCGCCGCGGGCGAGCCGTTGGCTGTGACCGGCCCGCCCGTCGGCGAGCGCGAGCGCGCGCCGCACGTGCTGCTTGAGCGCGTGTCGTCGTATCTGCTGCTGGGGGCGATCGCGACGATGCGCGGTGCCGAGGGCGCCGCTGAGATGCTCGCGCTCGCGCGCTTGGCCTGCGACGTACCGGAGGAGGTCGACGACGCGCCCGTGTTCGCGGCGATCCGCTCGCTGATGGACGACTTCGACCAGCTGACCGACGCCGACCCCACCGACCGACGCCGGCTGTCGTTCCTGATCCTGGCCGCCACCGTGGCCAGTACGCCGGATGTGCCGGTCCCAGCGCCCGCAGGCGACCCAGCGACCTGACGTCCGGTCTCGGCGCCCACGGGCGGCGGCTGAGCACGTCGTGCACCATCCGCGGGGCCCCGGTTCGGGCAACTTTGGCGTTTTCCGACCACACGTCGGTCGCAAAACGCCAAAGTTCCCCACCCCTTCCTAGTGGTCGGATGCTCAGGCGGAGTTTCGCTGCCAGATCAGGCGCAGCCCCTGGAGCGTCAACAGGTCGTCGACCTCGTCGATCGTCTCCTGCACGAAGGGCACCAGCACCTGGGCCAGACCGCCGGTGGCGATCACGGTCGTCTTTTGGCCCAGCTCGGCTCGCAGGCGGCGCACGATCCCGTCCACCTGGCCACCGAACCCGTACACGATCCCGCTGCGGATCGCGTCGACGGTCGACTTGCCGATCAGCGAGCGCGGGGGCGCCAGCTCCACCTTGGGCAGCTTGGCCGCTCGCTCGTACAGCGCGTCGATCGAGATCTCGGCGCCCGGAGTGATGATCCCGCCGAGATACTCACCGGCGGCCGAGACCGCGTCGTAGGTGATCGCGGTGCCGAAATCGACCACCACGCACGTGTCGCGCACACGGTCATAAGCCGCCACCGCGTTGACCAGGCGGTCCGCGCCGACCTCACGCGGGTTATCGATCCGGATCGGCATGCCGGTCTTGATCGTCGGACCGACGACCAGCATCTCCAGCCCGAGGTAGCGTTTGGACATCTCGATCCACTGCTCGGACAGCTGCGGGACGGTCGAGGAGACGATCGAGCTATCGATATCGGCGAACCGCAACCCTCGCAATCCGAGCAGGTTCGAAAGCGCTGCGCCGAGCTCGTCGCGCGTGGACTCGCGAACCGTGGCGAACCGCCAGTGCTCGGCGATCACGTCCTCGCCCTCGGCAAACACCCCGAAGTGGGTCTGGGTGTTGCCGACATCGACGACCAGCAGCATCGCCGCCAGCTTATGCGGTCAGCAGCGGCGGGCCAACCCGCCGCACGTCCTGACCCGGTCCCAGGGCCTCCAGCACGTCGGCCAGGCGCCCTGCGGATGCCAGCTCCAGGTCGGGATCGAGCTCCAGCAGCGGCGCCAGCACAAACCGGCGTGAGAGCACCTCCGGGTGGGGCAGCGTCATCCGATCTGACCGGCGTACCAGCGCCCCCAGGATCAGCACGTCGACGTCGATCACCCGCGGCCCGTGGCGTACCCCGCCGGCCTCGCGCCCGACCGCCCGCTCCACGTCCTTGCACGCGTCAAGCAGCTCCTCGGGCCCGTGCGCGGTGTCGATCCGCAGGCACGCATTGAAGAAGTCGCGCTGGTCGAGCACCAGGCCGACCGGCTCGGCCTCATACACCGAGGAGGAGGACAGCACCCACACGCCGCGCTGAGCGAGCGCGTCGACGGCTGCCTGCATGTGAGCCCGCCGATCTCCGATGTTCGAGCCCAGCCCCAGGTAGCCGAGCACGTGTGCATCGTTATCGGAATCCCCTTGCATTACTGAGCCTCACGCCACACCTCGACCGAGACCTCACTGACGGGAAACGCAAGCGGCGGCTCGGGCTTGGCGGCTTTGACCCACACCGCGTGCACCACGTAGCGCTCCAGCAGCCGGTCGGCAATCGCCGCGCACAGACGCTCGAGCGTCTTGTAGGAGCGCTGCTGGGCGACCAGGTTGGCGGTGTCGCAGACCTGCCCGTAGTCGACCGTATCCTCGACTCGGTCGGTTACCGTCGCATCGCACTCGCCGACGTCAAGGCGCACGTCGAGCAGCAACCGCTGGCCGACCTCGCGTTCGGCGGCGGTCACGCCGACGTGCGTGAACAGGGACAGCCCGCTGACCTCGATCGTGACCTCGGGCTCGGAGCGTTCGTCGTCCTCGTCTACGTCGTCTACGTCGTCGAACTCGTCGGCGTCGTTCTCGCCCATGGTGGGCGGACCGTAGCAGCCGCCACCGCCAGCGCGTCATGGACGGGACCGACGTCGTGCACGCGGAATACCGACGCGCCGCGCTCATAGGCCAGCACATTGGTGGCGATCGTCCCCGCCAGCCGGTCATCGACCTCGCGGCCGGTGATCCGGCCCAGAAACGACTTGCGCGAGGTGCCGACCACGACCGGCCGGCCGAGCGCGGCGAGCTCGTCGAGGCGGCGCAGCAGCTCCAGGTTATGCGCGATCGTCTTGCCGAACCCGATCCCGGGGTCGAGCAGGATCTTGCGCTCGTCGATTCCCGCAGCGACCGCGAACGCCATCCGCGCCTCCAGGAACGCCTTGACCTCGCCGACCACGTCGTCGTAGTGGGGGTCGCGCTGCATCGTTCGCGGCTCGCCGAGCATGTGCATCAGGCAGCAGTCGGCGCCCGAGGCGGACAGCAGGCCGGCCATCTCCGAATCCGCGCGCAGGGCGGTCACGTCGTTGACCAGCGTCGCCCCGGCGTTCAGCGCCGCCCGCGCGACGCTCGCCGCCGAGGTGTCGATCGACAGCTGGGCGCAACACCCCGCGCTGCGCAAACCGGCGATCACCGGCAGCACCCGCTCCATCTGACGCTCGGCTCCGACCGGGTCAGCGCCGGGGCGCGTGGACTCGCCGCCGACGTCGAGGATCGCCGCGCCTTGGCGCTCCAGCTCCAGCGCGTGCGCGATCGCCGCGGCGGGATCCAGGTACAGCCCTCCGTCTGAGAACGAATCGGGCGTCACATTGACGATCCCCATCACCCGGAACCCGGTCGTCGCGGGTGGGTTCGCCTTCACTGCTCGTCCTCGTCAGGCCAGCGCCCGTGAAGGTCGAAGTACTCGCGCGCCGCCTCCTCGCGATCTCGATCGTCGTTGCTCTCAAGGCTCAAGCGGAACATCCAGTTGATCATCCACACGATCAGCGCGATGATCAGCAGACCGACTCCGGCTCCGGCCAGCGGTGTGCGCCCGTGGCCGAGCACGATCGCCACCGCGCCTGCCACGGCGATCACCAGCGGCAGCCAGATCCGGGTCAGCGACATAGCGATGCGGCCGGGCGTGTAGCGATCTCCGCTCATGCGTCGAATCTATCCTCTCGGTGAGTGATGAGATCCCTGCTCGCCACGATCGTGTGCTGCGCTACCGGACTGCTGGCGCTGCCGGCGCCGGCGGCCGCGGCCACCGCGCGCCGGGCGATCGCCGAGCTCAACGCCCAGCGAGCGGCGAACGGAATCCCGGCGGGGATCGGAGTCAAGCGCAGCTGGTCACGCGACTGCGCCGCCCACGACCGCTACATGGCGCTCAACCACGTGCTGAGCTCGGCCGAGCTTCGCAGCGCTCATGGCTACACCGCCGGGGGCGCATTCGCGGCCGCCAACTCGGTGGTGATCCGGGGGGCCAGCTGGAACGCCGGCGATCCCTATCTGAGCGCACCGCTGCACCTCGACCAGCTGTTCGCGCCGCGACTGCTGCTGGCCGGAAGCGCCGACGTGGGCGGCTTCAGCTGCACGACCACCTTCCCCGGTTGGACCCGAGCCGCGCCGTCGCAGGCGACCGTCTACACCTATCCCGGTGACGGCACCACGATGCAAGCCAACGAGACCGCCCGTGAGGCCCCGTTCACGCCCGGCGACCTGGTCGGCATCGGCCAGCCGGCCCGTACCGGCCCCTACCTGCTGGTGTTCGCCGATGCTCCCGGCGCGAGCCCGCTCAACGACCCGGCGGCGCTGAGCGCCGCGACACTCGACGGCCCAACGGGCCCGGTTGCGGTCAGAACCGTCGACGGCTACACGCCGCTGCCGGGCGGCTCAGGCATCCGGCTGTACCGCTACACCTCCCCCGGCGGCTTCATCATCCCCACCGCGCCGCTGGTCCCGGGCGCGCGCTACCACGCCCAGGTCGAGGTCACATTCGCCGGTCAGCAGCTCAGCCACGACTGGTCCTTCACCGCCACGGCGGTCGACCCGGCCAGCCGCCTGAGCGTGTCGGGCACCAAGTTGGCGTTCCGGTCAAACTCGCCGGCGAGCATCACGCTGTCGTTCACCAGCCGCGGCGGCTCCGGCGCACCCCCGGCGTTGCTGGCTCCGGGTGACTCCCTGCGGGTCAGACTAAACCCCGGGATCTGGCAGGCTTGCGGCCGCCAGCCGGCCACGGCGGGATTCGGCTCCTTCGCCAAGTGTGTCCAAATCGTCATTTCCGGCAGGTGATAGCGGACCGCAATCCGGCCCCCACGGGCGGCGTCCGGAGTCCGTCAGCTACTCGGCGGTGCCGCCGGCCAGTCCCGGCCGGGGCAGGGGCCGCGGGGCCTCAGGCGCCCGTGAACGCTCGGCCGGCGTGCCGGGGATCGGCACCTCTGGCGGCGGAGGCGCTTCGGCGCCGAACACCTCTTCCTCGGTGCGTCCCTCCAGCAGCGCCTCGAACTGCTCCTTCTCGATCGTCTCACGCTTGATCAGGATCTCCGACAGTTTCTGCAGCGAGGCCTGATAGGTGTTGAGGATCTCCTTGGCGCGGACGTGGGCGGACTCGATGACGCGCCGGATCTCATCGTCGATCTCGCGCGCGATCTCATCCGAGTAGTCGGGCTCGGACGAGAACTCGCGGCCCAGGAACGGCTGACCGTGATCGTGGCCGAACACCCGGGGGCCGAGCTTCTCCGACATGCCGAAGCGCATCACCATCTGCTTGGCGGTCGCGGTGACCTTCTCCAGGTCGTTGGAGGCGCCGGTGGTGATCTCGCCGAAGGAGATCTCCTCGGCGGCGCGACCACCCAGCGTCATCGCCATCGTGTCCTGCAACTCGGCGCGCGTGGTCAGGAACTTGTCCTCGGTCGGTAGTGAGATCGTGTAGCCCAGCGCCTGGCCGCGCGAGATCACCGAGATCTTGTGGACCGGGTCTGAGTTGGGCAGGTAATGGCCGACGATCGCGTGGCCCATCTCGTGGTAGGCGGTGATACGGCGCTCCTTGTTGCTCATCACCCGCGTCTTCTTCTCCGGGCCGGCGATCACGCGCATGATCCCCTCTTCCAGCTCGACCTGGGAGATCTCGCGCTTGCCGTTGCGCGCCGACAGCAGTGCGGCCTCGTTGACCAGGTTCGACAGATCGGCCCCGGTGAATCCCGGCGTCTGCCCGGCCAGCACGTCGACGTCGATCTCCCGCGCCAGCGGCTTGCCGCGCGTGTGGACCTCCAGGATCTTCCTGCGCCCGAGGCGGTCCGGGCGGTCGACCACGATCTGGCGATCGAAGCGGCCCGGGCGCAGCAGCGCCGGGTCGAGGATGTCAGGCCGGTTGGTGGCGGCGATCAGGATGATGTTGTCCTTCATCTCGAAGCCGTCCATCTCGACCAGCAGCTGGTTGAGCGTCTGCTCGCGCTCGTCGTGGCCGCCGCCGAGGCCGGCGCCGCGGTGACGTCCGACGGCGTCGATCTCATCCATGAAGATGATGCAGGGAGAGTTCTGCTTGGCCTGCTCGAACAGGTCACGCACGCGCGAGGCGCCGACGCCGACGAACATCTCGACGAAGTCCGAGCCGGAGATCGAGAAGAACGGGACCCCCGCCTCGCCGGCCACCGCCCGCGCCAGCAGCGTCTTGCCGGTGCCCGGAGGGCCGTACAGCAGCACGCCCTTGGGGATTCTCGCCCCCAGGGCCTGGAATTTCTTGGGATTTTCCAAGAACTCCTTGATCTCGTGCAACTCCTCGACCGCTTCGTCGACCCCGGCGACGTCACGGAAGGTGATCTTGGGCGAGTCGACCGACATCCGCTTGGCGCGCGACTTGCCGAACGACATCACCTTCGATCCACCGCCCTGGACCTGGTTCATGAGGAAGATCCAGAAACCGATGAAGATCACGAACGGCAGCAGGTAGGTCAGCAGCGAGAGCCAGCCGTTTGAGGACTTGCTCTGCACGTCGAAGTTGTTGGGGGCGATGTCTACATGCGCGTCGTTGATCAGCGCCGGGGCGTAGGAGTCCGGGTAGCCGACCGAGTACTTGGTCCCATTGGTCAGCGTGACCGAAGCGCTGTTGGACTTCTGGTCCAGCGACATGCTCCGGACCTGCTTGCTCTGTAACTCGGTGAGCAGGTTGCCGAACGTCTGATGCGGGCTCTTACTCGAGCTGCCGATCAGCTTCTGGGCGAAGAAGGCGAGCACGATCACGATCAGAATCGGGAAAAGTGCGCTCTTGAAGAACCTGCTCATACGGAGTCTCCACGCCTGCGGCCGGCACCGCACGCGTAGCGGGGGTCTGGCTGATTACCGGGAATTAGCAAGCGTAGCACCTGCGTTGTGGGCGCAACTGAGCCTCTCGGAGCCCTGCACCGAAGCATCCATTCATTGCCTCAGCGCCGCAACGTAGGGCAGGTTGCGGTAGCGCTCGGCATGGTCAAGCCCGTAGCCGATCGCGAATCGGTTGGGGATCTCGAAGCCGACGTAGCGGGTATTCAGGTCGACTTTGCGGCGCTCTGGCTTGATCAGCAGCGCGCAGACCTCCAGCGAGCGCGGATTGCGGCCCCGGAGGTTGCGCAGCAGATATTGCAGCGTCAGCCCCGAGTCGACGATGTCCTCCACGATCAGCACGTCGCGGCCCTCGATCACTGCGTCGAGGTCCTTGAGGATCCGCACGACGCCGGAGGATTTGGTCGCCGACCCGTACGACGCGACGGCCATGAAGTCCACCTCGCAGGGGATGTCCAGTTGGCGCATCAGGTCAGAGAGGAAGAACACCGCCCCCTTCAGGACTCCGATCAGCACCAGATCCTTGCCCTCATAATCGCGTGAAACCTCGGCGGCCAGCTCCAGCACCCGGCGCTTGAGGTCCTCGGCGGGGACGAGGATCTCCCCGATCTCATCATCTTGTTGCACGAGGATCTAGTTTATGGACGCGCTCGCGCGCGTTTGGTTTGGCCGGTCGCGTCCCCCCGCGAGCATGCGGCCCGCTCAGCCGCGCTCGAGCCTGCGGCCCGCTCGGCGTCCGGCCTCGCCTGCACGGGCCGCGCTCGAGTCGTCCCGCT
>CALAQT010000012.1 GCA_937888775.1 uncultured Actinomycetes bacterium | reverse complement strand
TCATATGCAGGGAATTCTGACTGTCACCCCGGACGGAAACACCCCCTCAAACCCCCTGGGGTTATTCCGCAGAAAGTAGTCTAACTCACCGAATCAAGTCAGATGTCAGTGGGATTCCCAGCTGATGGCAGTAGATCGTCCCGGATGTTTGGCAGTGGACCGCAGGCCGCGTGGCGTCCTCGAAATGCCCGCGGCGCCTGGCGATCCGGCCCGGCAGCCGTCACGAGAGCGCCTGCCTGGCTCGTGCGCAGACGCGCACTGTCATTCGACCGACGATCTACATCCGGCTTCCGTGTGAGTGTGGCTGGTGTGGGTGCGCGCTTCGATGACAGTGGTTTGGTCAGCGAGATGACCGCGGTTGGTCACGGCGTGACAGCGGCGAAACGCCACGCCCCGTGGACGACCGACCAGTGTGCTCGTGGGATTTGGGGCGAGTCCGCGTCGGCTTGGTCTCGCCGGAGGCACCTCGACCGGTCGCTCCTGTCCGACCAGCTGGAACCGAAGGCTGACGAAGAAGTTCGGGTGGGGTGCGCTGTTGAGCGCGTCGATGATCCAACCCTCCCGCGTTCCATCGCGACCCGGCTCGGCGATGCCGGCCTCGGTCGTCGCCGCCTCAAGCAGGAAGGTTCCAGCGGGACCGGTGACCCGAAAATCGGGGTGTGTGTCCGCGTCTTCGAGATCCGGGTGCACCTCGATCCCGAACCCGAGCAGCGTGAACAGGCGGTGTAGGTAGAGCTCCCACCACGCGGACGAGTGCTGGCGGCGGTCTCGAAACCTCGAGCGCAGCTCGGCCTGATGCTCTTCCGGATAGGCCCCGAACCACCGCTCAAGCTCGGCCCGGATGTTCACCACATCCGGCCGGGCACTTCGGTTCAGGAAGCTGAACAGGTCCTCCGACTCGGGTGAAGGGGACAGATCGGTGCGCTCGTGCTCGTCGAACAGCGTCACAACCGAGAACCTAACGGCCCGCGTGACGCTCGGCAACGCGGCCTTACGTCACGGCGCGCTGTCCTCGCTCCCCGGTCGAATTTCCTCCCTGAAACAGCCGCTAGCCGCTCAAGCCCCAGCGGTCGTTGACCGGCGGCTGCGCGTTTCGTCCCGCATGCATGACCGCGCTGACCACTGCATTCAGTGAGGGCCGTCCGAAGAGGGCGAGGATCGATCTTCCGTCAGGAACTACGGCCATCATGGGCCCGTGGGAGCGCTCCTCGAAATCCTGGTCAAGTATCTCTTGCCCTACCCCGATCCGATGCGGCGTCGGCGCATGCGGCGGGCAGCTCGCGCGCTCATCAGCTGCTCGCCATGGCCCGAGGATCAGGCGCGTCCAGCTGACGTTGCGCAGCTCGCGCTGCTTCGGCTTCTTCGCCTCCAGCGCGAGGCGCACCGAGTAGCGGCATTCCAAAACTTCGAAAGCACAACGCTTCTCGCCCGCGCCGCTGTCGAGACCTGCATCGCGGGCCTCTACTGGCTCTATTCAGATGACGCGGCCGGGCGCCTCAGTGGCGCCAACGCCAAGGCGGTCAGGCGGATGCTGGAGTTCATGGCCGACAACGACCCAGTGACACCAGCCGCGCTCGACGAACTCGTACTGATGATCGGCGTTCCGTCCGCGCCGCCGAGCCTTCGGGACATGGCTCAAGCGGTGACTCGTAAGACAAGCGTTCCGTTCGCGACGGAACTCTACGTGCGCCTGTACATCCCGTTATCAACACTCTTCGCCCACCCGACCGGCGTTGCCATGCTGCGACATGTCGGCGCCGATCGCCAGCTACGCGATCGGCCCGACCGATGCTGGTCGAAACGCGCCGCGCTGCACGGCACGGATGTCTGTACCGCGCAGCTCGCCCTTGCCATCGCCGAGCAGGCGGGGATGAGCTCCGCGCCATTTCTCGAATACGCCAAGGCGCACATGGAACGGACAGCCCACCCGATCATGACGATGACAAGCCGTCGAGCGCTGCGCAGCATCAGGCTCTCGCGCGTGCCCCGGGCGTATCGCTCGCTGATGACACTCCGGCGCTCACGCATGAGCGGGGAGTATGCGCTGGATACTTATGAGCAACGCAAATCGTTCGCAAAGCGGGCGCTTGACGAGATCCTCCAGGTATTGGACGCCGACGTCGGCGAACAGATGCGCGACCAGATCATCGACAAGTTCGCCGAACTGCTCGCCGACAGCAGCACGCCCGAGCCCGGAAGCTGATCGTCGGTCACGTCTCGACGTCACGCGTGCCCCAACGTACCGATACTACTTGGGAGTCTCTGCGGCCATCTATTGCAGAAGCCTCTCGTCGGCGAGCCTTCTCTCATCGATCGCGTAATCGATCGTCAGCGCCGCGACGATGCAGTCACCCAGCAGCTACGACCCGTCGTCGTATCGACTGATGACGCCGCCTGAAGAAACCTCGGCGGAGAAATGGGCGGTGAAGATCCCGCAGAACCTGGAGACCGACGCGATCTTGCCAAGCCGGGGCATTGGCCCTTTGGTTCTCCTGCGTCCTCAGGTCATCGGACAGTTGATGATCATCGTCCAAAAGCGCGTAGGAAATGGTGAACACGGATGGCGACCCGCTGAAGCCCCACAGGGCTTTGTAAGGTTGGTCTGAGCGGCGATCGGCTCCGCCGAGCAGGAGGGGGTTTCAGGCGGCGGCGAGTCGTCGGCGCGCCTTCTGCACCGATGGCAGCGCGGTCTTGGCCTTGGCGAGCGGTCGCGCGCGAAGGTCGACGCTCGCGAGCTGTGTTTGGGTCAGCGGCAACGAACTCCTCGGTCGAACGATGCGGACGCACAGGGGGCTATTGAACCTCCTGTGGCGGATAAACCCAACGGCGCGTCCAGATGCTCGAGTCGGGGCGGCGCCGGTCGCCGGGAACCAGGCTGAGGGCGGTCACGTGGAGGGGCGACGTCCGGCTGGACCGGTATTGGTGTTGGGATGCAGAACAACCTCGCCGCG
>CALAQT010000011.1 GCA_937888775.1 uncultured Actinomycetes bacterium | reverse complement strand
CGCCGAGGGGAAGCCCCCGAGTACCTCTCACACCCTTACTGAATGTTCCGGGCTAGCGACGCTCCGAGCCCTCAAGGGTGCGCCGGGTTTCCACTCGGATGCGCCACTTCTCGGCCAGGATCGCCCAGCGTTCATGGTCGCGCCAGCGCCCGCTGATCTTCAGATACCTGGGCGAGAAGCCCTCGCGGCGGAACCCGGCACCGCGGGCCAGGGCGAGTGACGCCTGGTTGCCCGGCTGTATGTTGGCCTCGATCCGGTGCAGGCGCAGGTTCATGAACGCGTGGCGCAGGACGAGCTCGGTCCCCTCGCGCATGTAGCCCTGGCCGGCGAACGGCTTGCCGACCGCGTAGCCGAGGTAGGCGCTCTGCAGCCCGTAGCGGACGATCTGTGACAGGTTGAAGAAGCCGAGTATGGCCCCGTCGTCCTGGCGGCAAACGAGCATCGCTTCGAAGTCGACCCGGCGGGAATCGGCGAGATAGGCCGCAAACCTGTCGCCATCGGTCGGCGCTGTGGCCCACGGACTGTGAAACGCGCGACTGGCACGCATCAGTTCCAGGAACTCGTCTCGATCTGAGCGCTCAGGCGCGCGCAGGAGAACGCGGCCGCGGGGACTCACGAAGCCAGCACCTGCTCCAGGCGATATCCCAGCGCTTCACAGGCGAGCTCTTCCGACACGTTGAGCTGGAAGCGCTGGCGGGTGTCCTCCACTAGCTCCATGGCCGCACGAAGCCGCCCCGGTTCGATGCCCTCGTCCGCATTGAGCTCCTCCAGACGGTCGGGATTGCGCACGAGCTCCCGCGCGTCCCATGCCAGGCAGAGGAGGTCGGCGTACCACAGCGTGACCAGCTGCAGGGCGAGATCCAGGGTCCGCGTTTCGGCCCTGCGGCGCGAGCGCCGACCCCGCTCTGACCATTCGCCCTCGATTCGCTTGCGCTCCTTGCGTGAGGTCAGCTCCAGCTCCTCGGCCGCCCGAGCCTCCATCTGCACCCGGACGGCGTCGCCGCGCATGCGCACCGCCGCCAGCAGCTCGGACCACGGCTTGGAGCGCGCCATCTCGCCCGCAATCGCATCCCGGGCAAAGCGCTGCGCTTGGGAGCGCAGGGCTCGGCCGTCCTCACCGGCCAGCTCCCGCGCGCAGTCGGCATCGCCCAAGGCCAGGCGCGCGCAGGCGATGGCCGTGTCGGCGCCGACGCCGAGCGCCTCGATCTCAGCCGCCACGTCGCGCTCGGTTGGCGGCTCGAAACGGACCACCTGACAGCGCGAGCGGATCGTCGGCAGAACCTCCCCCAGCCGGTCGGTGAGCAGGATCAGATGCACGAACGCGGCCGGCTCCTCCAGCGTCTTGAGCATCCGGTTGGCCGCCTCGTCACCGAGCTCGTCGACCCGCTCGATAACGAACACGCGACGGCTAGCTTCGAACGGCGTCCGGCTCGCCGCCGAGATCACCGGTCCCTCGATGTCGCTGACCAGGATCTCATGCGCGCCGCTGGGAACGACCCACGTAAGGTCCGGATGTGCGCCGGAGGCCACCCGAGCCCGGGCCCCGTTCGGGTCTGGGGATCCCTGCGAGAGCAGCTCGGCTGCCAGCGCCCGGGCCACCGCACGCTTGCCGGCACCGCCGGGCCCGTGGAACAGATACGCGTGCGACGGACGGCCCTCGGCGCCCAGCGCCGGCGCCAGCACCGCGCGTGCGTAGGGATGACGATCGAGTTCGGCGAGCACGCCCCACGATGCTAGTGGTCGTCGCCGTCCTGACGGCGGCGGCCACTCGCCACCGATAAGGTCGCACCCGCACGATGGCAGGCGGCAGACTGATCACGATCGAGGGCCTGGATGGGGCCGGCAAGACGACGCTGGCGGCGTCGCTGCATGAGGCCATCCGATCGCGCGGGATAGATGCGTGCCTGCTCCGTGAACCTGGAGGCGTCCGCGCGGCTGAGCGCATCCGTGAGCTGGTCAAGGATCCGGACGCGCAGATCGGGCCGCGCGCGGAGGCGCTGCTGTACGCCGCCGCGCGGGCACAACTCGTGGAGGAAGCCCTGGCGCCGTTGCTGGCGCGCGGAAGCTGGGTCCTGCTCGACCGCTTCGTCGATTCCTCGCTGGCCTACCAGGGAGCCGGCCGTGGCCTGGGAATCGACCGCGTGCAGGCGATCAACGATTTCGCCACGGGGGGCCTGGTCCCGGACCGGACCCTGATGCTGACGATCGATCCGGCGCTGGGACGGGAGCGCTCACGCGCGCGTGCTCAGCCGCTTGACCGCCTGGAGCGCGAGCAGGATCAGTTCTTCGCCCGGATCGCCGTGGCCTACGCGGAGCTGGCGGCGGCCGAGCCGGACAGGATCCGTACGATCGACGGCGGCCAGACGCCTGAGCTCGTGCTGGCGGCCGCGCTGGGCGCGATCGGCGATCTACTCTGAATAGCCGTGGGGCCGGGCCTGGGCGAACGCCCAGGCATCGGCGACCATCTCGGTGAGCTCCGGCTTGCTCGCCCGCCAGCCGAGTTCGGCCTGAATCCGCTGGCTGGCCGCCACCAGCATTGGCGGATCGCCGGGTCGCCGAGGCCCCTCGCGAACCACAATGGGTTTGCCGGTCACCGTCTCGGCGGCCGCGATCACCTCGCGCACCGAGAAGCCGTTGCCGTTACCGAGGTTGAAGATCTGATGCTCGCTCGGCCGAATTCCCTCCAGCGCCAGCAGATGCGCGGCCGACAGATCCTCGATGTGGATGTAGTCACGGATCGCCGTGCCGTCCGGGGTGGGGTAGTCGGTCCCGTACACCTCTACGTGGTCGCTGATGCCCAGCGCGGCCTTGAGCACGTTGGGGATCAGATGCGTCTCGGGCTCGTGATCCTCGCCCAGGCTCCCGCTGGCGCCGGCCACGTTGAAGTAACGCAGGCTGACCGCGCCAAGGCCGTGGGCCAGGCAGAAGTCCCCGATCATCCCGTCGACGGCGAGTTTAGAGGCGCCGTAGGCATTGGCCGGCCGCGGTGGCGCCGTTTCAGGGATCGGCACCTTGTCAGGCTGCCCGTACACCGCGCAGGTGGAGGAGAAGACGAGGCGGCGGACCTCGGCCTCGCGCATCGAATCGAGCAAATTGAGCGTCCCGCCGACATTTGTGCGGTAATACCGCTCGGGATGGCTAACCGACTCACCCACCAGCGCCAGTGCCGCGAAGTGCAGCACGCCGTCAAATCCATCCGCGAGTGTACGCCGGACCGCGTCGCAATCGAGCAGATCCGCTACCACCAGTTGCGCCTGCTCCGGAACCGCTTCGCGATGCCCGCGCTCCAGGTTGTCGAGCACAGTGACCTGGTGACCGGCGCCCAGCAGTTGACCCGTGACGATCGAGCCGATGTAACCGGCGCCGCCCGTCACCAACAGTTTCATGGTCTGAGGGGACCGCAGATGGCGATCAAATCCATTAGCACTGCAGATATAACAGACCTAGAATCGTCGTTCTCGTGAACGACAGATCGCAATCGGTCCAGATCGAGGCATTCGAGCAGGTACTCGCCGCCCCGGGAATCGCGCTCCTGCGCTTGCTCGCCGCTCGGTCTCGTCGGCGAAACCCGGCATCGAGACCGAATCTGGTCATCACAGACGACCAGAGCACCCACCGCTTCGCGCCGCTTCCGGCTCCGGACGATCCGCGTGGAGTCCTACGAGCCGCCTACTCGGTGCCCGTGGACCTGCTCGACCACGAGGTCACATTCGCGCTGGAGTTCCAGAATGGCGCACTCGCGCTGCCCCAGCCGACGGCGGGTTCGATGCGGCCCACGACTCGTGCCGGCAAGCAAGATCCTGGGCAATCGGGCACTGCCGAGGCCGAGCAGGACGCCGATCTCGACGACGATCGCCGGACCAACATCCACGAGAAGCTCGTGCAGCAGTCCGAGGCCCTGGCCGACTCAGAGCGCGCCGCAACCACGCGCGATCGATCGCAGCGGCGCGCGCTGGGCAAGCTGCGAACCGAGCTCGAGCAGCACGAGGAGGAGGAGCAACGCGCCTGGACGCGCATGCGCGACCTTGAGCAGCAGCTCGAGCGGCAGGCCACGGACATCGTGGCGCGAATCGACGCATCCGACGCCGAGCTGGCGCAGGCCAGGGAAGCGCTATCCGCCGCCGACCAGCGCGCCGGTTCCGCGGCTGAGCAAGCCGCCTCCGCGCAGGTCCGCGCGGAAACCGCCGAGCGCCGGATCCCCGAGCTGGAGGCCGCGGCGAACGAGCATGCGCAGCGCAACGCCGAGCTGGAACAGCGCCACCGGCAGATGGAGCAGGAGCTGGCGAGCGCCGAGTCCGAGCGTGCCAGGATTGGCGAAAGGCTAGAGCACGTGAGCGACGCTCTGCGGGTCATGACTTTTGAGCGTGACGAGCTCACGCGACAGGTGAGCGCGCACGACAGCGTTGCGGTCAAAGCACGTGAGCGGGCCCACGAGGCCGAGAAGGCCCAGGCTGCGGCAAGCGCAGCACTGGTGGAGCTCGAAGCCTGGAGCGAGGAGCTGGGGCGTCGCCTGACCGAGCTGACCTCCGAACTGGCCGCCACCAAGCAGGCGTTTGAGGAGGCCGAGAGCGAGCGCCGGCGACTGGACGGTGCTTTGGCCGAATCAGACGCCAGGACCGAGCTGGCCGAGGGTCGGAGTGCGAGCCTGAGCGCGCAGTTGGCCGAGCTGACCGCACAGCTCTCCGAGCGGGAGGCCGAGCTGGCCGACGCGGCTCGCGCGGCGGACGAGTCAACGGCAGAGCTTCAGGCGCGGGTGTCGTCGCTTGAGGAGGCTGCGGCTCAGGCCGAGAACGAACGCGCCGAGCAGGACCGTAGACAAGCCGCTGATGCTGCGGAGCTCGAGGCACTCAGGGTGGCGCAGCCACAAGCCCAGGCGACCTTGGCCACGCTGCGCAGCGAGTTGGAGGAGGCGAGGCTGCATGCCGACCGCAGCGGCGACCTGGAGCGAGAAGTGGAGGCCTCGCGCGGCGACGCCGACCGTCTGCAAGCCGCTGTCGTACGACTGGAGTCCGAGATCCGGAGCACCGGACACGGCCAGCCCGACTCGCTGCGAAATGGGAGCGACCGGGAGCTGGCGGCGGTCAGCAGCGCGCTGGAGGGCGCAAGGCAGGAGATGAACGCCCTGCGCCAGGAGCTTGAGGCGGCGCAGGCCTCTGAGCGCAGAGCCAACCTGGAGCTCGTGATGCTCACCGCCGAGACCCAGGCGCGGCTGCAGGCCCAGACCGAGCTCAAGCAAGCGGCCCGCGAATCCGGACTGATCCAGTAGCGCCCCGCGGAGTCGGGATCGGGCCGCTCTGCCGGGTGCCTGATCCGGCTGTCTGATGAGGCTGGCGAGGCCGTGGGCGCGATAGAATGGTTAGCGGATCGGCGCCCTCTCATCAAGCGTCCGAGAACCCTCAATCCGTCTTTCCGTCCGAGCCATTCGCGAGGATTTGCTGTTACCCCCTCGGCCGACCGGAAGCCGGGGCAAAGTCCCGGAAGCAGCGGAAAAAGAGAGGAGCAGGTCGGTATGGCGAACATCCCGCAGACCCAACTCACCCCTAGTTCGAGGGCGGGCGAGGGACTCTCTATTCGCCGCTACTTCACCGCGACGGGGGTGCATCCGTTCGATGCCGTCGAGTGGGAGCTGCGGGACGCGCGGATCGGTCACGGCGAGAAGATCTCGTTTGAGCAGCGTGACGTGGAGTTCCCCAAGACGTGGTCGCAGAACGCGACCAACATCGTCGCCCAGAAGTACTTCCGCGGTCAGCTGCACTCCCCAGCGCGTGAGCGCTCGGTCAAGCAGATGATCGGCCGCGTGGCCGGGACGATCGCCGGCTGGGGACGAGAGCGCGGGTACTTCGCCACCGACGAGGATGCCGACACCTTCGAGGCCGAGCTGACCCACATCCTGCTGCACCAGCTGGCGGCCTTCAACTCGCCGGTGTGGTTCAACGTCGGCTTCGAGGAGAGCCCCCAGTGCAGTGCCTGTCTGCCCTACCACGCACTTGTCTCGACTCCGGACGGGATGGTTCCGATCGGCGAGATCGTCGAGGGCGAGCAGGTCGGGCGCGAGGTCTACGACGCCGCCGGCACGACTCGCGTCGTCGCGGTGAAGCACAACGGACGCAAGCCGGTGTGGCGCATTCGCCTGCGCAACGGCAGCTTCATCGAAGCCACTCCCGACCACGTAGTGAAGGCGGTTGGCGAGCAACGCACGGAGCCGGCATGGCTTCGCGTCGATCAGCTCGAGGTCGGGATGCGTATGCACCTTCACCCGCACCGAGCCAAGGTGCAGTCCCGCACGCCCGTTCTGGTAGGGGCGGGCGGCGGCGATGAGCTGCGGGAGCTCGACCGGACCGACGAGGTCGCGGTCTCCGAGGCGGCGCTCGCCGGCTGGCTTCAGGCCGACGGCTTTGTCGGCCAGTACGAGGAAGGAACCAACCGCTCGCTGACGATCGAGCTCCAAGTCGCCAACGAGGACGAGCACGAGTGGGTGACAAGCCATCTCGACGTCGTCTTCCCCGGCGTGCACCGCAAGGTGCGAGACGCCGACACGCAGAGCGTTCGCGTCCAGCGGATCAGGCTCTACGGCGAACCGCTGCGTGACTTCCTTGAGCGGTGGGGGCTGCTCGATCGTGGATTGGACATCCGCGTGCCCTCGCAGCTGTGGACGGCGTCGCACGAGGAGATCGCCGCGTACCTGCAGAGCGTCTTTCAAGCCGACGGATACGTCGCGATCAACCGCGGCGCTGGATGCGAGAGCGCGCGCGCTGCCGTATCGGTGATCGGCGAGCAGTGGACGGCGGATCTGCAACTGCTGTTGATGGTGCTGGGCATCTACTCGCGGCGCCTGCGCAAGCACGAGTCACGAGTCAATCGACACGACATGCACGAGTTGTCGATCTCGATCGGCTCCGAGCGCGGTCGGTTCGCGGAGCTGGTGGGCTTCCCCGGCCGGGCGAAGTCGGACAAGCTCCTGCAGTCGCTCACCCTTCGAGACTGGAAGTACTGCCCCGATCTCCGCGAGGAGGAGATCGTGGCGATCGAGGTCCAGGACGTCCAGGACGTCTATGACATCCAGACCGAGTCGGGCGAGTTCCTGACCAACAACGTCGCCGTTCACAACTGCTTCATCCTCAGTGTCGAGGACGAGATCGAGTCGATCCTCGCCTGGAACACCAAGGAGGGCAAGATCTTTCGTGGCGGTTCGGGCTCCGGGATCAACCTGTCGAAGATCCGCGGCTCGATGGAGCCGCTCTCCAAGGGTGGCACCGCGTCGGGTCCCGTGAGCTTCATGCGGGGCGCCGATGCGTGGGCGGGCACGATCAAGTCGGGCGGCAAGACCCGGCGCGCGGCGAAGATGGTCGTGCTCGACATCGATCACCCCGACGTGCGTGACTTCATCTGGTGCAAGGCCAAGGAGGAGGACAAGGCCGCCGCGCTGCGCGACGCCGGCTTTGACATGTCGATCGACGGCGAGGGCTTCTACTCGATCCAGTACCAGAACGCGAACAACTCGGTAAGGGTGACCGAGGAGTTCATGCGCGCGGTCGAGAATGACGACGACTGGCATCTGACCGCTCGGGTCAGCGGCCAGCCGATCGGCGATCCGATCCCTGCGCGCCAGCTGATGAAGGAGATAGCCGAGGCCGGCTGGCGCTGCGCCGATCCTGGCGTGCAGTACGACACGACAATCAACCAATGGCACACCAGCCCCAACTCGGGCCGGATCAACGCCTCTAACCCGTGCAGTGAATACATGCATGTCGACGACTCGGCCTGCAACCTCGCATCGCTGAACCTGATGAAGTACCGCCGCGCCGACGGAACCTTCGACGTCGAGTCCTTCGAGCACGTGGTCGACATCGTGCTGCTCGCCCAGGAGATCGTCGTCTCACCGTCGAGCTATCCGACCGAAGAGATCGGGCGTAACGCGCGCGCCTTCCGCCAGCTCGGTCTCGGTTACGCCAACCTCGGCGCCTATCTGATGGCCGACGGCGTGCCCTACGACTCCGATGCCGGCCGCGGGACGGCGGCCGCGATCACCGCACTGATGACCGGTCGCGCGTATCTCGGCTCGGCCCGCATCGCTGCAGCGATCGGACCCTACGAGCGCTACGGCGAGAACCGCGAGGCCCACAACGCGGTGATGCGGATGCACCGCGACGCCTCATACGCGATCCCCGACTCGACGTGTGTGGATACGCAGTTGCTCGATGCGGCCCGTGCCGCCTGGGAGGAAGCCGTTCGCGCCGGTGAGGTGCACGGCTACCGCAACGCGCAGGCGACGGTGCTGGCGCCGACAGGCACGATCAGCTTTCTGATGGACTGCGACACCACCGGCGTGGAGCCCGACTTCTCGCTGGTCAAGTACAAGGAGCTGGTCGGCGGCGGTCAGATGACGATCGTCAATCGGACCGTCCCGCTGGCACTCCAGACGCTCGGCTACGGCGAGGAGCAGATCGAGCAGATCGTCGCCTATGTCAATCAGCACGACACGATCGTCGGCGCGCCTGGCCTCGCCGACGAGCACCTGGCGGTGTTCGACGTCGCCGTCGGGGAGCGGGCGATCTCGCATATGGGGCACATCAAGATGATGGGCGCGATCCAGCCGTTTCTCAGCGGTGCGATCTCCAAGACCGTCAACATGCCCCAGTCGGCAACCGTCGAAGACATCGCCGACGCATACATCCAGGCCTGGAGGCTCGGCGTCAAGGCACTGGCGATTTACCGCGACGGCTCCAAGACCGCTCAGGCGCTTCGGACCGACGCCCAGCAGGGAGCCGCGGCTGCGGCGCCGGGCCTGACCCAGGACGAACTCGACCAGGCCGTCGTCGACGCGCTGGCCAAAGCGCCGCCCAAGCGCCGGCGGATGCCGCGTGAGCGTCAGTCGATCACGCACAAGTTCTCGATCGG
>CALAQT010000010.1 GCA_937888775.1 uncultured Actinomycetes bacterium | reverse complement strand
ACCATCACGAGCCACAGGTTCAGCTCACCCTCGCTCGCAAGAACCCCGGCGGCGGCGAGGAAGCTGGCTCCGATGATCGGAACACCGACCCACGACGCCGCCACACCGAAGTACAGGATCACGTAGCCGAGGACGCCTGCGCGCGCCACCGCGCTCACCCCCAGGACGAGCAGTGGATGCACGACTGCTCTCACCACGTGCGGTTCACCGACGCGATTGACTCTCTGGTCGAGGATTGGTAGCCGTGACCTTGATCCCGGTCGGGGTGAGTACCCCGTTGCGGTCGCTGCGGTTATACATGGAGCAGGTCTGGATGCATCTGAATGGGCTTTCCAGGCTGCCACGCGTTTATCGCGAAGATGGTGGCCGAGGGCTGAGATCTGTCGGGCTTCCCGGGCGATGACAGAAATGCCCTGGGCGGGCTGAGGTCCGACGTGGTTGACGACCTTGGCGATCGCATCGAGTCCGTCGCGCGAAAGCTCCCCGACCAGCTTGGTGACCTGGCCAGGTAAGTCGTTCTGGTAGACGTGCGGACCAGAGCCATCTGGTTGTTGTCAGTCGTGGTCTGGTGCAGGATGTGCACGGCGACGAGCATCGCGCCTTGACCGCTCGCGAGCGCCTTGGCGTAGGCGAGCCGCTCGGGCGGGGTTTCGGACCCATCTGTGGCCCGTAGGATGGTCTTGAATATTGGGTGCCTCGTTCGAGTCGGATGCCGTTTTCAGCCTCGGAGGGCTCGTAGTGCGTTGAGGATCACGGCGAGGTCGATCACTTCTTGGAAGAGCGCGCCGGCGACGGGTGGGAGGTATCCGGCGGCTGCGACGCCCATCGCGAGGAGGCTGAGGCCCATGCCGGTGAGGACGCTTTGGCGGGCGATGAACATGGCGCGTCGCCCGGCGTGTACGGCGTCGGCGACGCGGTCGATCCGGTCGACGGTGATCACGGCGTCAGCGGTCTCCGACGAGACTGTCGCGCCGGCGGCTCCCATCGCGATCCCGAGATCGGCGAGCGCGAGCGCGGGGGCGTCGTTGATGCCGTCGCCGACCATGATCACGGGGCGTAGGTTGGGGTCCGCGCGGACGGTGCGCACCACTTGGAGCTTGTCCTCGGGGGACTGCTCGGAGTAGACGCGGTCGACTCCGAGCTCGCGCCCGACGCGCTCGGCGACCGACCGGCGGTCTCCGGAGATCATCGCGACGTGGAGTATGCCCTCGGCGCGCAGCCGCTCCACGATGTGTTCGGCGTCGGGGCGAAGCTCGTCGGCCATCACGATCACCCCGGCGAGGTGACCCTCGATCGCGACGAGCACGTGCGCTTCGCCTGACCCACGCGTCGCAGACAGAGAAACGGAGGCGATCTCGTCTTGCGGGATGCCGGATGTGCGCATATATGCCCGGCTTCCCACGAGAATGCGCCTAGCGTCGAGCGTGCCCTGGATTCCCTGGCCCGGCTCCTCGAGCACGTCGCTCGGGAGGGTGAGCTCGAGGCCCGCCTCGGTGGCGGCGCCGACGAGCGCGTCGCCAAGAACGTGCGCGGAGAGGCGGTCCACCGACGCCGCGAGCCGCAGCAGCTCGCCAGACTCCAGGCCGCCGCGCGTGACGATCTCGCGCACATCGGGCGTGCCGACGGTCAGCGTTCCGGTCTTGTCAAACAGGACCGTGCGCGCCTGGCCGAGTGTCTCGATCGCGCCGGCGCCCTTGACGATGATCCCGGCGCGCGCCGCGCGCGACAGGCCCGACACCAGCGCGATCGGCGCCGCGAGGATCAGCGGGCACGGTGTCGCGACGACCACAACCGCGAGCGCCCGGACCGCGTCCCCGCTCAGGATCCAGGCCAGACCCGCGACCACGAGCGTGGCCGGCAAAAAGAACCCCGCGTAGCGGTCGGCCATCCGCACCAGCGGCGCGCGCTGGGTCTGCGCCTGCTCGACAAGTCGCACGAGCGCCGAATAGGCACTCTCGCTCGCCGGGCGATCCGCGCGCACATCAAACGGCGCGCCGGCGTTAGCCGCGCCGCTGAGGAGCGCCATGCCGCGCGTCAGGGTCTCAGGAAGCGGTTCGCCACTGAGCGTGCTCGTGTCCACAACCGCTTCGGCGCTGACCAGCGTCCCGTCAACTGGGATCACCTCGCCGGTGCGCACGACCAGGACGTCGCCGATCTGCACCCGCTCGACCGCCACCTCCTCGAGGCGATCGCCGACTCTGAGCTGCGCGACCTTCGGCGCTCGTTGCACGAGCGCGGTCAGCTCGCGACGCGCGCGTCTGGACGCGATCGTCTCAAGCGACGCGCCGCCGGAGAACATCAGCCCGATCACAGCCCCGGCGAGCTCCTGGCCCAGCGCGAGCGAGCCGACCATCGCGACCAGCGCGATCGTGTCCACACCCAGACTTCGCTCGACGACGATCGCGCGCCCGACCTCGAACGTCAGCTCCGCCGAGAGCATTGCGACCGCCGCCGCCCACACCAGCCGCCCAGTCTGACCCTCGCCAACGAGATACAACAACCCGCCGGCCGCGATCGCAACAACGGCGATCGACGCGAGGATCTGTGCCTGATGCTCAAGCAGCCAAGCAAGACGATCGCGCCACGAACCGCCCGGCTGATTCGGGAGCGTCCCCGCCGGCAGGGCTTGCGATGCGCGGACTGTGCTCATGGATCCAGGCTGACGGACAAGTACCCTGCGCGCATCCGTAGCGTCCCACCGATCAGACCCGAAACCTCCGCGACGCACACCAGCCCCAGCCGCTCACGCGCTTGCCCTGACCGAGTCGTGCTGCCGACGCCCCTTATGTTCCAGACCCAGACCCAGAGCCAGGACCGCCTGGATCGATCGTAACCTCTTCAGTCGGACGGCGCTCGGCGGGCTAGGCGCGCTGGGATTCGGTGGGCGCGATCGGCCCAGGCGATCCCACCGTCAGCGCTGCGGCGGGGTCATCCTCGCCGGGGTCGACGCGGAACGGTGGGTACTCTGGAGTCATCACGGCTGCGTAGGCGACCACGCGCAGCACCCAGCGATTCAGGCCTAGCACGAAATCGAAGATCGATCGCGGATACTCGCCGCGGAACAGCAACACCACCACGGCGACGAACACCAACAAAGCGATCAACCCGATCTCCGTCGCGCCGCCCCACGAATGCGCCGACGCCGTCCAGCCGGCAGCGCCCCCGCCGCCGATGAACACGCCCGCCACCACGTACTGCGGGATTCCAGCCAGCCACCAGCCGATCAACGGAAAACCTGTGCGCTGATGCTCGGGATAGTCAACATCCAGCCGCGCGGGGTACTCGGGCACATCGGCGAGCGTAAACGGCGGATAGCGATCGGTTCCGTTCGCGCCGAAGGCGTAGAACCCGACGCGCCAAGACCAGCGCAACACACCGACGTTGAAATCAAACACCGACCGTGGATAGCGGCCGGTGAACAGCACCGCCACGAACGCGATCACGGCGCTGACAAGAAACGCCAGCCACAGAAACGCCAGCACAATGTAATGCGGGATCACGAACAGCCACTTGATCAGCCACAGCCCCCGCGATGGATGCTCCAAATGCCCCTCGACCCGCACCGGATACGTGCTGACCGTCCGTGATAGCGTCGCCTGCATCAGACTCACCTTCTTCTAGTTTGAAACCGGGCGAAAGCGCGACGTTCTACACGACAGTCTCACTCCTCGCGGCTTCGCGCACATCCGGACTGGCTGCGGATGGGGCCTCCGCGAACCACCGATCGCGGGCGCCTGAAGCTGCTTATGACGTACGCCCGTGGTGTTCCATTTCGCGGCGGACGTGGTTCTCGGTGATGGGCCGCCGGTGGTAGACGCCGAAGGCGTTGAAGGCGATCACGATCCCCCAGCCAAATGTCAGGAACACCGGCCATGGCGCTGGCCATCGGCCAGAGTTGAGGCCGTTCATCACCCACCCGCCCCAGACGATGAGGTTGATCAGTAAGTAGGCGGACAGGTGCGCCCTGAAGTCGCGACGGTTCTTCAGCCGACGCAGCGCTTGTCCTCGCAGCGCACCGCGACTGCCGGCAGGGGCATGGTTAGGGTTATCAGTGTGGGGGTGTCCATGGTTTGATGCTCTCACCGGACGTCGGGCCAGCCATCGGGACAACCCGCGGAATTCACCCTCGGACAAACCCGCAGGCTGGAGCCCCTACGGCGAGCCCGGTTCGCTCGCGACAAGCCCGCTGAGAAGGTCGCAGTCAGCCAACAGCTCGCTCCATCGCGGCAGGCTGCCGCGCCCGCCCGTTCTGAACCAGACCTCGCGGCCTTGTGCGCCCCTTGGAACCGGTCGCGGTGCCCCGCTGGTGGCGAGAAGCAGTTGCCTCATCAGTGCCCGTCACTCAGGTTTTTGGCGCTCCCGGCGTCGATGTGGTCAGTGTGAGACCTTGATTCCGGGTTTGAGCAGGGCTTTCCGCGGCTGAGGAAGTTCCCGGAAGGTGCGCGCTGGTTGGCGACGCGCCGCCGCCCGCCGTTGCAGGCTGCTGGCTGTCTGAAGGTCAACGGCTTGCAAGGAGGGGCCAGCGCGCGCGTCACGACGGCATTTTCCAGGCTTGTGCGCCTGCCGGGCGTGTGGGTGAGGAAGGTTCGGTTCGAGCCCGGCCGGGTGATCGTCGAGGTGGCGCTTCGCCGCCGGAGGCTGCTGTGTCCGGAGTGCGGCTTCTCGACGGCGGCGCGCAAGGACACGCGGCCGGAGAGCTCGGTCTGGCGGCATCTTGATCTCGGGGTCTGGCGGCTCGAGGTCCACTGCCGCCGCCGGCGGCTGTGGTGCCCGGAGCATGGGGCGCGGACCGAGGGCGTGCCGTTCGCCCGGCCGGGATCGGAGTTCACGCGGGACTTCGAGTGCCTGGTCTCGTGGCTGGCGACGCGGACTGACAAGTCGACGATCAAGCGGATGCTGCGGATCGACTGGGACACGGTCGGGCGGATCATCAAGCGCGTCTGCGACGACGAGCTCGACCCTGACCGGCTCAACGATCTGTATGAGGTCGGGATCGACGAGGTCAGCTGGAAGCGCCAGCACAACTACCTCACGCTCGTCGCCGACCACCAGCGCCGCCAGGTGGTGTGGGGGTGCGAGGGCAAGGGTCAGGCGGCCGCGGATGAGTTCTTTGCCGAGCTCGACCCGCCGCCCCCGCCGCCAGAACCCGAGCGCCGCACGCAGCCGCCGCCAGAGCCCGCGATCATGGTCCCGTTCGGCCCCTGCCCGACCGTCCCGGCCGGCCACGGCATTCAAGGCGCATGGCTGCACCAGGGTGAGGAGATCGAGCCCGCGCTCTTCGCGCGCGCCTCCAGGCTGCGCGCTGTCTCGATGGACATGACCGGCGGCTACGCCAAGTCGGTCCGCCAGCACGCTCCGCACGCGACCGTGTGTATCGACCCGTACCACGTCGTGCAGCTGGCCAACCAGGCGCTGGACGAGGTCCGCCGCGGCTACTGGAATGAACTGCGCTTCCTCGGCGACCAGGACATCGCCAACCGCTTCAAGGACGCCCGCTGGTCGCTGCTCAAAAAGCCCGAGAGGCTCACCGATAAGCAAGCGGCCATCCTCGCCCGGCTCAAGGCCGCCGGCGGCGAGGTCTGGCGCGCCTACACGCTCAAGGAAGCCGTCCGCGGGATCTTCGAGCCCGGCCTCACGATCGACGACGTCACCGTGCTGATCGACCGGCTCCTGTCCCGCCTCGCCCGCTGCCGGCTCGCGCCGTTCGTCAAGCTCGGCAAGACGATCCGCAAGCACCGCGACGGGATCCTCGCCGCGATCCGCCTCGGGATCAACCAAGGACGCACCGAGGCTCTGAACAACAAGGTTCGCCTCATCACCCGCCGCGCCTACGGCTTTCACTCCGCCAAAGCCGCGCTCGCGCTCGTGCTGCTCACCGGCGGACCGATCACCCTCCACTTGCCACACGAACTACACGCGCTCGGGATTGGATGACACTGACCACATCGATGCCGAGAGAGCCAGGTTTTTGACGAGTCCCCCAAGAGTCAGCAGGACCTGCGCTTCGGAGCCCCGTTGCTGCTGGCTGCGCCCGTGTTGAGATCAATCGAGCGTCAGGGCACCGGGCAACCGTAGAAAGCCGCGGCGAGACGCGAATGGGCTGCGGATGAGAGACGGCTGCGCGCGCCATATGGTGAACAGGTCAACCTGTTTAGGAGGGCACAGATGTTCAACAGGGTCGTCGTAGGTGTCGACGAACGCAGCGCTGGGTGCGACGGCATCGCCTTGGCCAAGAACCTGACGGCGCGTGGCGGACAGCTGACGCTCGCCTACGTGCTCACGTCCGATCCGTTGTTCTACCGTAGTGCAGCGGTCCCCGAAGCCGAGCGAGCACGTGCCGTGAAGCTTCTGGAGACCGCGCGCGAGCGCGCAGCGACCAAGGCAGAACTGCGCTGCACGGCATCATCCTCGGTCGGGCTGGGATTGCACAAGATCGCCGAGGAGCTCGGCGCGAATCTTCTCGTGCTGGGCTCGTCGTTTCGTGGTCTGCTCGGCCGAGTCTTGGTCGGGGATGACACTCAAGCCTCACTGAATGGTGCGTCGTGCGCGGTGGCGGTCGCGCCGGCCGGATACAGCCAAAGCTCGGGCTCGATCGGCGAGGTGGGTGTTGGCTATGACGGCTCGCCGGAGAGCAAAGCCGCGGTCGAGATCGCGCGAGCGATCGCGGCAGAGCATGGGGCCAGGCTGTCGGCATGCGAAGCGGTGTCGGTTCCGACGAGCAAGCTGGGCCCAGGTCCCTTGCCATTGAGCGACGAGGTTGAGAGGCTCGTTCGGGAAGCCCGTGGTCGCATCGAGGCGCTGGAGGGTGTCGGGTCGCATGCGGTCTACGGTTCGGCCGCCGAGGAGCTCGCCATCTACAGCGCGTCGGTGGATCTCCTCGTCGTCGGCTCACGGGGCTACGGTCCGCTCGGGCGTCTCGTGCACGGGAGCACGAGCTCCAAGCTTGCGCGGAGTGCCCGCTGCCCGTTGCTGGTCCTTCCGCGTCCCGCCGCCGCGACGACGAGTCGTGACGCTCAGACTGAGCGGGCGGCCGTCGCGATGTCGGGGAGGTGATCGTCGTGCGCGTGCTCGTCAGTGCAGCCTCGCGTCACGACGCGACCCGTGAGATTGCCGAGGCGATCGCCGCGGGTCTCGCGAAGCGTGGGGTCGACGCGGCCGCGCGGCCGCTCGAGCAGATCACAAGTCTCGATGGGTTCGACACGGTCGTCCTCGGGAGCGCGATCTACATGGGCAGGTGGCTGAAGACGGCCCGCGAGTTCGTATCTGAGCACGCGGCCGAGCTCTCGTCGATGCCGGTGTGGCTGTTCAGTTCCGGACCACTCGGACCGCCGGATCGTCTGATCCCACCGGGCGAGTCGGCAGACACCGATCGGATCGTCGAGCTTGTTGGAGCGCGCGGGCACCGGGTATTCGCGGGTCGGCTCGAGCGAACGTCGCTCGGGTTCGCCGAGCGCGCGGCAGCGAAGGCCGTGCAGGCGCCCGACGGCGACTGCCGGGATTGGGCGGCCGTCGATGTTTTTGCAGGCGAGATCGCCTCAGAGCTCGCCGCCGACAGGGCGGTGCGGTAGAAGTGCGCCGGTCGCGGGTCAACTTCAGCGAATTACCTTCCCGCAGGCGAGCGGGGATGGTCGTGCTCGCCGCCGTTCAGCTGGGACTGCTGATCGCGGCCGAGCGCGACATTCAGCGGCGCCCAGCGCCCCTCGTCCGAGGGTCCAAGACCCGGTGGCGCTTGGTCTGTCTGATCAACT
The DNA here is from genome assembly GCA_937888775.1 of uncultured Actinomycetes bacterium. The sequence continues at coordinate 22,665 of CALAQT010000010.1, read as the reverse complement.
TTCTTGGCCCGCTCTCCTATTTCACGTTCGGGCGTCGCAGGGAGAGCGCATGACCGAGCGCAAGGCCGCCCGCACGTCCACCCCTCAACGCGTGGCATGCCGGTCGAGAAGCCGCGTACGGATAGCGGTGTTGGGACTGCTCGCCGGCGTGTACCGCGGCGTGATCTGGCGCTGGTTTCGGCGTTGGGGCGCGACTGACGCGGAGGTTCTTGCGCCGTTCCCCGGCGCTGATCTGATCCCGGGCGGTAAGCGCGGCGGGACGATGGCCGTGACGATCGACGCGCCGCCTTCGCAGGTGTGGTCGTGGCTGGTTCAGATGGGCTGTGACCGGGCTGGCTGGTACAGCTGGGACCGGCTCGACAACGGTGGTCACCCAAGCGCCGATCAGATCTACCCGGAATGGCAGCCGGTCGCGATCGGTGATCGTTGGGCGTCGGCTCCGAGCGGCCGCTCGTGGTTCGAGGTCGCAGCACTGGATCCTGAGCGATTCCTGGCGTTGCGGGCGTCGCTGCATCTCGACGGCCGCCCGTTCGAACCGGCCGGCCCAGACCGCGGTTTTACAGCGACTCGTCGTGGGGGTTCGCCTTGACCGAGTTGCCCGGAGGCCGCACCCGCCTGGTGGTCAGCGGGTACGCCTCCTCACATCCGCGTGCGCTGACCGCGATCGGTGACCTCGTGTTCTGGGAGCCGGCGCACTGGATCATGCAGACACGCCAGCTGATAAATCTCAAGCGACGCGCGGAGCGCCAGGCCCCGCCGGCGGGCGACTTGCACGACGTCGCAGGCGAGGCATCGCCGGCCGCGGTGGCGTGAGCGTGATGGCGATGACGCTGGCCGACGATCTGCTTCCCGTCTTCGATGTCTCTGACGAGCTGGCGGTGGTCGTCGAGGCCGATGCCGAGGCGACCTGGCGTGCGCTGACGAGCGCGGATCTGATCGAGATCGGACGGCGCCGACCGCTCGTCGGTGCGCTCGGCGCGCTACGGGCGCTGCCCGAGATCGTCGCCCACCTGCTGCACGGAGAGACCCCGCCCGCCGCACCTGAGCGACTCACTCTCCGAGACACCACGAAGCTGCCCACCACCGGCGGCGGCTGGATGCTACTCGGCGAGCGCCCTGGCGAAGAGCTCGCGCTGGGGCTGGTCGGCAAGTTCTGGCGACCGGTAATCCAGTACGCAGACGTCGACGCCGACCACTTCAAGGCGTTCGCCGAGCCGGGCTGGGCGAAGACCGTCTACGCGCTCGGTGTCACGGCACTCGACGCCGAGCACACGCTTCTGCGCGCCGTGATGCGAACCGTGACGACCGACGAGCAAGCCCGTTGGTGGTTCCGGCGTTACTGGACCCTCGGCGTAGGCTCCGGGCTCACACGCTCGTCCACGGCCTGCTCGACGTCGCTCGCGAGGATGCCGAGTCGGGGCGCTCGCAGGCCTCGGCGTCGGGTGAGAACGCGCCGGGTCGGCCCGCTACCGGCGAGACTGGTGCGATGAGCGAACAGAATCCCGGCTTCTCTACGGACCGGGCTCGCGAGATCGGCGAGCGGATCGGGATCGACTGGAACCGTTCCCCCTTCGATGCCGAACAGTTTCGGATCGGGTTATCGGTCGAGTTGGAGCACGGACGCAGAGACCCCGAGACGAACGTCAGCGATGACGATGAGCTGACGACCGGCAAGATCGCGCGGGCGCACCTCAACGAGTTTCCCGACTACTACACGCGGCTGGCGAAGATGGAGGCCGAGGCCGAGCAGTACTGGGCCGAGCGCGACCACTGATCTGACGGGTAGGCGCTCGTGGCGTTTGCGCTCGGGGTGAGGAAGAAGCCGGATGACGGTCCGCCATCCGCACGAACGGGGCGCGCTGTGTCTGGGCCTGCTCGACCAGCCTCACGAGCGGCGCGTACGCGCTCTCGCCGGCGGGACGGTCCGCGCGGACATCGAACGGTCCACCCGCGTTCGCGGAGCCGCTGAGGACCGCCATCCCGCGCGACGCGGTCTGGGGCAGCAGTTCGCCGCTGAGCGTGCTCGTGTCGATCATGGCCTCGGGGTTCATGACCGTTCCGTCGACCGGTACGACCTCGCCCGTTCGCACCACGATGACATCGCCGACCTGTACCTGCTCAACCGGCACCTCATCGAGCCGATCCCCGACCCGGAGCTGAGCGACCTTCGGAGCACGCTGGATCAGCGCCGTCAGCTCGCGCCGCCCGCGACGGGAGGCGACCGACTCAAGCACAACCCGGCAAGCTCGTAAACCGCGTTCGCGCTGGTCGTCGCGGGGTCGCTTGCCGGGCCGCGCGATTGTTGATGCCTCGGCGCCGGTCATGTGCCAGCTTCGGAGCGCGCGCCGGAGCTGGAATCCGTAGCGCTCCGCCGGTTCTGCCGGGCAGGTGCGGACCGTGGAGCAGGCTCGATCGGCCATGATTGCGCCAGTGTCCGAGCGATCCGCCGATCCCAGGCCCGCTACGGCACTCCTGTGCTTTGACGGATCAGACGACGCGGCAGCGGCAATCTCGAAGGCCGGCGAACTGCTCGGGCCACGCCCAGCGATCGTGCTGAGCGTGTGGGAACCGGTCCGCGTCTGGGAGCCATGGGATCCCGTCACGATCGTTTCCGCGCCGCTGGGAAGGCTGGTCGCGAAGGAGGTCGATCTCGACCAGATCGTCGCGGACCTGGCTCGCGACAAGGCCGAGCGCGGCGTGGCGCTCGCGCGCGCTGCCGGGTTCGACGCGGCCGCCAGGGTGGCGGGCGGGAAGACGTGGGAGGCGATCTGTGAGGTTGCCGACGAGCTTGACGCCGAACCGATCGTGATTGGCTCCCGTGGGATGGGGCGAGCCCAGTCTGCGTTGCTCGGCAGCGTGTCCTCCGCGGTGATCGCGCACGCGAGGCGAGCGGTTCTGGTCGGCCCGACTCACTCAGTCGGCGGTGTCGCGGGTCCGGCTCGCAGCGAGTAGCCGCATAGCGCAAGGGCGCCGATCGACGCTGAGCTGGCGAGGAGCGCGGTCGCGACCATCCCGGCCGAGGGCACGGTCAACTCGAAGAAGCTCCGAGTAGCCGGGAGCAGCAGCGCGACTACATACAGTCCGCCCATCACGGCGCACATGCCGCCGACGAGTGCTGAGCGCTTGCGCGAGCCGCCGGCTTCGAGTGCGAGCACCAGATACAAGCCGCTCATGACGAGCGTTGTCAGCGCGACGGTGCGCGAGTCCGCCACCGACAGATCGAGGTCGTGCAGCGCGAACAGATAGCCGGCGACGACCCCGGTGCCGATCATCACCCCGGCCGGCACGGCGAACCTCGCTACGCCGCGCACGAACCGGTCGGGCTGCCAGGGACCGCTGCTGGGCGCCAGCGCGAGAAAGAAGGTGGGGATCCCGATTGTCAGGCTCGCCGCAATCGAGAGGTGGCGCGGCAGCAGTGGATAGGCGTCAGAGCTCGTGCCGATCGTGAGGATCAGGAACGCCGCGAACGCCGACTTGGTGACGTACAGCTTCGTCACGCGCTGGAGATTGCGCAGCGCCCGGCGGCCCTCGGCGACCAGGGGTGGGACGCTGGCGAAATCGCCGTCGATCAGAACGAGATCCGAAACGCTGCGCGCCATCTGGGTGCCGCTGCCCTGCGCAATCGCGAGCCGGGAGCTCTTCAGCGCCGGCACGTCGTTGACGCCGTCGCCGACCATCGCGACGTAGCGGCCCTCGTCGCGGAGCGCCTGCACCATCGCCTGCTTGCCATCCGGTGAGATCCGTCCCACGACGGTGGCCTCGACGGCGAATCGTTGCCGCTCAGCGCGATCCTCCGGGATCGACGCACCTTCGGCGACACCGCCGACCGGGATGCCGACATCCCGAGCGATCGCGGCAACGGTCTGCGGCGAGTCGCCGGAGAGCACCTTGATCTCGATCCCCTGCTCGAGCAGAAACGCCACCGTCTCGCGCACGTTGGGCCGCAGCTCCTCAGCCAGGATGACCAGGCCCAACGGGTGCAGGGCGTCCGGCGGCAGTTCGCCAGCGCGCGCAGGCAACGCCTCTTCTGCAGTGGCGAGAGCGACCACACGCCGGCCCGCTCGCTGGCGCTCGTCTGCCTCGGTCTCGAGCTCGCCGACCGGAACGCGCCCGGGCGCGCCAAGGTAGAAGCTGCCGGCGGCGACCTCGATCGCGCTCCAGCGGCGACGGCTTGAGAACGGCACCTCGCCGAGCAGCGGCTCGGCATCGGCCGGGTAAGCGTCGGCGATCGCCTGCAGCGTCAGGTTACGCGCCGAGGCGCTCGCCGCCAGCGTCGCGAGCGCCGTGCTGACCGTCTCCTCGTCCACGCCCGCTGCGGGCACGATCTCGATGACCCGCAGCGCCGCTTCGGTCAGTGTGCCGGTCTTGTCGACGCAGATCGTGTCCACCGAGGCCAGCGATTCGATCGCGTTCAGCTGCTGGGCGAGCACACCCCGGCGCGACATCCGCACGGCCGCGGCCGCGTAGGTGAGGCTGACCAGCACCATCAGACCCTCCGGGATCATCGTGACGACCCCCGCGGCGGATGTCGCAACCGCGGTATGGACCGTCACGTGGCGGTGATACAGCGAGTAGCCGAGCACGGCCCCGAGCACGACCACGAGCGCGATCAGCGCGTAGAGCAGCCGGTTGACCGCCCGCTCCAGCGGGGACCGCGGATGGCGAAACGACCGTGCCTCGCCCGTGATGCGGGCCGCGAAGCTGTCCTCGCCGACGGCGGTGACGCGGTAGGCGCCGGTCCCCTCGGCCACGAACGCTCCGGAGCGAACCTCGTCACCAACCGCACGACGAGCAGGTACTGATTCACCGGTGAGGATCGACTCGTCGAGCAGCAGGTCGGCGGCCGTCAGGACCGTCCCGTCGGCGATCACCTGATCCCCCGGCGCGAACACCACGACGTCGTCGACGACGACCTGCTCGACCGCGATCTTGTGGACCGCTCCGTCCCGCCTGACGTTTGCGTGCGGCGCGACCAGCAGCGAGAGACGGTCCAGCGCCCGCTTCGCACGCACTTCCTGGCTGACCCCGATCGTCGAGTTGGCCACGATGATCCCGAGGAACAGCGCGTCACGTGCGTCCCCGAAGATCAGCGTGACCACACCGAACCCGGCGAGGATCAGGTTGAACACGGTCAGGACGTTGGCGCGAACGATGCTCGCGTACGACCGGCTCGTCGCGCGGCGCGCCGGACTGCCCGCAAGCGCGAGCCGCCGCGACGCCTCAGCCTCCGTCAGCCCGGTGGCCGGCGCAGGAACAGCGACCGCCTCGGGGTCGGCCCGGTCTGCGAGGCTCACGCGCGCCGCCGACCTGCGAGGTACAGGCCACCGCCGGTCAGGAGCAGCAGCAAGATGCCTGCGCCCCGGGCCGCGATCGCGATCGTCAGAAGATGCGGCAGGCGAGCCCCGATGCTGACGTCAGCTCTGACGCCGGGCGTGCCGTCGGCGTTCATGAGCACGATTCTCCAGTTGCCGGCCCCGGGGCGTCCAGGTCGTGGCCGCTGGCCGGTGCCCATCGCGCTTGCGCTCCAGACCGCTCGGCGCTGGGTGGCGAGTTCGGCGCCCCACCTTGGCGCACCAGGAAGTCGGCGGTGCGCGAGTCGAATCGGCTGCCCTGCGCCCGTGCGACGTGTCCCAGATAGGCCTGCACATCGCGCTCGGAAGCGATCCCGACGAACACCGGACGCGTGCTTTGCACGCGCACGTGCGAGGTCGGAGCAAGGGGTTGCGTTGGCGTTGGGCTCGGGAGCGGGAGTCCGGGTGGGGCCGTCCGTGATTGATGTATCCACGAGATCAGTCTTCTGCCGGTTTCAGCGTCTGGGCGATGTGTTCTGCCCATGCGTCGATCTCGGGCCAGTTGCGGTTGTCGCCGAGGCGGCCACCGAGCGCGTGGAAGAACAATCGCGACGTCAGCGGCCATTGGTGTCGCTCGATCGCGCCCGCGAAGACTCTGTAGTCGCGCGGGTGGACTGCGTCCTTGATCTCGGCGATGTCTCTTGGCTCCTTTTGCATCAGCCTGCCGATCGCGCGGTGGGTGTCTCCGAACGATCCGACGCTGAACAGCCATACGCTCCGGGTGGCGAGCGGATCGGCCTGCCTGTGCACGAACGCCATGGCGCTCGGGAGCCAGCGCTGGCCGTACACCGCGCTGCCGAGGATCACGGTCTCGTAGGGCTCAACGTGATCGACTTCGTCGACCGCCCGCAGTTCCACGCGCGCTCCTCTATCGTTGAGGCGGGCGGCGATCCGCTCGGCGATCCCGCGCGTGGATCCGTGGGCGCTCGCGTAGGCGAGCAGCACCCTCGATCGCCCGGCCAGCTCTGCGGCGTCCACCGTGCCCGGTCGGCTTGAGATCGGCGATAAGGCTGCGCGCGCAGGATCGGTCGGGGTGGCGGTCATCGGACTGATTCCGGTTCCGACCCAGGCCGTGGCTCGGACTCGAGCACGCGCTTGAGGTTCCCCCAGATGCGTCGCTCCTGCCGGCGACCGAGCGCTCCCACGACCGCAGGCATCAGCCTGAGAAGCCCGCGAGGCTGCACGTCCCACGACCATCGCATCCGCGTGCCCTGGGCCGGTTCGAAGACGATGGCGCCCACGGTGTCCATGATCGACGATTGAGTTGCGGAAGCTAGCCGCCGAGGTCGATCGAACCCTGTGAACTCGATCGTCATCGGCATCGTCCGCCGCCCAGTCTCGAGCTCGGCGCGGAACCTAGTCCCCAAGCCGATCGGCTCACGAGAGATCAGCTCGCCAACAACCATCCGCGGGTTGTAACGAGGCTCATTGCGCTCGTCCGCGACGAAGTCGAACACCTCCTCGGCGGGTCGCTGAATGATGATCTCGCCTTCCACTAGCGCCATGGCGACCTCGCGCTCGTTCTCGCTCGCAAGGTGATTCTGCCGCGCGATGCCGTGGCCGGCATCCGAGAGAACAGGACCGACGGATCAGTGCCGAGCTCATCACGGCCCCCACACCGGGGTTGGCACCCGCGGTACCACTTCGAGCCAGTGCCGAGCGAACTGTTCCTGATCGCTGAGGCGCCTGGGACTGTCGACGGCCTCGGCGACGTCCGGTATGTGGCCACCGCGCCAGAGCCTGATCTCGTAGCGGAAGATGCGAAATCGGCCCGCCCAGCGAGCGCCGACGGCGCCTTCGGCGACGACACGGCGCTCCTTTCCGCTCCAGTCGTGGACCGGCGCCTGCTCAATCACGAACGTTCCCTCCGGGAGTTCGACTTGGAGCGCGGAGTGGTAGAGGTCGCGCGCCGGCCGCCGCTGCAACCGCGCGGCCAGCGCCTCGTAGACGCGTCCGTTGAGCCTGACGAAGTGCCCGCCCGCGCCGAGCGGCAACCAGTACAAGTCAACCCCGGCCATGCCCGGCAGCGTACGCTGTCGTCCAGCAAGATGGCCGACTTCGAACTCGCCGACGAGTTCCTGCCCCTCTACAACGTCTCCGATGCCGTCGCGACCGTCGCCGACGCCGATCGCGAGGCCGCCTGGCGAGCTCTGCTCGATGTCGACCTGCTGAAGCTGGGGCGCGAGGCGCCGATGGTCGGGATGCTCGGCGCGCTTCGGATGCTGCCCTGAGATCATCGGCCATCTGCTCCACGGCGAGCGGCCAGCGAAGCCGCCAGAGCCGATGCGGCTTCAGGATCTCGATGTACGAGGGCGGCTGGATCCTGCTCGGCGAACGCGCGGGCCACGAGATCGCGCTGGGGCTCGTCGGCAAGTTCTGGCGGCCCGTGATCGAGTTCGCGCGGATCACGAGCGCGGATGAATTCCGCGACTTCGACGAGCCCGGGTTCGCGAAGACGGTGTACGACCTGTCCGTGCGCGAGGTCGGTGCGAACAGGACGCTGCTGTCCGGGCTGATGCGGACAGCTACCACCGACGAGCACGCGCGCCGCTGGTTCCGCCGCTACTGGACCTTCGGCGTTGGCTCAGAAGCGCACATCCTGGTCGGCGCCCCGCTTGACTCCGCACGGCGCGCGGCCGAAGGCGACGACAACGGGTAACTGAGAAGGGCCCCGGCTCTCAGCGCGACCCACTCGTATCCGCAGCGTGTTCTGAATCTGTCCCCAGATGGCCTCCTGTCACGGACCCGCAGAGGAGCTGTATGCGGTGGCGGAACTGGTGATCGTGCCGCTGGCGCTCGGATAGTGGACCGTTGCCGACGCCATGATCCGGTACCCGTGTCCGATGAAGGCGGTACGGGCCGTGCTCAGCACGACGGTGTCGCTCGTCCCCGATGCGGCGGACATGCACGAGCCGTTGACCGTGAACCAGACGCTCTTGCCGTTGACGCGGCCACTGACCTGCACGCAGAGCGTCAGGCTCGGGTGAGCGGGGAGCTGCTGACCGCGGCAGGCGGCGTAGCCGTTGTAGTTGACCACGTAGGTGCCGTTGACACCCGTGAAGTCCAACCCGCCCTGATAGACGAAGCACGGGGTGCCACGCATCTGCTTGGTCGTATCCGGCTCGACCGGGTTGTTGCCCTGCGGGCGGATCGACAGGGTCGACGGCGATGAGGACTCAGGCGCGCCGGCGCAACCTGCGCAGGCCGTCAGCGACGAGGCGTGGCCGTTGGCGAGCGTCACGCGTGCGTAGACGAGGAGCCGGTAGATGTGGCCTTGCACGGCCCGCGTACTCGCGCTCAGGCGCAGCGGATTGATCGGCGTCGGCCCCTGGTAGCGTCCGACCAGGCTGAGGTTGAACCACAGACGGTGGCCGTTGACGATCCGGAACACTTGGGGAACCACATCGAGCGTCTTCTGCCCGACGGCACCGGCACAACTGACGCCGCCCCCGTAGGTGATGCTGCCCGCTCCGTAGCCCACGGCCAACCTGGCCGTCACCGAGCACGGAACCCCCGGCAGCGCCTTGGTCGTCGTCCACGTCTCGGCAGCCGTGCTCGCGGACGCGCCTGCGGCGAGCAGGCAACACCCTATCCAAGCCAGGACGAGCGGTCGGACTAACGGCTTCATCGGACCCTCCTTCATCACGATCACGAGACTCGATATCGAGTTCCGTTTGAGGATGCCACCTGCCGGGGTGCCATCGGCGCTCCCTACGGGCGACCATCGTGCGTCCTACGGATGCGCTTCGTCGTCGGACTTCCTAGATCCAGCGTCTCGCGCCTCACGCGCCGCGCTCGCCGACTACAACGCCGACTTCCTGCGTATGGTCATCACGGCGGCGCTCGCGGTTGCGGTGGCCGCGTACTGCCTGTGGGCATTCGAGGCGGCGCGTCCCGGCGCCGTCGGCTCGCGCGAGATGACCATCGTTCCCTTCACGTTCGGGGTGCTGCGCTACCTCTTGCTCGTCTCTGACGGTCAAGGAGCGGCGCCCGAGGAGATCCTGTTTGGGGACCGGTTCATGCAGCTCACCGGCCTCGCGTGGCTGCTCTCCCTGGCTCTCGGCTGATGTGAATCAGCACTCTCAAGACAAAGACGAGACGACCGATTAAGCGCAAGCGGACCGATCGGTGTGATAAGCGCTATTCGCATCATACGATCGAGTTTTGAACAAGACCGTGGGTCATGCCCCTGAACCCAGGGGCGATCCCAGCGTGATGGTGCTCTCACGAACCGCAGGTCGCTCAACGCGGGCCAAACCCGCGGAGCTGGAGGCTCACGAGAGCTGTCCGAGTCTCACGAGCCAAAGACTGAGCAACGGTCGCCCTCATCCTGTTCTCATCCAGGGCGGCGTTCTCACGGTCATCTCATCCGCGGGGATTACCTTCGTTTCACCTGATCTGCCAACCACTCAAACGAAGGAGAACACGATGATCAAACTCAGGAACAAGCAGCTCGCAGCGTTTGCAGCTATCGCCGGACTTGGGATCGGCGCAGTCGCAGCACCGGCCGTCGCGCTGGCCGCCTCGCACCCGGCTTCCGCAAAGGTTGTCAAGACCGATCCCACGAGCGCTGACAAGGCAGGCACGAAGGACGGTACGAGTCGTGACACGAAGGTCGACAAGACCTCGGGTGTGGACAAGAGCAGCGTCGACAAAGCCAGCGTCGACCGCAAGACTGACCGGTAACGAACTCGTAGCTCGCAAGCGGTTTGCGCGGCGGCTCTGATGAGCCGCCGCGCGTCGCGTCGTTGATCTGCTCAAACGGGCGACCTGATAGATGGTGAGCATGCGAATCCTGATCGTCGAGGATGAGCTGAAGCTCGCGAGCCTGATCCGTCGCGGCCTGCGGGAGGAGGGACTGCTCGCCGACGTGGCGATCAGGGGGGAGGATGCGCTCTGGATGGCCGGCTCCTCCGAGTACGACGTGATCGTGCTTGATGTGATGCTGCCCGGCATCGACGGGCTGGAGGCGTGCAGGCGACTGCACGCCGATGGTGTACGAACGCCGATCCTGATGCTGACGGCACGCGGCGAAGTGGCTGACCGGCGTCCCACCCGCTAGATCGCCTGCTACAGCACCTAAACCCGTGGCACAACTCATCTATTCGTTGATTCCGTTTGAAACTGGGGCACAGGCGACGCCTGACGTTCCGATTACCAGCGGAATGGCGCATACAGGTCAACCAGACGCCGTGAACGATGACGCGCGCGTGACCGCGGGCGGGTCAGTACGCGAAGCGGAGCGCGGCGACGGGCGCCCCCCAACGTGTCCCGTCACCCGCTGCGAGGGCGCTGGGCGGGTCGGCCGGGCGTCGCCGGGCGGCTGCTCGTCGCGGTGCTGCTGCCGATCACGATCCTGGCAGATTGCCGCGGGGGCGCTGTTGAGCGAGCGCTATGGCGCCGCGCGGCACGCGAACTCGGTCGCCAGCGAGATTGTGACGCTCAACGGCCTGGTGACGCTGCGCAGCTTGCTCGATCAGGAGCGCTTCCCGGTCGAGGCGTCACTGCGCGCGCGCCAGCTGGGCTTTGACATCCCCAACATCGCGAGCATGCACGGATTCTCGACCGTGTCTGAGAGCGGCGCACGGGCCGCCGTGGACGCGCAGCTGCAGCTGCTCGGACGCGCGGTCCCGACGGGCTTTACGAGCGATCTGGACGTCTTGCGTCGCCAGATCGACAAGGGCCAGATCACCGCGACACCGGCGGACCTCGCCTTCAACGGGCTCTCCAGCGTGCTGTTGAACGCGTTTGCGGCGCGGCTGTCTGTGCTGCAGCAACGCGCAGGTAACCTCAGCCAGGCAGCAGACCTCAACCGCGCTCTGGGCACGCTCAGCGATGCCAACGACGCGCTCGCCGCCGGCGGCTCGGAGCCCTCCGAGCTGAGCGATGTGTATCTCTCCGCCGGAGCTCAGCGCGCGAGCGCGCTGAGCTCTCTCGGCGCGCAGATCGCGCTCTTTGACCAAGCCAGCTCTCGTTTGCGCAGCGCCGTCGGACCGGCGCGTGCTGCGTTCGCGGCGCTGCAGCGCGATCGGGCTTGGCAGCAGTTCGAGTCGGCGGTGGCGGCTGCCGCCGCGGGCGCGGCGGCCCCGGCCAGCGCCGTCGCATCGTCGATACCGGCCGGCGCGCTGTCACCCGGCTTGGCGCGCCTGCTGCCGCTGGCAGACGTGTTTCGCTCGGGGATGAGCGGCGTACAGCAGCTCTACGGCCTGGTCGCGAAGGCCGAGCTCGGCGTGCACGACAGCGCGGCCAGCCTTCGCGAGTCCAGCGCGGACGCGCTGCGCACGCTGCTGATCGAGACGCTGATCGCCGTCGCTTTGACGATCGCCGTCGCGCTGTTGCTCGCCCGGTCGATCACGCGTCCGTTGCGGCGCTTGGAAGATCACGCGCGCGGTCAGCAGCGGAGATCTCGAGCTTCCTTGCCTGCCCGCGAGCGGCCCGAAGGAGACGGCCGTCGTCTCGGAGACGTTTAACGACCTCGTCTGCAACCTGCGCCTGATGGAACAGAAGGCCCGCGCGCTGGCCGAATGCTCCTTCGAGGACCCCGTCCTCGCCGAACCGCTGCCGGGCCGTCTCGGCGAGGCGCTGTGCGAGTCCGTGCTCGTGCTCTCGGGCTCGATCGTGGAGCGCGAGAGCCTCCAGCAGCGCCTCGCCCACCAGGCCACCCACGACGCGCTCACCGGGCTGCACAACCGAGCGTCGGCGAACGAGTTCCTCGAACAGGCGCTCGCGCGCTCGGGCCGCAGCGGCCAGCCACTCGCGGTCCTGTTCATCGACCTTGACGACTTCAAGCGCGCCAACGACACCCATGGGCACGCGGTCGGCGACGCGATCCTCAAGGAGATCGCGCTACGGATGACCCAGGCCGCGCGTCGCGGCGACTTCCTGGCGCGACTGGGCGGCGATGAGTTCCTCGTGATCGCCGAGGGCATCGGCGACGGCGCCGAGGCGAGCGCGATCGGTGCTCGGGCTCGTGGCGGCGGCCAGCCAGCCGATCGACGTCGACGATCTGCGCGTCAGCGTCGGCGCCTGCGTCGGCATCACCTTCGCGCTCGACGGAGCCGCCGACGAACCCTCGCAACTGCTCGCGCGCGCCGACCTCGCCGTATACCGAGCCAAGCGCGCCGGCCACGCCCGCGTGGAGGTCTATGACGAGTCGATGCAACAGGCGCTGATCGCCCGCGCCGAACTGGAGCAGGCACTGCACGCCACGCTCGATCGCGGCGGCGAGGACCTGTTCCTGCAATACCAGCCGGTGATCGACGCGGCCAGCGGCAAGCTCAGCTCCGTCGAAGCGCTCGTGCGCTGGAACCGCGCCGGCAGCAGACCCTTTCAACCCGACGAGTTCATCCCGGTCGCCGGGCGCGAGCGACCTGATCATCCGCCTGGACTGCTGGGTCCTTGCCAGCGCGCTAGCCCAACAGCAACGCTGGAGCCACTCCGGGCTTGGCGACCTCAGCATCGCCGTGAACATCTCCGGACGCCACCTGCTCTCCGGCCAGCTCACCGACCACGTCAGCGAAGCGCTGACCGCCAGCCGCGTAAAGCCAACTCAACTGATCCTCGAGCTCGCCGAGACCGTGCTGCTCACCGACCTGCCCACAGTGGCGCTCGAGATGCAGCGGCTGCGCAGCCTCGGCATCCGGATGGCGATCGACGATTTCGGGACCGGCTACACCTCGCTCGCCCACCTACAGCACCTCACCGTCGACGAGATCAAAATCGACCGCTCCTTCGTCCAACAGCTGCCCGACGGGCGCGACAGCTCGCTCGTGCGGATGGTGACCGAACTCGCACATCACCTCGGCGTGTCGATCACCGCCGAGGGCGTCGAGACCGACGAGCAACTCACCGCGCTACGCGAGATCGGCTGCGACTCCCTACAAGGCTTCCTGATCGGACGACCACTCACCGTCGAACAGCTCACCACCTGGTATCAGAAACACCCAACCGCCCCACACCCCCAGACGCTCAACGACGCCGCCTAGGAGCTGGACCTCACCGCCGCGGTTCAGCAATGGCCGACCTCGTCGAATATGAGTGCCAGCTGTCGCCAGCCGTAGCTCGTAGCGCGGTGCAGTGATAGACAATCGAGATGTCAGAAACCCAGACTTCACGCCCGCCTCACCCACCCGCGAAGCCAAGCGCGGCACGGACGCAGGAGTCGACCCGCACAACGAGCCGCGTATCGAGGATGCCTCGCTGGACGCCGCCCGGGACCTTCTGCCTGCTGTCCGGAGCCGCGATGGTCGTCGTCGGCACGCGTTGTTGGTAGCCCTTGGTAGAGGCGGAAGAGGCGCGGATCCGCTGTTATAGCCTGCTGGGAGGTATGCGGGCGTCGGCAGCGTTCCGCCGAGCGCGGGCGACTGGCATGTGATTGACATCGCGTGCGGCTGCGAGGCCCTGACCGGAGGCGAACGCCCGCATCTCGCCGACGCCGATCGCGAGTATCAGCGTGGCCTACTCCGACAGCAACGGCCGCGGTTCGCTAGCTGGCGTCTCAGCGGCTTACGCCGCTGCGCTGAGATCTGATCGAGCGAGCGATCAGGGCGGCGCGCTCTCTCAGCTTCACCGCGTTCAGGCGGGTTCCTAAGCCTGAGTCGAAGCGGTTGTGCTCGGTGACGGACCTGGCCGAGCCGCGCCGTTGAAAGCCGGCGAATGGACGGGGTAGCGCGCTGCCTGCGGCGAACAGCAGAGCCTCCAGCCACGGGCCGAAGCCGGGGGCACGATCTGAGAGCACCTGACCCAGCCGGAGGTTGCGGGCCAGAGCAAACGCCGCATCTGACGCGAACAGCAGCACGAGCAACCCCAACATGCCTGCCATGACGACCCGTCGAAGCGGTTTGACGCGGATCAGGGCGATGCCGAAAATCATGCCTGTCGGCAGCCAGGCGGCCGCTACGCGAGCGAGCGGCTGACCGTCGAAGCCCGCCAGCTGCAAGAGCGGCAACGAATCCCCGATCCGTGCTCCGACGCCGAACCAGCGCAGGCCCCGCAGCCCGTAAAGCAAGCCCGTGCCGGCCAGCAAGCAGAGCAGCAGGAGCAGGACGATCGCAACGCCCGCGGCTACCGCGACCAGCGCCCGCAGCGTATGCCTGGTCGCGGTGGCGCGAAGGTCGCGCATCGTTTCGTGGTTCATCTCAGCGCTTCCAGCGCTACGTCGTCCGATAGCCAGCCTGCAACGACCCGGTGAGACTGACCTGCTCGCCAGCGAGCGGGCCTGCGATCGCCATTCGCTGCTGAGCGCTCGCCAGCACCGGTACACACGCGAGCACAATCGAGATCGCCAGTAGGTGGACGATCGTTGCGGTCGGGGTTGCGCCCAGCGACTCGCCGAACGCGAACACGCCACATCCGACCGCGACGAGCGCAGCGAGCGCGCTCATCAGCGAGATCGCGCTTACCGGGCTGTCGGCGCGCAGCGCAGCCTGGAATGAAACGAACCCGCCGAAGGTCGCGACGCAAGCAAGCACAGTCCATCCGGAGAGCAGAGCCCCGCTGCCATGAACTCGCCAGCCGATCGTGACGGCTTTGATGGCGGCGTCGGCGACGCCGTAGAACACACCGGCGGCGATCGCCCGCAACGACGCCACCCCAGCGAGTGCGATCACGGTCGCTGCGAGCAGCGCCGCGGCAGAAAGCCAGATAAGCGTGGGCTCGTCTAGGTGGCCGTGAGCGGTGGAGAGCGCGACCGGCAATGACGCCAGGCTCGCGGCAATCAGCAGGACCGCCAGCAGTTGCACGGTTGAGATGCGGTAGCCGAAGAGTCCGGCGGCAAGTGGTACCGAGATCGCCAGGCCGCCCGCGGCGAACGCCTGGACGAGCGACAGCGGGGCGATCGCCACGGCGAGGATCTGCGCCGTGAAGCCGATCCAGCCGAGCGCCTGCCCGGCGAGCCATGAACGGCTACGCAACGTGATCGCAATCGACCGGCGCACGCCGGCCGGCTGTGCGGCTAAGCCACGATGCTGAAGCAGGAACCCGAGGTTGATCGCGGCGGCCGAGCCGAGCGCCAGCAGCAGGCCGCCGACGAGTAGGCCGCGCCGGCCCGCAATCGGCTGACGGCGGCGCCGGCGGTGGTGGTAGCCGCCAACGCCGGAACGGCGGCGCCCGACGGCGGAACGTCGCCGCGCGCGGGCAGGGTGCCGGCGGGCGACATGGCGACCAAGGCTCGCCGCTTTGGCTGCGGCCTTTCCGGCGGCGGCCGGTTGAGCGCGTAGTGGTTGGCTCACGTCGTGGGAGGCGAGGATCAGCATCTGATTGAGGCGCGGGTACCAGACCGACCAGTCGTGGCCACCTGGATAGATCGCGTAGCTGACGCTCGCGTGGTTGGCCTTCAGTGCCTTGGCCATTGGCACGATCTGATGACTGGAGTCGTCGTCGCGACCGACGAGCATGAAAACCCGCAGCGGATCGACAGCCAGCTGCGCCCTGAGCCGTGCGACGTAGTCGAGTGGGCTGTTGTAATCCAGCATCGAGGTGCTCGCCCGGGCGAATACACCGGTGCAAGTCTCGGTGAAGTAGCCCGACCAGACCTCGACCGACGCGAACTGCGCGAGGTGGTGCAGGGCGATGTTGATCGCACCATAAGCGCCGGCGGAGAAGCCGCCGATCACCCGATCCTGGCGTTCGGCCAACGTGGAGAATCGCTGATCGACATCGTGCACGACGTCGAGCACGTAGCTCTCGTATTGGCCCGAGGGCGTGTTCGCCCATTCGGAATCTGAGTAGGTGCTCCCACCGACCCGCCCGTCCGGATACACCAGGATCATCGGCTGTAGGCGACCTTGACTGAGCTGGTTATCCAGCCGAACATCCATGTTGGCGATATCGATGAACACCTGGGGTCGACCCGGGCTGCCGTGCAGCAGATAGAACACCGGATAACGATGCGAGGGCGTGTAGCCAGGGGGCAGGTACACGAGGTAATCGGCGCTGCGGTGCAACGCCCTCGAGCTGAAGTGCACGCTGAGCAGCCGACCCGTGCCGGCTCGCGGGAGCTGCGGGATCGTGACAAAGCCCCGATGCAGGTAATAGTCCTGTGCGTAGCTGTAAGCGCCCACCAGGCCGGTCACCAACAAGGTGAGCGCGGTCACGCCCACCAACGTGCGCCTGACGCCGACCCTTCGCACCTACCGGACCTCTCTCACGCCCGGGGCACTGGCAGGCGGCAGGCCCGGCAGGACGCGCGCGGAGGGACGCCAGCCAGCCGGGAATCGTCGTGGCTGTCGCTGGCTAAGATAGCCCTCGGCCTGGAGCACGCGGAACACCGCTTGCGGCAGTCCCAGGCGCGATTCATAGACCAGGTACCGGGGACGCCACTCCGGAGAGAACTTCTCGTTAAAGCGCACGAGCCGCTCCATCTGAAAGCGACGGCCGAGCCGCGCGACCACAAAACGAGTCAAGAGCCTGGCCGCGTAATTGCCCCGCGGCTCGTTGCGCACCAGGTGCCCAAGCCCCGCGTAGTTCAGGCTCACCTCCGCCACGCCACGGTCGCGGGAGATCTCCAGCGCTCGGCACACCAACGCTTCGTTGAGCCCGTTCGGCGTCTCGCCCACCCTGCGCATCGTGTCCAGTGAGAGCTTTCCGCAGTGAGAGATAAAGCGCATCACGCCACCGAGCTCACCATCAGGCGAGCGGGCCAGCAGGTAGAGATCGTTGGGTGCCACGCCGGACTCGAACGCTCCCATCCCCATCGCGAAGCCGAGCAGACGTTGCCTCGCCGTCCTCCAAGTCAGCTCGAGCGCCTCCATCTCAGCCTCCAGATCAGCGTCGATCTCACGTCCCTCATGCACGCTGATCACCCAGCCGCGGCGCTCCACGCGGTGTACCGACTGTCTCAGCTTGCGCACCGACCGGCCCTCAAGGCTAAATCGCGCCGGATCCACGACCGCCTCCTCGCCCGCACACAGCGCGCGCAGCCCCATGCTCGCAAAGCAGGACAGGTGCCGGGCGGAGACGCCCCACAAGACCACATGCCAGCCTCGTTGGCGGGCGATCCCCAGGAAGCTGGAAAGAACCGGCGACACGGACTCATCCGGTCCGACCGGATCGCCCGACACGACCGCGGTCTCCCCGATCAGACGATAGGCGAGCACGCCACCGGCGGCGAACTGAAACGCCTTGTCGGGCCGCAGGATAAACGGCGAGATCGAGTCCTCCCCGTGACGGTCGACGATCGCGCGAGCGGCCCTGAGCTCATGCTCGGGATGATGATGGCCACCGTAGCCACCGGCTGGGCGCAGCAACGAGCGCACGCTCAGCACCGAGACCGCAACCGCGGAGACGATCAGGACGTCGATCAGCGTCGCCCAGTGCCCGCCCAGCCCGGGATGCGCCACCGAGGAGCGCAGCAGGTGCGCGATCGCATGATGCAGATCGCGACCAAGCGGATTCGCTGTCCGGCCCGACACCATTGGCGCCAGCAGCAGTGCGCCGCAGGTCAGCGCCCACGCGGCGAGGGCCGCGAGCACCACCACGAGTCGCGGACGGCTCCGACATCCGAGCGGGAACGCACTCCGTCCGCACGCGAGCAGCAACGCGAGACACACCTCGGGGATCGCCTGCTCGTACCCGAGTCCCTTGAGAATGCTCAGTACCGCCAACAGCAGCAGCCCAGCGATCGCCAACGATGCCGCCCGACGCGTGCCGCCCCACAGCCGGGGGGTCAAGACCAAAAGCGCGAACCCAACAAGCATCGCGAGCACGTGCGCCATGGACGGCAACCCCGCCGGCGCGAGGCCACCGAGCAGCCTTCGGCGAGCAGGATCAGCCGGACTGGCCGCCGAGAGCACCGCTCCGCAAGCGATCGCCGCAACCCCCAACGCGGCCGAGCGCCGCACTGCGCACAAGCTAGACACGAGCGCACCTCTCAATAATCCGGTTCCGGTCAGGACCACCAATTTCGGGCGCCGGCCGCGACGGCTGTCGAGCCGATGGCCCGTCCGCCCCAGCCGGCCGTCGATACCCCGTCGAACTGGTCACCGCGCACCAAGATGAACTGCCCGGCTGAGCTAACCCCGGGAGAAAGCTGAGAATCTCCTGAGTCCGCCCCGTCCAAACGGATCCCTCGGGTACCTCCCAGCGCTAGCACCCCGTTGCGCCCGCTGCGCGAAACCCCCGTCACCACCCGCGCCGCGTGAGAATCCCCGGCGGCCTACCCGCCCCGAGAGTCCGAGAATCTGCCGGCAGAGGTCGAGGCCGTGCTGCTAGCATTCAGGCGTTTGCCGAAGCGCCGACTTTGCGCCCTGGTTGCGATTCGGTATCGACCGACCCAGATTTGCGGGGCGCGGCAGGCAGCCTCACGGTGAATACCGCGCCGCCGCCAGGGTGATTGCCGGCGTTCACCGTGCCGTGGTGGGAATTGACGATCTCCCGCACGATCGAGAGGCCGAGACCCGCCCCACCCCGCCCCCGGGCACGGCCGCCCTCGGCGCGCCAGAACCGGTCAAACACGCGCTCCCCCGCGTCGGCCGGCAGTCCCGGCCCGTGATCGCGGACCTCCAGGACAGCATCACCACCTTCGCGGCGTACGCTGAGCTCCACCGGAGTCCCCTCGGGAGTGTGGATGACCGCGTTGCCCATCAGGTTGGCGAGGACCTGACGCAACGCACCAGCATCGGCGAGCACCTCCAGCTCATCGTCAGCATGAAAACTCACCTCGCGAGCCGGAGCCAGCGCACGCGCATCCGCTGCCGCGTGCGCGCCGAGCTCACTCAAGTCAACCCGCACCCGTCGCGCATCGGGCAGCTCATCGCGATGAGCCAGCACCAACAGATCCTCGACAAGCACCCCCATGCGCGTCGCCTCGGACTCGATCCGAGCCATCGCACGTTCCAACGCCGCTGGATCCTGGCCCGGGCCCAGACGAAACAGCTCCGCATAGCCGCGAATCGAGGCCAGCGGCGTGCGAAGCTCATGCGAGACGTCAGAGAGAAACTGCCGGTGGCGCTCTTCGCTATTCGCCCGGTCGGCGAAGGCCCCCTCGATCCGTACGAGCATCTTATTAAGCGACAGCCCGAGCCGGCCAACCTCCGTACGAGACGTCGCCGGGCTCACGCGACGCGAAAGATTCCCATCGGCGATCTCACTCGCCACGCGGCCCATCTCATCAAGCGGCCGCAGCCCAACTCTGACCACAACCCAGCCGAGCGCCACCAGTACAAGGATCACGATCGCCACCACCACCGCCTCGACGACGACGAGCCGCTCCAGCGTCTGCTCGATCTCGCGTGAAGGGACGGCGACGATGATCGTGCCATTGCCCGACGCAAGCGCCAGGGCCGCCGCGCGGTAGCGCAGGCTCGATCCCCGCTTGGAGTCAACGGTGAACAGCTCCGGGGTCGACCCGGGGTTCGAGACCGGGAATCTCGCCGGAAATGCCGGCGGGGACAAGCGAGCCTCGCCGTAACTGACCGTGACCGGTCCTCTCACAATTCTGCCGCTCGTGCCGATCAGCGCGCCATAGGTGCCCGACGGCAGGAACCCCGCCAGACCCTTCCCAAGGGCACGCACGCCCGCCGGCGTGCCGCGTGCCGCGGCATCTCCGGCGTCCGGTCGCTCGAGCAAGCGCGCGTCAACTCCGAGCTGGTACGAGATCGGCGTGGCCGCAGCAATGACCCTCTGATCGAGCCGACCGGATAGGAACGAACGCTGCTCCACGTAGATCGCGACCGCAGCAACAACCAGAGCAACCGAGACCAGCACAAGCATCCCCGCCAGCAGTCGTATCCGCAGCGACACCCAGATCACCCTCGCGGCAGACGCAGCGTATAGCCGACCCCGCGCACCGTGTGAAGCAGCCGCGGAGGCGCAGCATCGACCTTCTTGCGCAGATAGCTCATGTACGTCTCGAGCACGCGCGCGTCGCCATCGAAGTCATAACTCCACACATGGTCCAGCAGCTGCGCGCGCGTAAGCACCCGACGCGGGTTGAGCATCAAATACCGAAGCAGGCGATATTCCGTGGCCGTAAGCTCGATCGAACGGCCATCGCGAGACACATCGCGCGTCTCCTCGTCCAGCTCAAGATCCGCAAACACCAGCCGGCTCGAGACCTCCCGCAACGCGCCCGTACGACGCAAAATGTTGCGCAAGCGCGCGATCAACTCCTCAAGACTGAACGGCTTAGTCACGTAATCATCGCCCCCAGCGGTCAACCCCCGCACCTTGTCCGCCGTCGCATCACGCGCGCTCAGAAACAGAATCGGCACCCCGGCATGCTCACCCGACAGCCGCCTGGCAACCTCAAACCCATCCATGTCCGGCAACATCACATCCAACACCAACACGTGCGGATGCCACTCCCGAACAGCCGCCAAAGCCCCACCACCAGTATCCGCCGCAGCCACATCAAACCCGTGATGCCGAAGCGCCATCGAAACCACATCGACGATATTCGGCTCGTCATCGACAACGAGCACACGCAACAGCTCCTGCTCGCCGCTCACACCCCCATTATCGGGCGCGAACCTGGGAAACTCCTGAGAAACCGTGACGCCGTGCGCGGCGAGATGGGGAATACCGGCACGTACGCCCGAGCCATCCGTCCTACTGGTTTCGAGGCGGCAGGATCCTGGCTCCCTTGCGCTCGGTTAGCACACGAACGGGATCAGCTTCTGCGTCCGGTCGCTGTCCCCGGCCGACGGGCATCTTTCGCTTAGCTTACTTCGTGCGGAAAAAGTGGCTGGGGTTTGAGGGGCTTGGTCCGTCCGGCGTGACGGTCAGAATTGCCTGCAAGTGAGTGGGTTTCTGATTGATAGGAGAGAGCATGCTGACGCTTTTGGCGGGGCAGCCGGAGTGCTTGTGGGACGAGGCGTTGCCGGTGGAGGTGCGGGAGCTGCCGGCGGATCTCGCGGCGTTGGATCGGCTGCTTGGCGATCCGGGGTTGCTGTCGCCGGTTGTGAGGCATTGGCGTCGCGAGGTGCTGGAGACGCGGCGGGCGGTGCTGACCGATGGGCGGCCGACGATCGCGATCGAGACCTACATCAGGTTGATGGTGCTCAAGGCGCGCTACCGGTGGGGATACCGGACGTTGGTGGCGGAGGTGTCGGACTCGATTCATCTGCGGCGGTTCTGTCGGATTTCTTTGTCAGAGCGGGTGCCGGACGAGTCGACTGTCCGCAAGCTCACGCGGCGGATCGGGTCAGACACGGTGAACGAGCTCACGCGCGTGTTGATTGTCGAGGCGACGAGGTCGAGGCGGTTTCGGCCCAGGGCGGTGCGGATCGACTCGACGGTGATCGAGGCCGACGTGCGCTATCTGACCGACGCGGGCTTGGCGGCGCACGGTGTGCGGGCGCTCGCTCGGGAGGCCTGCAAGCTGGCCGCGAAGATCGGCGAGCGCAAGCGGCGGGTGCGGGATCGCTCACGGTCGATGGGTCACACGCTGCGGGCCGTGACCCGTACGATCCGTCGCCGCTCGGGGGAGGCAAAGGCCGAGGTGCTGAAGCTGACCGCCGAGACGGGCAGGCTGTTGGAGCAGTCGATCCGCGAGACCCGGCGGCTGGTGGTGATCGCGCGCCGGCGGGCGCGTGGCCGCGGCGCGAAGATCAAGCTCAAGGCCGCGGCGAAGCTCGAGGAGTTGGCGGATCGGTGCGAGAAGGTCGCGTCCCAGATCAAGCAGCGGGTCGCGGGCGAGGCGATCACCGACCGGTTGGTGTCACTCTCAGATCCCGACGCGAGACCGATCCGCAAGGGGAAGATCGGCAAGCCCAACGAGTTCGGGTACGTGACCCAGATCTGCGAAGTGACCGAGAACACCCGGCGCGGTGCGCGCGGACTGATCGTCCCGTCGGCGACCGCGATCGGGAACCCGGGCGAGGACACGCTGCTGCCCAACACGGTCGCGGAGCTCGGGCGGCTCGGGATCTCCCCGCGCGAGGTAGCCCTCGACGGCGGTTTCAACGTCGG
The DNA here is from genome assembly GCA_937888775.1 of uncultured Actinomycetes bacterium. Next base: position 406 of record CALAQT010000010.1, on the reverse strand, counting down.
CCCGACGCGGGAGACACTCGAAGACCTGGCGCCCGAGCGGGTGTTCATCTCCGGCCGCCACCAACCCGGCTCCAAACGCACTCAACGCCGGATGCAGCGCTACCGAACCGGGGCCGAAGGGCGGATCAGTCACCTCAAACGCGGCTACGGACTGGACCGCAGCCGCCTCAAAGGCAACGAAGGCCAGCAGATCTGGACCGGATGGGCGATCCTCGCCTACAACGCTGACACGCTCGCCATCCGAACCCGGTGAAACACTCCAACCGCTCTCTCGATCAGAGCAACCACTCACCACGAACGGCCGCGCTGGCCACCCGGCGCGGCCGTTTCGTGTCATTCAAGAGTTTCTCCGGGACTCCTCGTCATTTGGGGGTGAATCCGGCGCCTGGCGAGAGCCTTGCTTGTT
>CALAQT010000009.1 GCA_937888775.1 uncultured Actinomycetes bacterium | reverse complement strand
AGGCCGCCGGTGCCTGCGCCGCCGTCGGGGCCTGCGCCGCCGCCTCCGCCGGGGCTGGGGGCGGGGCCGCCGCGATCGTCTGTCCGCTGGTGCTCGGGTTCATGCTCTGCTCCTAGTGGAAGATCGTGGGAAGTGCGGAGAGCCTGATCGTCTCGCCGCGCACGCTGCCCAGCAGCGTCAAACGCAAGGTCGTCGTGCCATAGGTTCCGAGATGTGCCACCGTCGCCCGGCCGGCGCTGACGTCCCGACCGCCGAGCAGGCCCACCGCGTAGACGGGGAGTCCATACTGCGGAATCGCGGAGTCGTTGGCGACCGACAGATGCAGCGTGCGCCCGCCCGACGTGGATGCGCTGCGCCGCAGCGTGACGTCAAGCTGCGGCAGCGCCCCGGCCGGCGGCGGCGCCAGCGGCGAGATACCGACCTCGGCGAACAGTCGGCCGGTGACGACTAGGCGACGCGGGCTGGTGAACACCCAGTCGACGACCCGGCGCGGCGCCAGGGCAGCAACGTGCGAATCGAAGTAGTCGAGGTTGGCGGCGCCGTTGAGATAGCGCTTGCCCGCGTGGGTAATCAGGCCAACCGCGATTGGCAAGTCGGTGAGCCAGCGCGCGGAGGTGTCTCGCAACCTCACCGTCACCGCGGTGCCCGCCGGGCCCCGCACCAGCGACAGTTTGGTGACCCCGACCTCGGGATTGCGCTGCGTTAGGCGCATCGGCGCCTGACTGGCTCTGATCCGGGCGTCGACTAGCCGCGCCCGCGCCGCGACCTGCTGCGTGGTGACGCAGCCGCTGAGCAGCAGCGCGACTGACACCAGCGCGAGCGCCGGGCAGGTCAGGCCGATCCCTTTACCCGAACGCACCGCTCACGTACTCCTGGGTGCGCCGCTCACGGGGCGAGCCGAAGATCCGCTGTGCGCTGGCGTATTCGACCAGCTCGCCCAGGTACATGAAGGCCACGTAGTCGGCGATCCGGTAGGCCTGCTGCAGGTTGTGGGTGACGATCACCACGGCGACGTCGTCGCGCAGCTTGACGATCAGGTCCTCGATCAACTTGGTCGAGCGTGGATCGAGCGCCGAGCACGGTTCGTCGAGCAGCAGGACCTCCGGATTTGCCGCCAGCGCTCGCGCAATGCAGAGTCGTTGCTGCTGGCCGCCGGATAGCCTTAGTGCCGGGTGGTCGAGGCTGTCGCCGACCTCGTCGAACAGTCCCGCACGGGTCAGCGCGTCCTGCACCGCGCCGCGCACCGCCGCGCGCTTGGGCCGGCGCGAAGCCTGCTCGCGCAGTACGTAGGCGACGTTGTCGAAAACGCTCATCGGAAACGGATTTGGCTGCTGGAAGACCATCGTCACCCGGCGTCTGAGCGCGGTCGGCTCCATGCCGGCGATGTCGACCCCGTCGAGCGTGATCCGACCGCTGGATGAGGCGCCACGCGTCAGTTCGGTGAGCCGGTTCAGCGAGCGCAGCAGCGTGGTCTTGCCGCACCCGGACGGCCCGATCAGCGCCAGCACCTCTCCCTGGCGGATCGGCAGCGAGACGCCGTTGACCGCGCGCTTGGTTCCGTAGGCAACCGAGAGCTGCTCCACCTGCATGCGGTCGATCGCGATCGATGCGGCCGCCACCCGGGCCGGGCGCGCGGCGAACACCGAGCCGGGGTGGTGTCCGTTCCCGTTGGAAGCAGGCGCCCCGAGCGCCGGCCCCTGAGTCTCAGCGGCCGGCCAAGGACCATTCCCGTTGTGCGGCTCGGGGCCGGCCGGGAACCGGGGCGCGTAGCCCTCATTGCCGGTCAGGCGTCTGACCGGCGGCGGCTTTCTCATCTCCACAGCCCGGCCCTCGAACGGCGTACCGCAAAGTCGACGCGGACGTTGAGCGCCAGAACTATGAGCATCAGCACGAAAGCGGCCGCATACGCCTTCGACGGCTGATTTCCGTCGCCGGTCGGGGCGTTGTAGTAGATGTAGCCCGTCAGCGTGTCGCCGGTGCCGCGCAGCATGCCGAGCAGCGGCGTCGAGCCGGCGCTGCTGAACGTGAGTGTTCCGCCCAACAGCAGCAGGACGATCCGGTGTCGCCGATCACGCGGCCCAGACCAAGCATCGATCCAGTCATCACCGAGGGGCGAGCGGCCGGGAGCAGTACCCGGCGCGTCGTGGCGATCTTCGTCTTGCCGACCGCGTATGACGCCTCGCGCACGTGGGCCGGAATCGCCTGCAGACCCTCACGCACGTTTGCCACGACCATCGGCAATCCAACCAGCGACAGCATCGCCGCGGCGGCGAAGAACGACTGGCCGAGCACGATTCCGTGCGAGGTCTGGCTCAGAAAGCCGAGCGCAGGCGCCTCAAACAGCAGCGTCCCGAACAGGGCCAGCACGACCGACGGAGTCCCGGCGAGCATCTCGATCGCCGATTCGGTCACCCGGGCCAGTGCTGAAGGCCGCCCGTACTCGCTCAGCCAGACGGCGATTGCGATCCCCGCCGGGAGTGCGATTGCCATCGCCATCGCCGCGATGATCAGCGTGCCCAGCAACGGGTCCAGAAACCCTCCGGTCTGGCTCTCGGTCACTCCGGGCGCGGGATTGGTCACCAGCAGGCTAGGGCGTAGGTATCTGACGCCCTCGACGGCGAAATACACCACGAGCGCCGCCGCGATCACGCAGAACAGGAGTCCGAGCAGCCACGCGAAGGCGAGCCCGATGCGGTCAGACAACGGGGGCGGGGTGGCGGGCGCCAGAATCAGGCCGGCCGAGGCGGTGCTCACGCCACCACCCCGTAGCGCTTCATCGGCTGCTTGGCGGCCCACCCGATCAGCGACAGCATCGCCGCCGAAAACAGCAGCACCGCGGCGATCGCGTACAGGGTGTGCTTCATCGGAGGCGAGCTGAGCTGCTCGGTGTTGGAGATGATCGTCGCCGCCAGCGGCCGCGAGGGCTCGAACAGGAAGATCAATCCGTCCGCCGGGTTGGGCGCAAAGCCGACACCGCCGGAGACCATGCTGAGCATCACCGCCTCACCCAGCGCCCGGGCGGTGGCGAGCACGGTCCCGGCCACCAGCACCGGCCGGGCGGTCCGCACCGCGACCTTCCAGAACGTCCGCCAGTGGTTGACCCCCAGCGCCAGCGAGCCCTCGAGCCACCCGCGCGGCACCGCCCGCAGGCCGTCGGCGAACACGGCGATCATGATCGGCGAGATCATCACGGTCAGGATCACCACGGAGGCCAGCACGCTGGAGCCGCTCAGCTGGATCGTCGGGGTGACCGAGGCCTTCTCGCCTTCAGTGATCAGATGGTTGCCGATGAACGGCACGATCACCAGCACGCCCACCAGACCGTAGATGACCGACGGGACGCTGGCCAGCAATCGCACAACCGGCTCCAGGACGCGCCGCAGGCGGTCGGGGGCAAATTCGACGATGAATACGGCAACGAACAGCGAGCTCACGAACGCAATCGCCACCGCCGCGCCCGTGGTCAGGATCGTGCTCCAGATCAGCGGCCAGGCGTGGAAGGTGTAGACGGCGGCCTGGTTGAGGTCGCCGGAGGTGAAGATCGCCTGGATCTGGTCGTCGACGTTGCCACCGGGTCCGAACCAGGCCAGCCCGTTGTGGGCGAACGACGGCCATGCCTCGTGGAAGACGAACACGAGCATCGCCAGTAGCAGGCCGACGACGACGCAGACCAACGCGCCGAGCGTGAGCTCGGCGCGTTGGTCCTGGCTGAGGCCAGATGTTTCCTCGGAGAGGCTGTAGTCGTCCATCCCGGCGAGGGACTCCCGTTCTTACTTGTTGAAGGCGGGCACGGCTCCGGCGGAGGCAATGATCTTTCCGGCCGCCTTGCTCGTGCGAACCCAGTCGAAGAACTGCTCGACCTGCTTGCTCGGGTGGCTGGTCGGGACCACGCCCCAGATGAAGCGGAACAACGGGTACGTCTCCTTCTTGATGTTCGCGTCGTTGCACGCCACACCGTTGAGCGACACCTTCTTGACGCCGCTGCTGGCGCCGGAGTGGGCGAGACCGACGTAACCGATCGCGTTGGGATCGCTATGAACCGCCGTCGCGACCAACCCGTCGGAGGTGACGGGATGCACGTTGGAGGACTGCGTCGCGCCGCCGAGCACCGCCGACTGGAAGAACGTGTACGAGCCCGCGCTCGAGTTCCGTCCGACCGGGTCGATCGTGCTGCTCAGGCTCGAGCCGCCGACCTGGGACCAGTTGCTGTCGACGCCCGTGAAGATGTCCTTGGCGTGTACACGGCGACGATGACGCGGTCGCGCCCGCCCCGTTACCGGCGGTGTTCTGGCCGCCGTCGCCGAGGTCAGCTTGGTGAGCCGGAATGTCCCTCCGACGATCACGACGGTCAACTGCTCGGGCTTAGCCAGATCCGAGGACAAGGCGGCTTCGACACCGCTCGTCACCGCACAGCTTCTTTGTCCCAGACATCCATCGTGCGCCACGCCGCGTGATTGCCTACGGCCAGGCCCGGTTCAGCCGCCGAAGAACCGCCTCGGATTGTCCACGGTCATCTGCTCGATCTGCTTCTGGGTGACACCGGACTCCAGTAGCGCCGGCAGGATCTTGTGTGTCAGCAGCAGATAGTCCGACTGCTCGTCGGCGAAGAATGGATTGCCGACCATGAAGTCATAGAAGCTGGCCGCGTCCTGTGACAGGTGGATGCGGTCGGCGTAGCCAAGTTGCAGCAGCGCGATCAAGGTTCGGATCCGGTCCGCGGTGGGATTGAAGTGATCGATCCCGAACCGGTCACAGCCCAGCCAGGCGCCTGTATCCGCGATCTCCCGCAGATAGGCGACGTCGTTGCTGTCGCCGGCGTGGGCGACCACGATCTGGGTCGGATCGACTCCCTCGGCAACCAGCGCGTGCAGCGCGGTAAGGCCCGTTCGCGCCGCGGAATTGGTGTGGACCATGATCGGAGCGCCGGTCTGGAGGCTGGCGGCGGCGATCGCCGCCAGGATCCGCGGCACGTCGCCGGCGACTCCGTGCGCCTCGACCGCACACTTCAGAAACGCGGCCCTGACGCCGGTGTCGTTGATGCCCTCCCGCAGTTCGCGCACGAACAGCTCGGTGATCGCGTCGACCGACCTGGCGGCGAGGAAGTTCGGCAGCTCCAGGAACGCGTAGACGCCGGTGGCGACGATGATGTTCAGATCGACGGTCGCGTTGATCTGCTGGATGCGGGGGATGTAGCGGCCGAGACCGGGTGCGGTCGGATCGACGATCGTGTGGATGCCCGCGTCGCGAACCGCGCCGAGCTTGACGATCGCGTCGGCGACGCGCTCGCGCTCGTCCCAGTAGGCGGGACCGAACGCGTGACCCCAGTTCTGCAGCGCCTCGGGCTGGAGGATGAAGATGTGCTCGTGCATCAGCGTCGACCCCAGTTCCGCGGTATCGACCGGACCCCGCACGGTCGCCACCATCGCCATCAGGACTCGCCTCTGACGCCGAGGGCGTCAGACAGGCTCTTGGCACCCGCGTGCGCGGTCTGCCCGCCGTCGACGGCAATCTCGGCGCCGCTGATGAACGAGGCCTCGTCGGAGATCAGGAACACGACCAGGGGTGCCACCTCCTCCGGCCGGCCCACCCGGCCCAGCGGCGTGACGTCGACATTGGCCTGGCGAAACGAGGCCGGGGCCGCGGCGGTCATCGGCGTCTCGATGTAGCCGGGGAAGATCGCGTTGACGCGGATCCCGCGCCCGCCGAGCTCCAGGCTCGCGACCCGCGAGAGCGCACGGATTCCCCACTTGCTGATCGTGTAGCCGACCGCGTGATATCCGAGCATGCCCGCCACCGAGCTGACGTTGACGATCGATCCGCCCGGCCCCATCAGCGGCGCCAGGGTCTGGATCCCCAGCAGCGCCCCGCTGACGTTGACCGCCATCACCCGCTCCAGATCGCCGAGTCCGATCTCCGCCAGGCGCAGGCGCATGGCGATCCCGGCGTTGTTGACCAGCCCATCGACCCGCCCGTGGCGCTGCTCACACCAGGCGCCGAGCTCGGTCCAGGCGTCCTTGGAAGTGACGTCAAGCGCGCGGGCCGCGATCGCGCCACCGAGCTGTGGCGGCTCGATGTCGGTGGCGATCACGATGGCGCCCTCGGCCGCCAGCGCCACCGCCTCGGCCGCCCCCTGGCCGCCGGCGGCCCCGGTCACGACCACGATCTTGTCCGCCACCCGGCCCATCTCAGGCACCTTTCCCCGAACTGGCCGGCGCGGGTTCGAGCTCGCCGGCGAGCTCCGAGCCGGCCGGGGGGGG
>CALAQT010000008.1 GCA_937888775.1 uncultured Actinomycetes bacterium | reverse complement strand
GAGAGCTCGTCGATGCCGAGGATCGCGATGATGTCCTGCAGCTCCTTGTAGCGCTGCAGAACCTGCTTGACCTGGTTGGCGACGTTGAAGTGCTCCTCGCCAAGGATCTCCGCCTTGAGGATCGTCGAAGTGGAGTCCAGCGGATCGACGGCCGGGTAGATTCCCTTCTCGGAGATCGAGCGCGAGAGCGTCGTGGTCGCGTTCAGATGCGCGAACACGGACGCCGGCGCCGGGTCGGTCAGGTCGTCGGCGGGCACGTAGATCGCCTGGATGCTGGTCACAGAACCCTTGCTCGTCGAGGTGATCCGCTCCTGGAGCTGCCCCATCTCCGACTCGAGTGTCGGCTGATATCCAACCTGCGAGGGCATCCGGCCGAGCAGCGCCGAGACCTCGGAGCCGGCCTGGACGAAGCGGAAGATGTTGTCGATGAACAGGAGCACGTCCTGACCTTCGTGATCGCGGAAGTACTCCGCCATCGTCAGGCCTGACAACGCGACGCGCATGCGGGCGCCGGGCGGCTCGTTCATCTGCCCGAAGACGAGCATCGTCTTGTCGAGCACTCCGGATTCCTTCATCTCCAGCCACAGGTCGTTGCCCTCACGCGAGCGTTCGCCCACACCACAGAATGCCGACAGGCCCTCGTGCTCCTCCGCCAGGTTCCGGATCAGCTCCTGGATGATCACCGTCTTGCCAACGCCGGCGCCGCCGAACAACCCCACCTTGCCGCCCTTGGCGTAGGGAGCGAGCAGATCGATCACCTTGATCCCGGTCTCGAACATCTCGGTCGTCGGCGTCAGCGCCTCCAACTTCGGCGCCTCACGGTGAATCGGCCAGCGCTCGATATCCTTATCGAGCGGTTCGCCCAGGTCGATCGGCTCGCCGAGCAGGTTGAAGATCCGCCCCAGCGTCGCGCGGCCGACCGGAACCGTGATCGGCGAACCGGTGTCGATCACCTCGGTGCCGCGCGCCAGGCCGTCGGTGGTGTCCATCGCCACCGCGCGCACGCGGTCGTCGCCAAGATGCTGCTGAACCTCGCAGACCAGCCACTCGTTGGCGGCCGCGGCGATGTCCTCGTCCTCTTCAGCGCGCGCGGCCTCGGGGCGCCGGATCCGGACTGCATGGTTGATCTCCGGGAGCTTGTCGGGGAACACGGCCTCGATCACGACCCCCTGGATCTCCTCGATCCGCCCAACGTTCTGGCTCTCGGTGGTCTCCGACGTTTCTTCAGTGGTGGCAGACATTCTCGTTCTCTCCAGTTGCTGGGTCAGGTGCACCGCTCTCGGAATCGCTTCCGGAGCGCTGCACTAGCCGAGGCCTTCGGCGCCGGCGACGACTTCCATGATCTCCTGCGTGATCTCCGCCTGGCGGGCCCGGTTCATCTCAAGCGTGTAATCCTCGATCAGCGTGCTGGCGTTCTCTGATGCGTTGCGCATCGCCGTCATCCGCGCGCCGTGCTCGGACGCGGTCGATTCCAGCAGCGCCCGGTAGATCGAGATCTCAACGTAGTCGGGCACCAGGCGCTTGAGGATCTCCTCGGGATCGGGTTCGTACTCGACCAGCGCGTGGTGCTCACGCTGCGGGGAGGATTCATCCTCCTGATCGGAGTCACCGTCCAGCACGGTGGCCTGCTGGAGGGGCAGCAGCGTCTCGCGGCGCACCACCTGCGACAGCGGTGAGATGTAGCCGTTGTAGAACACCTCGACCTGATCGACCTCGTCGTCGATGTAGGCGGCCATCAGGCGCTCGGCGATCCGACGGGCGTCGGCGTAGGCCGGGCGATCGGTGAAGCCCATGAAGCTCTGGGCGGGCTCCAGCCCGCGGAAGGTCAGCGACGAAGCCGGTCGTCGGCCGGAGGCGAAATAGACCGGCGTGCGCCCGTCCCCGCTGTGCGCGCGCCCGGCGGCGACGCCGGCGCGCACCACATTTGAGTTAAACGCACCGGCCAGGCCCCGGTCGCCGGCGACCACCAGCAGGCCGACCGAGCGCACCTGTTCGTGCTCGGTGAGGATCGGCAGCCGCGGGACGCTGCCCGCCGCCTCGGCAGCCTGCCGGGTCATCCGCCGGATCGCGTCGGCGTAGGGGCGCAGCGCCTCGATGCGCTGCTCGGCTCGGCGCAGGCGCGCGGCGGCGACCATCTCCATCGCCCGGGTGATCTTTTGGATGTTCTTGACCGCACTGATGCGGTTGCGAACATCGCGCTGCGAGGTTGCCATCGCCTAGGAGGCTCGCCGGCTCACGCCGGGACGGCCTCGTCCTCCTTCTCGGCCCGGTTGTCGCTGCTGTCCTGCACTTCGCTCGGCTCCTCGCGGGATTCCGTGCGTCGCGCCTGGGGCGCGGGCTGATCGTCATCCTCGAGCGGATGGCCCTCCTCATCGAGGTCATAGCCGAAGTCCTCGGCGTATTGCGCCACCGCCTTGTCGATCTGCGCCTGGGTCTCATCGCTCCAGTCGCCGCCAGCAATCGTCTTCATCAATTCGGGCTCGTTGCCGCGCACGGACTCGATCACGTCCGCCAGGAACTTGTCGACCCGGTCGAGGTTGATTCGATCCAGGTAGCCGTTGGTGGCGGCGAAGATCTGGACCACCTGATCCTCAACGGGCATCGGATGGCGCTCGGGCTGATTGAGCACCTTGACCAGCCGCTCGCCCCGTGACAGCGTCCGCTGTGTCTCGGGGTCCAGCTCAGAGCCGAACTGCGAGAACGCCTCGAGCTCGCGGTACTGGGAGAGCTCCAGCTTCAGCGTGCCGGCGACCTTGCGCATCGGCGTGATCTGGGCGTTGCCGCCGACCCGGGAGACCGAGATGCCGACGTTGATCGCCGGGCGCACGCCGGAGTAGAACAGCTTGGGCTCCAGGAAGATCTGCCCGTCGGTGATCGAGATCACGTTGGTGGGGATGTAGGCCGAGACGTCGCCGGCCTGGGTCTCGATCACCGGCAGCGCCGTCAAACTGCCGCCGCCGAGATCGTCGTTGAGCTTGACCGCCCGCTCCAGCAACCGGGAGTGCAGGTAGAAGACATCGCCCGGGTAGGCCTCGCGGCCCGGCGGGCGGCGCAGCAGCAGCGACATCTGCCGGTAGGCGTAGGCGTGCTTGGTCAGGTCGTCGTAGATCGCCAGCGCAGCCTTGCCGTTGTAGAGGAAGTGCTCTCCCATCGCGCAGCCCGCGTAGGGCGCCAGGAACTTGATCGGTGCCGACTCGTCGGCGGCGGCCATCACGATGATCGTGTTCTCCATCGCGCCGGCATCCTCCAGGATGCTGGCCAGCTGCACAACGGTGGCCTTGCGCTGCCCGATCGCCACGTAGACGCAGATCAGGTCGCGTTCGGTGTTGTTGATGATCGTGTCGATCGCGATCGAGGTCTTGCCAGTTTGGCGGTCACCGATGATCAGCTCACGCTGGCCGCGGCCGATCGGGATCATCGAGTCGATCGCCTTAAGTCCCGTGAGCATCGGCTCCTTGACCGGCTGGCGCTGGACCACGCCGGGGGCCTTGTGCTCGGCGGGACGAGTCTCGGTGGTATTCAGCTCGCCCTTGCCATCAAGCGGATTGCCGAGCGGATCGACGATCCGGCCCAGCAGCTGATCGCCGACGGGGATCTCCAGCAGGCGACCGGTGCGCTTGACCGTGTTGCCCTCGGCGATCCGCTCCCACTCGCCGAACAGCACGGCGCCGACGTTGTCTGACTCCAGGTTCAGCGCCAGTCCGGTCACGTCATGGGGCAGGTCGAGCATCTCGAACGACATGCAGTTGTCGAGGCCGTGGATCCGGCAGATGCCGTCGGCCACCGACAGCACGGTTCCGACCTCGGTGAGGTCGGCGGTGGAGGTATCGAGACCTTCAATCCGGCTCTTGAGGATCGAGGTGATCTCGTCGGGGTTGATTTTCATTGAAGTGGCTCCCTTGACAGGCGCGGCTGGCTACGCCTGCGCGACTTGCTTGCGAAGTTGGTTGAGACGGTTTCGGATCGACGCGTCGAGGATCACATTGCCCACGCGCAGCACGATGCCGCCGAGGATGTCCGGTTCTATCTCGGTCGAGAGCTGGACGTTGCGCCCGACCTGTTCGCCGATCCGGTCCCCGAGGCTCTTGACGACCGACTCGTCGAGCTCCACGGCGCTGGTGACCAGCACGGGCAGCAGCTTCTTCTCTTCATCCCACAGCTTGTCGAAGCGGGCGCGGATGCGGAAGATGGCCGGCATCCGGTGACGCTCGATCAGCGCCTCGATGAAGTTCTCAAACGCCGGCTCGGCGCCATCCAGCGCGCTGTGCAGGCCCTGCTTCTTCTCGTCGGTGGAGAAGTAGGGCGAGAAGAAGAACACAGCCAGGTCGCGGTTCTCGTGCATCGCATCGGCCAGCTGCCCGAGCTGCTCCCGGACCCGGTCCAGCACGTCGTGCTCGAGGGCCACCTCGAACAGCGCCCGCGCGTAGACCTGGGCGATCTCCTCCACTAGCGACCCCGTCCGCCCTCTGCGCTCAGCGCGCTGAAATCGAGCTCGGAGAGCGCATCCTCCACCAGCCGGCGCTGGTCGTCCTCGGTCAGCGTTTTGCGAGTGACCTTCTCGGTCGCCAGCACGGTCAGGTCGGCGACCTCCCGCCGGATCTCGTCGATCGCCCGGCGGGTCTCGGACTCGATGTCCCGTCGCGTCTGCTCCATCATCTGCTCGCGCTTGGTGTGGGCGTCCTGATGAGCGTCGCGCTCGTGGATCTCGGCGGCCTTACGCGACCGATCGACGATCTCGTCCGCCTGGTGGCGTGCCTCCTTGAGCCGCTCACGGTAGTCCGCCAGCAGCTGGTCGGCCTCCGAGCGCGTGCGCTCGGCGGCATCGATCGAGTTCTCGATCGCCTTCTGGCGGCGGTCGAGGGCCTCGGTGATCAGCGGAAACGCGAGCTTCGCGAGCACGTACATCGAGATCCCGAACAGCAGCAGCGTCCAGATCATCAGCCCGACGTTGGGCGAGATCAGGAACGAGCCGCTCGACGCGGCAGGTACGAGGGAGCTGGCCATCTACTTGAGCACGTAGGAGATCAGGCCGGCCACCAGGCCGTAGAAGAAGCACGCTTCGGTGAGCGCAAAGCCGAGCCACTGGATCTGGGTGATCTCGTCGCGCATCTCGGGCTGGCGCGTGACGGCCTCGATGACCTTGCCGAAGATGATGCCGATGCCGACGCCGGCGCCCAAGGCGCCGAGCCCGCCGCCGATCCCGATGCCGAGTCCCGCTCCGACCCCGGACGAGGCGGCAAACGAGATGATGTGTGTAAGCACTTTGAGCTCAGCTCCTTCTGTGTTTAGTGATGAGAGACCGCGCCACCGACGTAGATGGCCGTAAGGGTCGCGAAGATGAACGCCTGCAGCGTCGCCACGAGCCCGAGCTCGAACAGGTAGACGGCGATCCCGACCGGCAGCGTGAACCACCCCAGGACCGAGAGTCCGAGGATCACCGCGAGCCCGCCGGCCATGAACAGGATGATCATGTGTCCGGCCAGGATGTTGGCGAACAGCCGGATCGTCAGCGACACGAGCCGCATGAACGTTGAGACGATCTCAAGCGGTGCGATCAGGATCAGCATCGGCCCGTGCACCCCGGACGGGATCAGGCTCTTGACGTAGCCGATCGGCCCCTGCGCCCGGATCCCCTCGGTGTTGAAGGCGATGAACACGACGAGCGCGAGCACCAGCGGAACCGAGACGTTCGCGGTGGCGGCATAGAGCGCGAAGTCCGGGATCTGTGCCCCGAAGACGTTGAACGTCTCCTCGCTGTTGGTCGGCAGCGGGAGGTAGCCGATCAGGTTGCAAAACCAGATGAACAGGAACAGCGCGCCGATGAACGGAAACCACTTGGCGGCCATCGAGTCGGGCATGTTCCCGCGGGTGATGTTGTCCTTCATCAGGCTGAAGATCACTTCGACCGCGGTCTGCACGCGGTTGGGCCGCGCGTGCATGCGCCGCGAGATCCACAGCATCGTGCCGATCGTGCAGATCGCGGCGAGGATCAGGTACACCACGGCGCGATTGATGCTGAATACACCGAGGTGAATCCAGTTGACCAGCTTGAACTCATTCTGGATCTGGAAGACGTTGTTCTTCTTCGAGGCGACGCCGAAGATGACGGCGAGCAGGACCAGGCCCAGGACGTAGAACCCGGCGATACCGAGGAGGAGCTTTCGTGTCCTGCTCATCGCGGTCCGCCGCGGGTCGATCGTGGGCGGTTCGATCCGGGACGGTTGAGAGCCGACGTGGCTAGCTGGACCGTGAAGGCGAACACGACTACGACCAGCGCCGCGAGTCCGGCATTTTGGCCGTCGGACTTGCGCACGAGGATCACGGCGATCGCCAGCAGGAACAGCCGTCCCAACATGTATCCGAGCCTGATCGCGATCGCGCTGTTGATCTCGACGGCGGTGGCTGCACGTTCAACTCCTACCCCGATCGCGCGCAGCACGATCCAGGCCGCCGCCCCGATGCAGTAGCCGGAGGCGGGCACGCCGATCAGCAGCATGATCGGCGCTGCGACCACCAGCAGCACGACATCGAAGTAGCGCAGTGCTGTCACCGGAGGCTCAGAGATCGTGGATGCACTCAGCGACAACGCGTGGCTCCGGCGTGGCCGTTGCGGCGTCGGTGACGTTCCCGGCGGTGGCGGGTGGACGACGTCTCGTCATGTTTTCGGCTGACGCTGCTCAAGCTGAGTTCCTGACCTTACGGGCGGCGTAGGCTACTGACGCGGAGAGGAACACGTCGGCTCAGATCAGCGCCGGTGCGCTCCGCAAACCACCACCTCTGAGAGGCTGGTGGCGAGCCCTCTCGTTAAGCTGAGGTTAGCGCGCGCGCGCCGCCAATCGCGCTGCGCCCGTCGTGCGGGCGCGCAGCAGCTCCGGCTTCCACAGCTGGCCCTCGGCCCACATCGCCGCCAGGCTGGCGCGTGGCAGCCCGAGCGCACCCTCATAGACGAGGTAGCGCGGCTCCCAGCGAGGGAAGAACTTGGCGTTGAAACGGTACAGGCTCTCGATTTGAAAGAACGGATTGCCGAGCGCGATCAGCTTGCCTAGCACCCGTTCGGAGCGCTTGGTCGGACTGTGCATCCAACGCGCAAATGCGGCGAAATTGAGCGACATCTCGTGCAAGCCCCGCTCTCGCAGCAGCTCGGTGGCCTTTACGACCAGGAACTCGGTCAGACCGTTGGGGGTGCCGGGGTCACGGCGCATGAACGACAGCGACATCGCCGAGCGGCCGTAACAGGGCACGAAATGCAGGACCCCGCGGATTGCGCCCTGCTCGTCGCGGGCCAGCACGACAAGGGTGTCCTGGTCGTGGTCACCGAGCAGTGAATCCATCGCCATCGAGAAGCCGCGTTCTGGAGCCCCCTCGCGTCCGCGTTCGAGCACCAGCTCTATCTCGGCCACGGCGTCATGATCCAGGGCCCGCACCTCGAGCAGCTCGGCGCTGTAGCCGGCCTTGCTCAGGCGGCTGACGGACTGGCGGACCTTACGGATTGCGCGTCCCTCCAGCGAGAACTCGTCCAGCTCAATCAGTGCCTCGTCGCCGAGATAGATCGTGTGCAGCCCCAGCTCCTCGTACAGCGGGCACAGGCGCTGGCTGGCCCCGATCGCGCCTAGCTTGAGCCCCAGCGTATCGGCGAACGCCCGGAGCTGCTCCAGGAGCGCGGGAAACGCATCCAGTGGTCCGACCGGATCGCCGGACATCAGCAGCACGCCGTTCTCGATCCGGTAGCCGACAAACGCGCAGCGGTCGGAGCTGAAGAAATACTGCTTGTCGGCGCGCAATTTGAAGTACGACAGGGTGTCTGTGCCGTGGGCTCGGACCAGCTCGGCGGCGGCGTTGCGCGCGGCCGGGCCCGGCAGCGCGCGGGGGGCGGTGAGCGGCCGGAAGACCACGTAGGCGGCGGCGATCAGCGTGCCGGCCTCGATCAGATGCACGCCCAGCGGCATCCACATGAAGTGCTTGTGCAGCAACCACACCGTGTGGCGCTCGAAGTGCCACGGGCCGCTGCGCCACAGCAGCAGATCGCCCGTCTCGCGCGCCACCGACGCCCACGAGGGGCGGCCTTCCGAGGCCCAGGCGGCGACCGCAGCGAACGTCAGCCCAAACACACCGAGCAGCGGCACCCGCCAGACGGCCGAGCGCAGCGTGATCCGGTCGTGGCGTACGCGGAAGGCAGAGCCACAGCCGAGCAGCAGTCCGGCGGCGAGCCAGGTGATCGCCGTTTCCTCAAAGTCCAGCCCCTTGAGCAGGTCGAACACCCCCAGCGTCAGCATCAGGATCACCGCCGCCTGCCAGGCGCGGCGGCGGCGCTTGAGCAGATAGGGCGCCACGAGCAGCAGTGCGGCCCCGGCCGGCAGCGCGAACGCGTGGAACAGCCTGATCGCCTCGACCGGCTCGAATGACAGCAGCAGATGGCCACGCCAGCGGATGTTGGGCGTAAGCGTGGAGGCGACGTTGATCACGCCCACCAGCGCCGCGACGAAGGCGGCGATCGGCGGCGTCCAGCGTGATAGGCGAGGGGTATCGAAGCTCAAGAGGGGTTCTTCCGGCTAGACAGGGTGCTGCCGGCTAAGGTCGCGGCCGTCGGGACCGAGAGACGGCTTTTGGCGCGCTGCGGACCGACCTTGTGTTGCAATCTACCGCGCCGCTGGCCGCTGGTTACGTCAATCGCCTGCGCTTTCCTGCTCTTCAGCTGCGGCTCCGGCGCCGGGCGGGCATCGGCCCAGGCCTATCTGCCCCCGGCGGGCAAGGTGTTCCAGGGCGTGGCCGGCCAGCCGATCTCGGCCTATCAGCAGGCGGTCGGCAAGCATCCGGCCCTCGAGCCAGCCGCCCGCTCGGCATCCGGCCTCGCCTAACGGGCGGTGCTCGAGTCATCCGGCTTCAGGTGTTCGCGGCCTGGGGCGAGTACCTCCCGGGATCTTCGCCGACGTCGCCGCCGCGCGGTCGCGCGGTCGCGCGGTCGCGCGGTCGCGACTGATGATCCACATCACCACCGCCTCGGGCACGCGGGAGATGATCAGCCCGCTGGGAATCGCCGACGGCAACGGCGACGCCTGGCTGATCGCGCTCAATCACGCCATGTCCGCCAGCGGCCACGTCACCTACATCCGCCTGATGGCCGAGATGGACGGCAACTGGAACCCCTACAGCGCCTTCAACGCCGACGGCAGTCCCCGTGACGCGGCCCACTCGACGCACGCGTTCAAGCTGGCCTGGGAGCGGGTCACGCTGATCCTCCGGGGCGGCACGTTGTCGCACATCGACCTAGTGCTGGCGCGCCTGGGCATGCCGCGCCTGCACACGCGCGCCGATCTCCCTGCGCCCGAAGTCGCAATGTTGTGGGTGCCGCAGGTGGCAGGCTTGCCCGGCGTGCCCGGAAACGCACCCTCGGCCTACTGGCCGGGCGGGCGCTGGGTCGACTGGGTGGGCACCGACTTCTACGGCAAATTCCCTAACTTCTCCGGGCTGACCTCGCTCTACGACGCCTTTCCGGGGCAGCCGTTCGTATTCGGCGAGTATGCGCTGTGGGGCGCCGATGACCCCGGGTTCGTCGATCAGCTGCCGGCTTGGGTCAGCTCGCACCCCCGGGCGCGGATGCTGATCTACAACCAGGGCGTGCTAGCCGACGGACCGTTTCACCTCAGCCTCTACCCCAATGCCGCCCGCGCGCTGCGGCGGCTGCTGGCCAGCTCCGTCTTCCCAGCCTTCACGCCGGACTGGGCGCCCCAACTAACTACTTGCCACGGAAGAACCCTTTGGTGACAAGAAACGGCCGCGCTGGCTGAGGGCGCGGCCGTTTCTGAA
>CALAQT010000007.1 GCA_937888775.1 uncultured Actinomycetes bacterium | reverse complement strand
GGCCCTCGTGCTCGAGCACGTAGGCGCCGTCGCGATAGAACTCCGAGACCGCCGGATCCAGCGCGATGGCGACCTGGTCGCCGGGGATGTACCCAGCGGCCCGGATGCCCGCCAACAGCACCTCGAGTGCCTGCCCGTTGGATTGCAGGTCCGGGGCGAAGCCGCCCTCGTCACCGACCGAAGTCGACAGCCCCTGCTCGTGCAGGGTGCCTTTCAGATGGTGAAACACTTCGGCGCCCATCCGCAGCGCCTCGCCGAAACTGCGCGCGCCGACCGGGACAATCATGAACTCTTGGAAATCGACGCGGTTGTCAGCGTGCACGCCGCCGTTGAGCACGTTCATCATCGGCACCGGCAGAACGTGCGCGGTCTCGCCGCCCAGGTAGCGCCACAGCGGCAGGCGCTCCTCGCCGGCCGCCGCGTGGGCGGCGGCCAGCGACACGGCCAGCAGCGCGTTGGCGCCCAGGCGCGACTTGTTGGGGGTCCCGTCGAGCGTGATCAGCATCCGGTCCAGCGCCGCCTGACTCGCCGCGTCCTGGCCGCGTATGGCGGTCGCGATCTCGCCGTTGACGTTGTCGACGGCGTTGGTCACGCCCTTGCCCATCCAGTCCGAGCCGCCATCGCGCAGCTCGGCGGCCTCGAACTCGCCGGTCGACGCCCCGGACGGCACGGCGGCGCGACCCCAGGACCCTGATCGGAGGCTGAGCTCGACCTCGACGGTCGGGTTACCTCGGCTGTCGAGAATCTGGCGGGCATGCACGTGCTCGATCTGGCTCATGTTCGCGGTCGATCTCCTTCTGTCAGGCGGGCGCGGGCGTAGTAGGCAAGCTGGTCATCGGTTGCGAGATCGTCCCAGCTTCTGCCCTCCGATGCCGCGAGCTGGTCCGCTGTCAGCACGCGCCTGCGGAATCTGTCCGAGCTGGCGCGCAGTGCCAGCTCCGGGTCCAGGTGCAGCTTGCGGGCCACATTGACCGCGGCGAACAGCACGTCACCGAGCTCATGAAAGCGATCGTCGCTGCCCTGCGCGCTCTCCAGCTCCGAGAGCTCGTCGTGCAGTGCGGCCAGCGGGTCCCCGACGCCGGGGAAGTCAAAGCCGCTGGATGCGGCCCGGCGCTGGACCTTGCGCGCATGCAGCAGCGCGGGCAGATTCTCGGGCACCTCTCCGAACAGCCCCGGCTCGCGGTCGGGCTCATCACGCTTGATCGCATCCCAGTTGGCCAGCACCTCTTGGGCGGTGTTGGCCTGCGCCTCACCGAACACGTGCGGATGACGGCGGACCAGTTTCTCAGCGACGTGCTCGGCCACCGCCGCCAGACTCCCGGCGCCCCGCTCCTCCAGCAGCAGGGCCAGGAAGTAGACCTGGAACAGGACGTCGCCGAGTTCGTCGAGCAGCTTGCCGTCGTCACGCCGGTGGGCGGCGTCGGCCAGCTCGTAGGCCTCCTCTACCGTGTGGGGCACGATTGTGCGCTCGTCCTGCTCGCGATCCCACGGGCACTCGATCCGAAGCCGCCTGGTGATCTCGTTCAGGCGCGCCAGCGACTGCAGCGGGTCCGCGTGCGACCCGTAATCCACTAGGGGGTCGGCGTGGCGGAGCTGGTCGAGCTAGTGGGTGCCTTGTAGCCGCTGCAGTCGGCCATCGCGTACAGCGAACGACACGTGGTCTGCTTGAACCAGTTCCCCTTGGCGTGGGCGTCGACCGCCTTCTGGGCCGCGGCCTGCCGTGCTTGAGTCAGCGTCTGCTTGATGGTCGCGGTGGACTGCGCCAGCGTCTTGAGCGTCGCCGGGTTGATCTTGGTGACCTCCAGCACGTAGTAGCCGAACTGGCCCTTTACGGGACCGAGCAGCTTGTTGGCCGTGGCGGAGAACGCGGCCTGGCTGAGTGCCGCGTCCTGCTGGCCCTTGGTCACATTGGTCAGCACGCCGCCGATGTTCTTGGTCGTCGGATCGGTGGAGTACTTCTTGGCCACGACGTTCCAGCTGGAGCCGGTCTGCAGCGCGCGCTTGGCCGCCTGGGCCTGAGCCTGGGTCTTGGCCAGCACGATCCGCAGATCGCGGCTTTCAGGCGTACCGTATTGCGACTGGTGGCTGGCATAGTAGGCCGCGATCTGAGCGCTGGTGACGGGCGTCGTGTACTTGGCGATCATCTTCTCGTAGACCTGATTGACCCGCACCCGGAAAATGATGTCCTGCATGGTCTGCCCGGTCGACTTCAGGAAGGCGTCGAACTGGGCGGCGGTGGAGAACTGCTGCTTCTTGGCCGAGACGAACGCCTTCTGGACCTGAGCGTCGGTGAGATTGATCCCCAGCTTGTGGGCGTCGGCCTGGTACCAGTAGGCCTTGATCAGGAAGTCCATCACCTGGCTGGAAAGCGACGTGAAGAGGGTCTGGCAGTCGATCTTGAGCGTCTTGGCCGAGGTCTTGGCCAGGCTCGGAATCTCCTTGCGGGCCTGGGCGATGCAACTGGCGAAGCTGGGGGGATCGTTGGGGACGATCACCGGCTGGCCGGGGCTCGACGAGGACTGGCCCTTGGCGGCCACGTACATCCAGTGGTTGAAGGCCGGGGCGCTGATCGGGTTGCCGGCGACCACCGCGACCGAGTTGCCGGGCACGCCACTGCCGCACGCGGAGAGCACGACAGCGAGCACAAAAAAGGCGCCGAGCGCCAGGATGGACCTCAATCTCTTCATCGAACTGCGGCTGATGGTAGCGACACGCCCCGTTTGGGATCGTCAGCCGCCCCGTCGTGGCCCCCGGCCCCGTCTTCGTCCCCGGCCCCTTCATCGTCCCCGGCACCGTCATCGGCGCCCCGCTTAACCGCCAGGAGCACGTCGGCGGCGCGGATCAGCGCCGGGAACCGGTGGGCTGGATCCGACGGCACGCGCACCGACAGCTGGGACTTGCCTGACTCATACAGCGCCTCAGGGATCTCGGCCCGCAGCTGCTTGGCGTGGACCGAGTCGAGCTCGACCGGGGTCACCGCCAGGCGATCGCCACGGAACGTGACGGCCGTAACGCCGGCCTGGCCGAGCTTGATCCTGGCCTGCTGCAGCGCGATCAGGTTCTGCAGCGGCTCGGGCAGGTCGCCGAAGCGGTCCTGGAGCTCATCGCGAAGCAGCGCCAGATCGGCCACCTCACGGGAGGCGGCAATCCGCCGGTGCACATCCACTTTGGCCTGCTCGTAGGGGATGTAGTCGGCGGGCACGTAGGCGTCGACGCTGACGTCCAGGCGCACCGGCTCCCAGTCCTCAACCTGGCCCTCGGACTCGGCCACGGCCTCATCGAGCATCTGCATGTAGAGCTCGAAGCCGAGCGCGGCGACATGCCCTGACTGCTCGTCGCCGAGCAGGTTGCCCGCGCCGCGGATCTCCAGGTCGCGCATCGCGATCTTGAAGCCGGCGCCGAGCTCGGTGTAGTCAGACAGGGCCGACAGGCGTTGCGCCGCGTCGACCGTCAGGGCCGCAGCGCTCGGATACAGCAGGTACGCGTAGGCCCGCTCCCGCGAGCGGCCGACCCGCCCGCGGATCTGGTAGAGCTGCGCCAGGCCGAACACGTCGGCGCGCTCGACGATCAGCGTGTTGGCCTGCGGGATGTCGATCCCCGACTCGATAATGCTCGTGCAGACAAGCACGTCGGTGTCGCCGCGCAGGAAGCTGAGCATTCGCCGCTCCAGCGTGCGCTCGTCCATCTGGCCGTGGACGACCTCGAACTTCATCTTCGGGCACAGACCGCGCAGCCGCTCGGCGGTCTCGTCGATCGACTCAACTCGATTGTGCAGGAAGAATGCCTGGCCGCCACGCTCTTTCTCCCGCAGCAGCGCGCGCCGAACCAGCTCCTCGTCGTACTCGCCGACGTAGCTCTTGACTGGCCGCCGGCCTTCCGGCGGGGTCTCGATCACGCTGATGTCACGGACCCCGGCCATCGACATCTGCAGCGTGCGCGGGATCGGCGTGGCGCTCATCGCGATTACATCCACGCGCAGCTTGAGCTGGCGCAGCAGCTCCTTCTGCTTGACACCGAAGCGCTGCTCCTCGTCGACGATCAGCAAGCCGAGGTCCTTGGCGCGGACGTCGCGGGAGAGCAGGCGGTGGGTGCCGATCAGGATGTCAACCTCGCCGCTGGAGAAGCGCGCGACGGCCGCCTTCTGCTCCGGCGCAGGGCGGAACCGCGACACCTGCTCGATCGTCACCGGGTAGTCCTTGAGCCGCTCGGAGAACGTGCCGTAGTGCTGCTGGGCGAGGATCGTCGTCGGGACCAGCAGCATCACCTGTTTGTCGTCCTGGACCGCCTTGAAGGCGGCCCGCAGCGCGACTTCGGTCTTGCCGTAGCCGACGTCGCCGCAGATCAGACGGTCCATCGGACGCGGCGCCTCCATGTCGGACTTGACGAACTCGATCGCGTCCCGCTGATCAGGCGTCTCGGAGAACGGAAACGCGTCCTCGAACTGCCGCTGCCAGTCGCTGTCGGGCGGAAAGGCGTGGCCCTGGCGTCGCTTGCGCTCGGCGTACAGATTGAGCAGCTCACCCGCCAGCTCCTGGGCCGCGCGGCGGGCGCGCGCCTTCAGCGTGTCCCAGCGCGTGCCGCCGAGCTTGGACAGCGGCGGGTGCGAGCCGCCGGCGCCCACGTAGCGGCTGATCTTGGCCAGCTGGTCGACGGGCACGAACACGCGGTCAGAACCGGCGTACTCCAGGTACAGGTAGTCACGGGTGACGTTGGCCACGGTCTTGGTGTCAAAGCCCGCAAAGCGAGCGATCCCGTGGTCCTCGTGAACGACGATGTCGCCGGTGCGAAGGTCGGCGAAGCTGCGCAGCACGCCGCGCCGATGCAAACGGCCCCCGCCCGGGCGCTCGGGCGCCCGGCGGCGGCGAAACAGCCGGTGCTCCGGGATCACCGCCAGGTGGAACTGCGGCGCGATGAAGCCGGCCTGCAGACGGGCCTGGACGAACGTGACCAGGCGGTCTGACGCCTGGGCGCCGTCGGATTCGTCAAGCCAGCGGACCTTCAGGCGACCGAGGTTGTACGCGACGCGCTCGCCCTCGCCGTGGCGCGCGAAGGCGATCACCGTCCGGTAGCCCGAGCGGGCCAGCTTCTCAAGCTCGGGCTCGGCCTCCTTCAGGCCCCGCGCGGCGATCTCGGCCGCCTGGGCGCGAAACGAGAACGGCTGATCCTGGTCGATGCTCGAGAGGCGGATCCGCGCGCGGCCCTCGAGCGCCGCGTTGACCACCTCCGGCGCCACATACAGGTGGCCCGCGTCGGCGTCATGGAAGGCGGCGGTGACGTCCTGCCAGTGATCGGCGAGCGCGGGAGCCAGCTCTTCCTCGCCAGCGATCACCACGATCGCATCGGGCGGCGCCAGCTCCAGGAACGGATGGAAGTCCTCGACCGGGAGCAGCTCGACGATGTCAGGCCGGTCGGCCGCCTCCTCCAGTGCGGCGATCTCGGCCAGCTCCCGGTGCTCCGCGGCCAACTCGGCGGCGGGCGCCACCTCGACCAGCTCGGCGTCGCCGAGCGACCGCTGGGTGAAGGTGGAGAACCAGCGCAGCGACTCGATCTCATCGCCGAATAGGTCGACCCGCACGGCGCGATCCTCGGTCGCCGGAAACAGGTCGAGCAGACCGCCGCGGATCGCGAACTGACCGCGATCCTCGACCTGGTCAACGCGCTCGTAGCCGGCCGCCACCAGGTCGCGCGCGGTCTCATCGAGATCCATCAGCTCGCCCACACGCAGCACGAACGAGTGCGGGCGCAGCGACGGATCGGGCACCTTCTCCGACAGCGCCACGGCGCTGACGACGACCACCGGCGGCTCGTCGCCGGGCTCAAGCAGCGAGTCCAGCGCGGCGATCCGCAGCCCGACCAGGTGTGGCGGCGGCACCAGGTGCGACTCATAGCTGACGCCGCGACTGGGGTAGTAGCGAACTGTCCGCGGCTCCAGCCAGCTCTTGAGTCCCGCCGCCAGGTCATGCGCCGCGCGATCGTCACCGGCGACGACGATCGCCGCGCGGTCGCGGTTACTCTCCAGCAGCGCCGCCAGCAGATACGGGCGCAGCGATTGCGACACGAACGCCCGGCCGCCGTCACGCGCCAGCGCGGCGGTCTGGGGATCGTCGTCGGCGTGGGCGAGGAGCGAGCGAAGCATCGGGGCCAGCAATTCAGTCTAGGTCAGCCGTTTCCTCCCCCGCGGGTTCTTCTCGTAAAGCACTCCCTACGGGGCCGGGATGCCCTGCGCCAGCACCTGTTCGGCGGTATCGGCGGCCGCCTCGATCAGCGCTTGCACCTCGTCCTGCGGTTCGCGGAAGCGACCCAGCACAAAAGCGGCGACCCGGTCGGGATCCGTCGTCGGCGGACGTCCGACGCCAACCCGGATCCGGGCGAAGTCCGGCGATCCGAGCCCTTCACGGATCGACTTGAGCCCGTTGTGCCCGGCCAGCCCGCCCCCTTGACGCACCCGGATCTCGCCGAAGGGCAGATCGATCTCGTCGTGAAGCACCAGCACCCGGTCCAGCGCGACCTGCAACTCGCCGCGGGCCGGACCTACCGAACGACCCGCGTCGTTCATGTACGTCTGAGGCATCAGCAAGGCGACCCGCGGTCCACCCGGGCCGGTGCGACCCTCGCTGATCAACCCGCGATATCTGTCCTTCGGTTTGGACAACCCCCATCGCCGGGTGAGCTCACCAGCGACCTCGAAGCCGATGTTGTGACGCGTGCCCGCGTACTCGGCGCCGGGGTTGCCGAGTCCGACGATCAGCCAGTCGACGGGCGCGCCGCGACGTCGCGGGATCGGCATGGCAAGTCTGGACGGGCCGTCGGCCGCGCTTACTCCGAGCCGGCGTCGCCCTCGCCGGAGTCGCCCGAGTCTGCCCCGGCCGCTCCGCCCTCGCCGACGACGCCGGTCTCCTGCTCGATCTCGTCGGTGTCCTCAACCTGGAGCCGGGGTGGGGTCAGCGTCGCGATCACCGTCTCAGGATCATCCAGCAGCTTTACGGTGGCGGAAGCGGCCAGCGCCTCCAAGATCAGCGTGTCGCCAATCTCCATCTGCGAGACGTCATGCTGAAGGCTGTCGGGAATGTCGTTGGGCAGGGCCTCGATCGTCAGCTCTCGCGTGACGTGCTCCAGCACCCCGCCGTCCTTAACTCCGGGAGCGTCCTCGGTGCCGATCAGCTCCAGCGCCACGGTGGCCTGGATCGCCTCGTCCAGGCGCACCCGCAGCAGGTCGAGGTGCACGGTCGCGCCGCTGACGGGATGGCGGTTAAGCTCCTTGAGCACCACCGGGCTGGCGGCCGCTCCATCGATGCTGAGATCCAGCACGGCGCCCGCGTGGGCCAGCGCATTGCGAAGCGTGCGCGCGCCGACCTGGAAGGCGACCGGGCCCTCGCCGCCGCCGTACACCACCCCGGGCACGTTGCCCTCGCGTCGCAGGCGACGCGCGGAGCGTGAGCCATCGGGCTCCCGCAGGGCGACTGTCAAGGCTGTGGATTTTGCGTCGGCCATCGGTCGTCGATGGTAGCGGCCGAGCCCAAAAAACGGTGGCGCGACGCACTAACCGTGCGCTAACCTTAATCCATGACAGGCGACACCCAGCTGATGCTGTGGATCGCTGGGATCCATCTCCTGGGGCTGGGGTGCGCCGTGGTACTGCTTCTCCCCGCGCTGCGTTCGGAGCCTGAGGCGCCTAAACGTCGCTCGGACAGCGACGGCGAGGATGGTTGGGGGCGCGGGCCGCGCAAGCCTCCGGAGCCGCCTGAATCCCCACGTGGCGGAATCCCGCTGCTTGACGCCCAGCAGGCGCGCGTTCGCCTGCGTGAGCCCGGACGCCTAGGCGAACGTCTGCCCCAGCGCCAGCGGCGACCGGCGCGCGAACCGCAGCGTCTGCCATCGCGGGTGCCGCACCGTTCCCGGTCCTGAGGGCCAACGACTTAGGGTTCGCGAACCCTAAAACCGGGCCGGGCAGTCGCTATTGCTGCGGATCCGCAGGCTGACCTTCAGTAGCTCCACCCGCAGCCCGGAGACCGCGTTGCCGGCTCGGCGGACGCGCACGCACTGCACGATCGGCAGCGATGAGCCAACCAGCCAGGCCACGCGGGCGGTTCCGGTCGTGCCGGCCAGCGAGAAGCCGGTTGACGGCTGCAGCGTGATGATCGACACGCTGCCCGGACGCCGCAGCGCGGCGACGTTCGCCGCCGCCCGGGCCTGGCATGAGGAATCACCGCCGCAACCGGTGATCTGGGCGATCACGCCGGCCTGATCGCCGAGAGCCTCGTCCTTGACCAGCGTGGTGATCGCCGCGCTCTCGGCTCCATCCGCGCTCCACACGCGGGCCAGCATCGCGCTGACGGCCAGGAACAAGACCAGTCCGGCGGCGATCAGTAGCAGGTAGACGCGACGCACAGCCGCCCAGGCTAACCCCAAGCGCCGGGGGCGCGCTGCGGTCGCCCCGCGCCAGGGGCGCGCTGCGGCCGCCCCGCTGCGACCGCGCTTCGGCGTTACTGGTCGCTCAGCTCCAGGAAACGCTCGACCGATGCCTCCTGATGCGCCAGGCGCTGCGCAAGGTCGTGAGCGTGCTCGGCGGCGAGTGCCAGGAAGTCCTCAACGCAGCGCTCGGGATCGTCGGCCAGCGGATATACGCGCGTCAGATCCTGCTGAGCGCAGGCGATGCCCAGCGGCGGGCGGCCCTCGGCCAGCGTTCGCGCTCCGCAGACCGGCGTCACGACCAGTTGGGACTCGGTCGCGACCAGGGCGGTGGGCAGCAGCCTGGCCGCCGGCAGTCGCACCGACAGCTCGACCGAGTGATCGATCGCGACGCAGCTGCCGACAAGGTCCTGGAGCGGCTCGCGCCAGACGTCGAGCACGGTGTCGGCCCCGATCAGCGCGTCGCGCAGCGCGGTCGCCTGCTCCACGTACAGCCGCTCGGCCTCCTCGCGGTCGCTGGCGTCGGCGAGGTCCAGGTCACACGGAACCCGCAGCAACTCGCTGGCCGAAACCTGGGCTCCCGGGCCGCGGGAGCCGTAGGTCACGTAGGTCTGCAGCGTCCCGAGGTCACGGCGCCCGTGAAAGATCACGGTCACCGACTCCGTGACCGGAAGCCCGGCGACCCGGAGTGACACCGCCACGGCAGATGAGTCGTCCAGCAGCGCGCGTCGGAGCAACTCCTCGGCTGCACGTCCGTCCGGGCTCTGATCCTCGTCGAGCATGTCTGCGCTCCTTCACATCTGCAGTTATCCGATGGTGTATTTACTCAGAACCACCGGCCGATGACCAGTGCCATGTGGAGCAGCGCCGAGCCATATCGCTGGCCAAGCGGCTGATCTGCGCGCCCGTCGCATCAGAGGGTAGGCTGCACGACGATGAAGCTGCTCTACAAGCCGTTTGCGATCATCGCCGGTCTGATCGCCGCCAAGCTCGGCAAGTCGGTGTTCCAGGGCCTGTGGTCCCAGATCGACGATGCCCAGCCGCCCACGGCGGTCACCGAAGGTGCCAGCCTGCCCAAGGTGGTCGGCGCCCAGGCGCTGCAAGCGGCGACGATGGCCGGCGTGGCGGCCGCCGTCGACCGCACGTTCGCCCGCGTCTTTTACCACCTGACCGGTATCTGGCCCGGCGACCGCGCCAAGCCCGAGTCCGACGCCAGGCCGTCCGACTCGTCGGCCGGCTGACCGCCGCCGTGTGACCCGCGCGGGTTCCGACGTCGAGTCACGGCCGGGCAATCGGCGCCAGACGTGGCCGGGTAATCGGCGCCAGCCGATTCCCCAAGCCAATTGGCCAACCAGCAAAACGCTTGGTCAGTCCGTCCGCTCGCAGGCCAATTGGCCAGGCTCGATCCGCCACCGGCCCAGGCCGTAGCGCGCCCAGTCCGGCAGCGGCGTCTTGACCCCGGTCTGACGGTCGATCATCACATGGCGCATCGTGGCGTCCGTCAGCAGCTCCTGGCCGCGACGCACGAGGTGCCTGGAGACAATGCTGGTGTTGCCCAGATGCGTCACGCCGACCGACAGGCTGAGCTCATCGTCGAAACGGGCAGCCGCCAGGAAGCGCAGCTGGGCCTCGGCGACAACGATGTCGACGCCCCGCTCGAGCATCGCGCCGTAGCTGCCGAACGCCGCGCGCCACAACTCGGTGATGTTGAGATCGGCGTAGGCGAGATAGTGGGCGTTGAAGACGACCCCCTGCGGGTCGCACTCGGCCCAGCGAACGCGGACGGTGTGGGTCAGGCCGTCGGTTGCCCCCGCGGACTCAGACATCGGGCTGTCCCCCACCGCGCAGCACGAAACCGCTCTGCGCCAGGTCGGCAAGGGCGTCCTCAAAGGCGGCAAAGTCACGGGTCAGCAGCGCGTCGATCGGGCGTCCGGACGGACCTGAGACTCGGACCCACCGCCGCATCACCGCCGGCCCCGCGCGCTCGGACGCCTCGTCGAGCAGGTCGATCAGGATTGGAAGCTCGGAGCGATGCTCCAGCTGACCTGACAGGAGCGTCAGCGGATCGACGTCGAGCACGGCGCAAAGCTCATCCTCGCTGAGTCCGAGCAGGTCGATCAGCCGGGCCGCGCGCTCGCTCTGCACACGGCCACCCAGCTGGGGATCATCACGCTCGCCCACGATCCGGGATGAGCCTACCTCTCCGGGGTGTCACTGGCCGGGCGGCCGTTCGGCTGCCGAGTCTCGACGAACCCAGCTGAGGACGACGGGCTCACAAGCGCAGCGGCCTAAAGGCGGCTGGCGGTGGCGGCGAAGACGTGAGAGATGCTGGAGCCCAACGTCACTGCGACCACGACAACCACCAGAGCGATCACCGCGAGCAGAAGTCCGTATTCGGCCATCGTCTGACCTCGTTCGCAACCCAGTCCCGCGAGCGCCCTGTGGATCGTTCCCATACGCAGTTTTCTTCGGCTGGTCGGCCCACGAACATTAGCCTTGGTGAAGATCTCGGTCATCACGCTGACCGAAACCGATCAGGTGGGAAGCGGAACCGGTGGTTAGTCGGAAGTTTTTGAGGGGTTGAGGCCCGATCGCTTGTGTTTGCGGGGGTCGGGCTT
>CALAQT010000006.1 GCA_937888775.1 uncultured Actinomycetes bacterium | reverse complement strand
TGTACTCGTCGAGCACCGCGCCGAACGGGTCGGGCAGCTCCAGCGGAGCGCGGCCGCGACGACGCCCCGGGACGGCGGTCGTATCTCTGAAGCGGATCCGGCCTCCCGGCCGCCGCGCTTCTGCGCGTTCTCTGTAGCCACACCCGAAGTTTACTTCAGAGAACGCTACTTCTCTGAAGTGGTCAGTTCGCTTCCGCTTTCGCGATGCGGGAGCGGGAGCGCCCCGCGTATCCGCGCCGACTTCTGCCGCCGTTCCGCAGCGAAACAGCCGATCGGGCCGATCCGGCCGTTCTGGGTGACCGCTTTGCTGGCGGAGCGATAGTGCTCGGAGGCGCCCGCCAGATCAAGCGTCGACTGCCGCATCGCCCGGCAATCCGGGCGTCTCGGCGTCGACAACTCGACCACTGCTGCAGATCGTCCAACCGGGAAGAGATCCGGGCGGAGGTCAGGACAGATGCTCTGCCTGCGCAAGCGGTCGTCTCTTCATGCGAACGCGCCCGCCGTCGCGTCCGTCGCTTCCGTCGTGACCGCGTTCGTCGCGAACTAGTCGGCGGTGCCGCTGCTCGACCTGATCGCAGAACCGGGGTCGTGGTTCGCCTTCGTTTGCCCCGACCAGCGTGTGGACAGACGGGTCAGGTGTCGGCTTGACCGCTAGCTTGGCCGCATGTCGCGCCTGGCGCTGCGGCGCGCGCGTGCGCGGGTCCGGATGCGGCTTGCGAGCCAGCCGTCGAGGGCGCGCGCGTAGCGCCGGTCGCGGCTTTGGCGTTCGCGGTCGGCGGGGATTGGTTTGTGCGGCTGGTCGTGCATGATGGGTTCTTCGGGAGATGCTGGCTGGTTGGTGCGGCGCGGAGCCCGATGTCGGCTTTGCGGCGTGGGTGATCGGCGTTCTCAGTAGTGGCCATTGGACGATTTCAACGCATCCGCCGAACCTGGAGCTAACAAGCCTGTAAGAGCAGCCGAAATGCCGATTGGGTGAGCCAGCATGAGGGTCATCGGGAGTTCACGGTGACAGCGGCCTCGCCCAGTTCGTGTGGTAGGGCGTAGTGGTCGTCGTCGAGCAGCTCGGCGGTGAGTCT
The DNA here is from genome assembly GCA_937888775.1 of uncultured Actinomycetes bacterium. Next base: position 10,437 of record CALAQT010000006.1, on the reverse strand, counting down.
GCGTACGAGCGCGAGGAGCTCGGCGTGCTCGTCGGGCGACCAGCCGTCGAGCAGCTCGGCGAGCCCTTGCCTGCGGGCGGCGACGAGTTGGTCAACCGCGCCGCGGCCGGCGGTTGTGAGGATCGGAGGCTGTTTGGGTCCGCCTGCCGGGGTCCTCACCAGCCCAGCTTCTGCCATGCCGTTGATCAAATGCTGGATTCGGTCGCAGTCGATCGCGGGCTCGCGAGCGAGCTGGCTTACGTCGTAGTCGGGGTGACGAGCGATGCGCAACAAGAGCCAGCAGACGGCGGGCTCGATTTCGAGCCCGGCGCGGGCGGCGAGGCGACCCAACGCCTCGCCTCGGTTCTCCCGGCGGGCGAGGACGGTGAGGGCCCGCTCCATCTCCTGCACCGAGCTTCGGTCCGTGGGCATGACAAAGGCGCCTGGGTCGACCGCCTTGGCGGTCTTGCGCAGTTTGAGCTCGGGCAGCAGCCACGTCAGCGCGAACGCGACCGCCGCGATCGGGACAGCGACCAGGAACACGGTCTGCAGCGAGTGGGCGTAAGCCTGCACGTAGCCGCCGTGCGCGGCCGCGGGGAGCTTCGCCAGCGCTGCGGGGCTGACGCTCGCTCCGGTCAGGCTGGACGGGAGCTTGGCGCCCGCGAGGTAGTGCTTGAGGTTTCCGGTCAGCAGGTTGGCGAAGATCGCACCGAACACCGCGGTCCCGAACGAGCCTCTCATCGAGCGAAAGAACGTCGCGCCCGAGGTGGCGGCGCCGAGGTCCTCGTAGGCGACCGCGTTCTGCACCGCGATCACGAGCACCTGCATGACGCCTTCGATCCCGACGCCGAGAACGAACATGTACACCGAACTGGTCACGGTGCCGGTGGAGGCGCCCATCCGGGAGAGCAGGAACAGCCCGGGGGCGCTTGTGACGACCGGCCGATCGGGCGTGGTGGGCCAGTACGCCGTCCTGTTCGGCGGCCCGCTCGGTGCCGCGATCGCCGCGAAGGGGATCGTCAACCAGCAGGTCTCAAACAACCCGTCGGCAAAGTCACAGGCGGGCTCGCCGTCGCCGGGCGACCTCGTCAACGACGACGCCGGCAACACCGATCTGGGTGACCTGCAGTACGTGCTGTTCAACCTGGTCGCGCTGGTCTACGTCGTCGGCAGCGTCTACGTCAGCCCGCTCCACGGGCTGCCGAAGATCCCCGACGTGCTACTCGGCCTGACCAGCGTCTCGGCCGCCGGCTACGTGGGGAAGAAGGCGTTCACGCCCCAGAGCATCGCGAGTGCGAAGGTTGTGCCCGACCACGGCACACAGGGCACAACGTTCGAGGTTCAGGTCACTGGGCTGACGCCGCCGTCACAGACCCGCGCATCGGTGTGGGTCGTGTTCGACAACCACATCGGCGAGATCGCCCAGTCGCCGGTCTCAAACGGCGAAGCGGTGCTGTCAGTGCCCAAGGTCCCGGCGTTCGTTCCGGCGCCGACGAAACCCGTCCCCGTCCGCGTTGCGACGCTCGACGGGACGGTGATCGACGCCGGGCAGTTCACCTACCGGTGAGCGATCCGATCGTGGCGAGCGCGCGCCCCCCGATCCAGAAGGGCGCGCGCTTGCCCGCTGTCGGTCACTGGCCGATCGACATGTGCTCCATCGATAGGTAGGTCTTCGCGGCCCAGGAGATCGGGTCCTTCGCGAAGTTGTTCTGCAGCGCCCCACCGTTGAGCGCGTCATCGATCGCGGCCATGATCATCGACTGGTCGAGCACCAGCCGGCGGTGGCCGACCGAGCCCGTCGTCGGGTTGACCGCGTCGTAGAACCCGCCATCGCTGGTGTAGATGTCCGGGTACAGCGTCCGCAGCGCCTGCAGGTTGGCGTAGGCCTGCTGGGGCGCGACCGGCAGCGCGATCGCCGAGGCGTGCGGGCTCACCGCCGCCTCGCTCGCACACGTCGTGCACTGCGCCAGCCCCTCCTCGGGCGTCGTGAACGCCAGACCCTCGACCCCGTAGCCGGAGTAGTTGCCGGTGTCATCGGGCGTGCTCGAGGGCGAGATCCCCCACACCGGGTACTTCAGGACCTGCGTCGCGTACTTGATCTGGACCTGGGCCCAGAGCGCGTCGTCGAGCCCGAGGCTGTGCGTCCCCCAGGTCGTCTCGGGGACGACCAGGTTGGCCATCAGCCCTTCGAACATGCCGCCCGCGAAGGTCGGCACGAAGCGCAGGTTGGTGCCCGGGTAGACGTAGTGGCCCTCCCAGACGGGGAACTGCTTGCCCGACTGGGGATCGGTGTAGGTGTGCCAGTAGCCGGGGGTCGGCCACTGACCCTGCCACGAGAAGTCCGGGTCGGTGGAGCAGCGCTTGGGCGGAAGCGTCCGCCACGAGCGCCACCAGACGTCGCCGGGCATCTGATTACGGCCCATCCCCATGTACATCGCGATCCGGGGGTCGCTATAGAGCGTGTCGACGTGGTATGGAGCAGGCCCGACGCCCTTGTAGAACCCGCCGTACATCGCCCCGGTGTGCGCGTTCGGCAACGCCTGGTTGACGTTGCAGTCGGTCTGCGCGCGGTTGTCGTAGTAGATCGAGAAGTCCATCGGCTTCAGCAGCTTGCTGGCCAGCGACGCCTCGTCGGGCAGCCCCTGGCGAACCTCGATCAGCCCTGACGCATACCAGCCGTTGTCGACCGCCGAGACGAACGAGCAGTTGTCAGTCGTCCCGCCGACTTGAGCGCAGTCGCCCAGCCCTGGATTGAGCAGCACCTGGCCGTTGTTGGTGTCATACCACTGGAACAGGAAGCCGTCGAAGCGGTCCAGCGTCGAGACCTCGTCCAGGTTCGCTCGCACCAGCGAGTCGGCCTTGTCGCGGCCGATCAGCCCCAGGTCATGGGCGGCCACGATCGCCCACAGGTAGACGCCCTCGTTGGCCGCCGAGGTGTAGGTGCCACGCGTCGTGCCAGGCCCGAGGTTGTCCAGCGGCAGGTGCATGGTGGGGTCTACGTCGGCCCCGTAGAACTTCCAGGTGTCAGCCGCGATCCCCTGCAGCACCGCGCGCTGCTGGGTGGTCAGGGCACCCGTTGATGCGACGGCCTGCGCCGGCGCGAGGCAGAAGCCCAGCGTCACGCACGCCGCTAGGAGCCCCGCGGCCCGGCCGGCCCGAAGGCCGGCCGTCCGCGCGAGGCGGTTTGTGATTTGCATATCGCCTGCTAATTGATGTTGAACGTGACCGGCGTCCCGTCGTCGGCCAGCGAGCTGTCGCCGACCCAGACGTCGACCGGACCGGGCTCGACCACGAACTGCGCGTGGTTGTTGTAGAAGCCGAGGTTCTGGCTGGTGAGCTTGAACCTGACCGTCTTTGACTGGCCGGCTTTCAGCGTCACCCGCTGGAAGCCCTCGAGCTTCTCGACCGGTTGTACGATGCTCCTGTAATCCTCGTGGATGTACAGCTGAGCCACGTCGGTGCCGGTCGTCGTGCCCGTGTTGGTCACCGTGGCCGTCACCGTCTCGGTCCCGCTGGTCCCAATGCTGGCCGACGACAGAGTCGGCGCTCCGACCGTGAACGTCGAGTAGGAGAGCCCGTAGCCGAACGGGTACAGCGGCTCGTTGGGGGCGTCGAGGTACCTGGACGTGTACTTGTTGTTGGGGTCATACGGGCGGCCTGTCGGCAGCTCGTTGTAGGAGACCGGGATCTGCCCAGTGTCGTACGGGAACGACATCGGCAGCTTGCCGCTCGGGTTGACGTTGCCGAACAGGATGTCGGCGACGGACTTGCCGCCCTCGGTCCCCGGGTACCAGCTCTCGAGCAGCGCCGGTGCGTTGGCCTGCAGCCACGGGATCGTCAGCGGCCGGCCGTTCATCAGCACGACCACGTAGTGCTGGGTGGTCGCGGCGATCTCCTGGACCAGTTGCAGCTCGTCGCCGGGCAGGTTGATGTGGGTCCGCGAGGACGCCTCGCCGCTGTCAGCCGAGGGCTCACCGAGCACGACCACCGTCTCCTGCGCACCCTGTGCAGCGGCGACCGCCGCCGGGAAGCCGGCAGTCGAGTTGCACGGCTCCGGTGGGTAGCCGTTTGTGCCCGTCGTGTCGGGGTCGCACCCCTGCTGGTAGTTGACCGTCGCGCCCGGGTCGTCGGCCTTGATTCCGTCGAGCACGGTCACGATGTGGCTGGCCGCGTTCGCGTCATAGCCGATCGGCACGTCGGGGCCGAGCTGGTCCATCGGGGCGTTGGCCAGCGGCCCGATGACCGCGATCGAGGACAGAGTCTTGCTCAGCGGCAGCGCGCCGTTGTGGTTCTCGAGCAGCACCTGCGACTCGTCGGCCGATGCCTTGGCAGCGTTCAGGTTGCTCTGCGTCAGCGTGTTGTTCGCGACGGCCGTAGTGCTGCCGGGGTCCGGATTGGCAATCATGCCGGCCAGATACTTGAGCTCGAGCACGTGCAGCACGGCGTTGTTGAGCTGCGTCATCGAGATCCCGTGTCCGACCTGCTGCGGTCCGGTGCAGTCAAACGTGGACTCGATCGGGTTTGCGTTGCAGTCAACCTGCACCGCCATCTCGATGTCGAGTCCCGCGTTGAGCGCCTTCTGCGCGGCCTGCGCCGGGCCGTTGGCGTAGCCGAAGCCGGGGCTCTCGAGCTCCTGGACGGCCTGGTAGTCGCTGACCACCGTGCCGTTGAAGCCCCACATGTTGCGCAGTACCTTGGTAAGCAGGTACGGGTTAGCGGTGTTGGGGACGCCGTTGAGCGAGTTGAACGAGCTCATCACGGTCGCCGCTCCGGCATCGACCGCAGCCTTGTACGGCGGCAGATAGTCGTTGAACAGCTGCTGGGTCGACATGTCGACCGTGTTGTATTCGCGGCCCGCGACAGGGGCGCCGTAGGCGCCGAAGTGCTTGATCGTCGCGGCCATCCTGTCCGCCGCCGAGAAGTCCGAGCCCTGATAGCCCGTGACCTTGGCCGCGGCGATCGCCGAGCCGAGGTACGGATCCTCTCCCGCGCCTTCGACGACGCGACCCCAGCGGGGGTCACGGGAGATGTCGACCATCGGGTTGAAGGTCCACTTGAGACCGTCGGAGCTTGCTTCCAAGGCCGATACCGACTCGTCGTTCTGCACCAGCGACGGGTCCCAGCTCGACGCCTCGCCGATCGGCGCCGGGAACATCGTCTTGTAGCCGTGGATCACGTCGAGCGAGAAGATCAGCGGGATCCCGGGATGGCAGCCGGGCGCGGTCGCCGCGTCCTGGACGGCGTGGATGTTGGCGACGCCGGTCAGATCGAGGACCGAGCCGACGAGCCCTTGGCACGCCTGCTGCTCGAGCGTGCTGAGCAGTGTCGTCGGACCCGCCATCGTCAGCTGGCCGAATTTCTCCGCGACCGTCAGCTTCGGCAGCTCACTGGTGGCGTAGGCGTAGGCCTCCTTCTGGGTCACATGTGCCACCGAGTGGCGGCGGGAGTGGACCCTGACCCCGTGATGGGTCGTCCGGCCTTGCCGGACGGTCCGCGCCAACGGCGCGGCCGCGAAGACGCCGGTGAACACCATCACCGCGAGCGCAGCGAGCACAATCGCGCCTAATCTGGCGCGCCGGCGGGGGGCCCTGCTCACCGCCGCATAAACACGATCTGCCATACCAAACCTCTCCTCGCGGGTGGTCCCGTTGTGCCCCTACCCGCTAGGCGACGGCGCCAAACGAAACTTCACGCACGTGCGTGCGCACGCGTACGCGAGCGCCAACGCGCTCGCGAGCTGGTCAGGCGCGAGCTTCGGTTTCCTGGCGCTCGTCTGGCTCGGTGTGCGTGTGTCGCTGCTGGGCTGCGGCGTGGCCCTCGATCGCGATCCGCGGCAGCCGCCGGTCAAGCGCCTTGGGCAGCCGCCACGTGAGCGGGCCGAGCAACTCGAGCACGGCCGGCAGCAGCACGCATCTGACGACCAGCGCGTCCAGGAACACCGCGGCCGCCAGGCCGAAGCCGAACTCCTTGATCGAGCGCTCGTCTCCCAGCATGAACGAGAGAAAGACGCAGACCATGATCGCCGCGGCGGCGGTGATCACGCGGCCGGTGAAGGCGATCCCGTCGGCGACCGCGCGGGTCGCGTCGCCGTGGCGAACCCACTCCTCGCGCACGCGCGAGACCAGGAAGACCTCGTAGTCCATCGAGAGCCCGAACACCACGGCGAACATCAGCACCGGGGATCCACGGCTCAACCGGGCCCTTGGAGATACCGAGCACGCCCGACAGAAAGCCCGATTGGAAGACCACGACGGTGGCGCCGAGCGCGCCGCCGATGCTGAGCAGGTTCATCAGGCCGGCCTGCAGTGGGATCACCAGCGAGCGGAAGATCACGAACAGCAGCAGCGCCGACAGCACGACGACGATCCCGATGAACAGCGGCAGCTTGCCGGCGAGCACGTTTGAGAAGTCGATCGAGCCTGCCGTGAAGCCGCCGACCAGCGCGTTGACGGAGAGCTTTTGCTTCAGCGGTGGCAGCACCTGATGGCGCAGCCGGTTGACGAGGTCGGTGGTCGCCTGCGCCTGCGGGGCCGAGCCGGGGTAGGCCTCGAACACCGCGACCCGGCCGCTCGGCGACACTCGCGGCGGCGTCACCGCGACGACATCGGACGTGTGGGCGACGGCGTCGCGGATCTGCGGCAGGGCCGTCCCCGGCTGCGCGCCGTGCAGCTCGACGGCGACCAGCAGCGGTCCGTTGAAGCCGGCGCCGAAGCCGGCCGAGAGCAGGTTGAAGGCGTGGTAGGTGCTGGTGCTGGACGGGTCGTTGCCCGCGTCGCTCGAGTCAAGGCGCATCGACAGCATCGGGATCAGGCAGATCAGCATCACCGCCAACGACGCGACCGCGAGCGGGATCGGGTGAGCCTGCACGGTCAGACTCCAGCGCCGCCAGCTCGACTCGCGCGCCGCCTGACCGCGCGCCTCGCGCCGACGCGCCGAACGGCTGGGGCGGACGATCCGCTCGCCGAATCGCGACAGCAGCGCCGGCAGCACCGTCAGCGACGCCGCGAGCGTCAGCAGCACCGCCAGCACCGAGGCGATCGCGAGCCCGTACATGAAGGCCACGCCGGTCGCGAACATGCCCAGCAACGCGATTACCACTGTCGTTCCGGCTAGCAGGATCGCGCGGCCCGACGTATCCATCGCCTCGATCACCGCGCCCGTGACGTCACCGCTTCGGGCGTAGTTCTCCCTGAACCGGGTGACGATGAACAGCGCGTAGTCCACGCCGACGCCGAGCCCGATCATCACCGCCAGCTCGGGCGCGACGTTCGACATGTCGGTGATGTGGGTGGCAAGGCCGACCAGCGCGATCCCCGTGATCAGCCCGAGGCCGGCTGTGATCAGCGGCATCCCGGCAGCCAGCAGGGAGCCGAACGTGATCAGCATGATCAGGGGGTCGTCTAGCAGCGGAGCAGAAGTGCGGGGTTTCGATTAGTGGAAGTCCGAGCTTGCGGCTGCTCGGGGTTCCGCCAACAATGGCGCGGCGCTCCCTCCGGGACGGCGGCCCCTGCTTCTGGCGAACAGGAGGGTCGGCGGCCCGATCGGTGAAGCACCTGCTTTGCCATCGACGCGGAACTCTTGTCCGCCGCCGAGGTTGCTGCTGCGTCCGTTCCGGACCGGCTGTCTCGGCGATCGGTCAGCGGTCTGCTGAGGCTGCCGGATTGCACCCAGGAGCGGCCATTTCACCGGTCAAGCGGGCGTGGCTGCTACCGCCGGGAAGGAGCAGCGCGTCAGGCTCGGACGCCAGCCCGGTCGTCGTCCGCCGCAGGCGTCGGGTCGGTAGGAGGCGAGTGCTTCGCCGGCGTTCCGTCCGCGCGATCCGGCGAGCGCGATGGCCTTCCTAGATGCGGTTCTGGGCCGGTGGCGCGGCGAACTACTGAGCCCGGGGTGTGGGCGACCGCGGTCGTCAAAAGGGGGCCGGGCGAGTTAGCGTCGGTGGCTGCCCATGATGGGCCGCGAGCATGTGTCGTGCAGCCCTTGCGGGCGCGCCGGGGCGGTTAGTCGTCAGAATAGGAAGCCGGTGGTTCAGGCCGACTATCGCGGCTGCGCCGGGGTTCAGAATCGAGCCAGGCGGAACTGGCTAGAGAGGATGCGCGGATGAGGAATCCGAAGAGTGCCCGGATCAGCAGGTTCGGAGCGGTTGCAATGGGCACCGCGACGCTCGCGTTCGCTGGCTGCGGCGGCGGGAGTAGCACGAGCAGCTCGCCCGCGGCCGCGCCCTCGCCGACCGCCACGAGCACGACCGGGACCTCCACCGCTGCGGCTGCCGGCGTGGCGCAGTTCAACGCAAAGGCGGCACCGCTGCTCGACGGATTCTTCGCCGCGGCGATGCGGTACGGAGCAGCCTGCTGCCGTGGCACCAACTACGATGCCGAGGCTAGCGAGATTCGGGCATTCCAGGCCGCCAACTCGACGTTCACCGATGGGTTGGCGAGGCTCACATCCCCGCCCTCGGTGGCGGTGCCGCTACAGAACTACATCGCGAGCATTCACGCTGATCTCGGCAACAGCGAGAAGATACTCACGGCGGTTCTGGCGCGTGACCCGACCGCCATCCGCGCAGCGGTCCACGCCTGGAAGTCCTCGCCAGCGGCCTACGCCTCGGCGAACCTCGTTGCCGTGCTGGTGGCGCTCGGCGTCCATAACAGCGACGTGATCGGTTACTGGGACGGGAACGTGACTCAACATGGGCCGGGCACGACGACGCAGAGCTACTTCGTGGAGATGACCGTGACCGGTAGCAGCCGGGAGCGATCGCTGGAACGATCAGCTACCCCAGCCTGCATTGCGGTGGCCAGCTGCAGCTAAGCAGCGCACAGGGGATTCTCCACGTCTACCGCGAACGGATCACCTCCGGGCCCAAACAGTGCGGCGGCGGAGGAACGATCTACGCGACGGTACTGGGCGGATCAATGTCGTGGCGCTGGGTCGCGACGAGCATTGTGGTGGTGGGCGAACTCGACCACCTGCAGAAGCCCGGCTATTGAACAGTCGCGCGTCGCTGCAGTAGGAGCGCCGGTCTTGCCACGATCCTTTGGCCCGCGCGCACATGACTGCGTCTGGTGGCAAGCAGCAGTCCGCTCGACACGACCGCATTTGAGGAGAGGCAGGCGCGTTCCGCGCACCGCATCGCGCTCCTGCTTCGCTCACGGGACGCGCATCTCGCCGACGGCAACGCCTGTCCTCGTTTGCGCGGACACGGGGGCGCTCGTGTTCCGCTCCGCGCCGAGCGCCTGCACGCGACGCGAGCTTGGCGAGGAGAGGGTGCCCGCTGCGATGTGGCAGCTCCGTTTTCGTCTCGGGACGACCCACAACTGTCGTCCGCGGCAACGTGCGGTCGCTCGGCCCGGTGGATCGTGTCGGAGATAGCCCACGGGGGATCGACGTCCTGGGCGTTGCCGATCTGCCGAACGACGGCGATCCACCTCGCCTAGTCCGAGGCGAATGGCCATCCTTGTGGGTGCGGCGGCGGTGGCGCTTGATCGGTCCGGAGTGTCAGCAAGTCGGAGAGGGGTGGGTCCGTCGCGGCGGGCCGGTGACGCCACCGTGCTCCAGGGCCCGGGACCAACGTGAGTACGGTTCGGAGGCTCACGACGGACTGGACACGCTTCCGGTGCCGGCGGTGTCGTGCCGCGTTTCAGAATCCGAGCGGGCTGTCCCAAGTCGAGCGATCACCGAGATCGAACGTGCGCGCGTGTGCTTCGGCGTTACGGACTCGATCGAGGGCCAGGAGCAGCATGCCCCGCTCGAAATGATGGCGCCTCGTGTGAATCCAGTCAGGTGCGTCGGGGCCTTTGGCGTCGTGCTGCTCGAGCAGGTCGAGAATGGCTTGCTCTGCTGGCGTGGTCATTGCTGGCGCGCGCGAGGTTGCCATGAGTCACCGCCCGTGCGGCGATCGCGTCGAGTACCTCGGGCCGTAGGCACTGCTGCTCTCATGGCTCTTCTTCTTCGCGATGAGAACCATCACGCTGTCCTTGTCGGTTTGCCGAGCTTTGAAGTCTGGCCAGATCGCGGGCGTCCGGAATCGGATGCACGCCGCAAGCAGCGCCGTAGGAACTACGGAAACGATGAGACCATTCAGCACGACGCCGCGTGCGCATGCGTCTCTCGCGGGAAGCTTCGCCAAGAAGCGCTCGCCGTCACTGCAGACCTCCAGAACAAACCGCGTAAGCCGCAATCTCGCTGGAACTCGCCGCCCAAACCGTGTCGAACGAGCCGACGCGCTCACGCTAGTGCCACGGCCGAACGACCGTGCACCGCACGGCCCTGCGGCGCGGCTGTGCGTTCGCACGCTTCGCTCACCGGACAGGGGATTGGACGCCGCAGGCGCGGACTGAACCATGGACCGGCACCCGGTTTCGCTCTGCCGCAAGCATCCTGACGACGCGAGCCATAGCCCTGCTGCGCGGAAACCGCGCACCTCGCGAACGACTGCTCATAGGTCAAGCTGGGGTTGCC
>CALAQT010000005.1 GCA_937888775.1 uncultured Actinomycetes bacterium | reverse complement strand
CGACGGGGCCGTAGCTTGGCCTTTGCGCCGCCGTCCATCCGCTGCTGCTTCCACGCACAGGCAGAACTCTCGGCCGCTTCGACACGGCCTGGCAAGACTTCTCCTCTTGGCCGGATCCGGAAGCGGGGTGCGGACCTGCTTTCGCTCGTCGACGAGCATCTGCACGTCGAATTCAATCGCCTTCTTTTGCGCGGTAGGCAGGACGCTGGCCGCGACAGGCGCCCGCGGTGCAGTCGCTAGTTGCGCTCGTGGCGAAATGCGAGACGGACGTCGTCTATGGTGCCGAGACCTGCATTCGTGTCGGCGCGTGTACCCGGAGCCAGCGCGGTCGTCGTGAATGCCTCTGTCCGATATGAGCAGCGGGATTGTCGGCCGGGCGGCTGCTGCTCCGGTGCTTGCAAGATCCGGGTGTCTGGCTAAACGTGGCGAACATCATGCGGTTGTGATTGCTGGGAGTCATGACGTGTGACCCTCCTTCCTGGTCGTGTCAGCCGGCGAGCGGGTCGACGTCCGCGAACTTGTTGGCTTCTGCGATCAGCGTGGCTGCGACTTCGCGCAGCTCTTCCTCGAGGTTGGGCTCGCGAGGCCTCCTTCGGTTCACCCTATGCTCGGGGGCGCTTGGGGCGATCGGACGCGCGAGGTGTCGTCGCTTTCTCGCTACGACTCTTTGGGGGCGAATCGCGATTTGGATCGCGGCGACCCTCGTTGCGATTAGTTCGCAAGGGTTCCGTCGAAGTCGATCGTGGCGTGTGTGCCATCGCAGAACGGCTTGGTCGACGAGTGTCCGCAGCGGCACATCGCCATCGGGTCGGGATGTTCGATCACATGCCCGTCCGGGGCGGTCAGGACCACGGGGCCGGAGACGATGTAGGGGCCGTTTTCGCTGGGGGTGATGTTGACTTCGGCCATGGGGTGTCCTCCTAGGCGATCTTGATTGTGTTGTTGATGGGGAGCTGACGGATTCGTGTGCCGGTCAGGGCGGCGATGGCGTTTGTGAGGGCTGGTGCGGCGGATGGGACGCTGACCTCGCCGACACCGGTCGGTGGCTCGGTCGACTCGATCAGGTGCACCTCGATCGTGGGGACCGAGCGCATGCGTATGACCGGGTAGCGGTCGAAGTTCTGGGTGAGGATCTCGCCGCCGTCGCCGAGGACGACCTCGCCCCACGCGGCCGCGCTCAGGCCGAATAGGAGTCCGCCTTCGACCTGGGCACGGATCAGATCGGGGTTGACCTCGATGCCGCAGTCGAGCGCGTAGATGACCCTGTCGATGTGGACGCGTCCGCGGTTATCGAGGGAGACCTCGGTGACCTGGGCGCTGTGGCTGAGGAAGCTGGAGCAGGCGATCCCGCGCGCGCTGCCCTCGGGCATGGGCGATCTCCAGCCCGAGCGCTCGGCGACGAGCTCCAGCGCGTGCAGCGTCCGGGGGTTATCGGCTAGCAACTCGCGCCTGAGGTCGACGGGATCGCGTCCGGCGGCGATCGCGAGCTCGTCGATCGCGGACTCGCGCGCGAACTCGGTGTGGGAGTTGCCGACCGAGCGCCAGACCATGATCGGCACGCCCGACTCGAAGTTGGTCGACGCAAGCCGGAAGTTCTTGAATCCGTATGGGCCGTCGGCTGCGCCGGTCACCGTCATCAAGTCGACGCCGCCCGTGAAAAGCGCGTCGCGGACGTATGGCATGTTCGGCGAGGTCGGTTCGGCGACCATTTCGTGGTGTACCGCCGTCAGGTGACCAGCAGCGTCCGCGCCCGCGCGCACGCGGTGCACGGCCATGGCGCGATAGCGGCCGGTCTTGAAGTCCTCCTCGCGCAGCGACTGGACCTTGACCGGATGCTTCCAATCGAGGGCCCGCGCGACGTGGACGGCCTCGGTGGTGGGATCGTGGGTAGAGGTGCTGTGAAGGCCGAACGAGCCTCCCGCGAACGTCACGTGAACCTCGACCTGGTCCTTTTCGATGCCGGCGGTTTCGGAGGCCGCCATCCGCGTGTATTCCGGAGACTCGGTGCTCGCCCAAACCTCGAGGGTGCCGTCCTCGCACATCCGACACGCGGCGTTGTTGGGCTCCATCGCGGCGTGAGCCAAATACGGGAGCGTGTAGACCGCGTCGATCGTGGCCTCTGCGCTCGCGAGCGCCTGCTCGACATCGCCGTCGTCACGCGACACCACCGCTTTCTCGCCCGAGTCGAGCAGCCGCAGGTGGTCGGCCAGCAGCTCGCTGGAGCTGCGACGCTCGGTGGCGGTGTCATCCCAGCTCACGTTCAGCGCGCGTAAACCGCGTTGGGCGTCCGCGACGGTCTCCCCGACCACGGCCACGCCCTCCTCGATCGGGACGACCGCGATCCCCCCCGGCTCGGCCAACGCCGCATCGTCGTCTACCGAGGCCACCGTCGCCCCGAACCGAGGCGGGTGAAGCACGACTGCGGTCACCATCCCGGGGAGGCTCACGTCGATCGTGAAACCGGTACGCCCGAGGATCTTGCCGGGGGCATCGATGCGCCACCGCCCTTCGCGTCCGATCAACGTGAACTCGGACGGGTCCTTCAGGCGCACATCCTCAGGAACGGGTAGCCGCTCCGCCCGCGCGGCCAGCTTTCCAAAGCTCGCCCTTCTCCCGCCGGCGTGAGCGAGCACCCCGCGCTCGACCTCGACCTCTGCCACGGGCACCTGCCACGCCTCGGCAGCCGCCGCCACCAGGCGCGCCCGCGCCTGGGCGCCGGCCCGCCGGTAGCGGAGGAAGGAGCCCTTCATCGAATTGGACGCTCCGGTGAGCTGAAACGCCCCACCAATGTCAGGGTTGCCGTAGACGTCGCCGCCCGGCCCCGCCCCGTTGGCCGCGTTGACGACGCGAATCGAGTCGAAGTCCGCGTCGAGCTCCTCCGCCACCAGCGTCGCGAACCCGGTGTGGATCCCCTGGCCCATCTCGAGCTGGGTGCAGAACACGACGATCGTCCCGTCCTCGCGCACGCGCACATACGGATGCACCGGGTCGGCCGCCTCCTCAGCAGTCAGTCGCTGGACCTCCGGCTCCGCCGGCGCCGTGAGTGGACCAGGGTCGCGTCCTGCAGCTAGCGTCCCGGCGGCCTCGTGGATCGCTGCCCGAATCCGCGGATAGGTCCCGCAGCGGCAGAGATTGCCGCTCATCCAGTTGTCGATGGCGGCGTCGTCTGGAGACGGGTTCGACTCGAGCAGCGATACGGCGGCCAGCGTCTGCCCAGGCTGGCAGTAGCCGCATTGCACAACGTTGCCGCGATGCCATGCGCTGCGGACCGCATCGACCACGGGACCTGAAGCCCCTTCCACCGTCGTGATCGCCTTTCCGACCGCCCGCTCCGTCGCTGTCTGACACGACTTCTGATTGCGACCGTTGATCAAGACCGTGCACGCCGCGCAGAACCCAGCTCCGCACCCAAACTTCGTCCCGTGCAGCCTAAGCACGTCTCTGAGCACCCAAAGCAGCGGGGTCTTGGCGTGGCGGTCGTCGACCTCGACCTCGGCGCCGTTCACCTTAAGCTTCATCGCAACCTCCGTAACTTGACCGTCCGGCCGGCGGCTCGGTCAGCCGCGAGTCACCTGCTTGCTGTAACTGCCGTGGCGGAACTCGTCGACGAGTCCTGGATGAGTCGGGTGCCAGCCGAGCTGGTCCCGAGCCCTGGCCGCGACGGTGCCCTGATCGAGCAGGAGGACCTCGGCGAAGTAGTCGCCCAAGCGCGCCCGAGCCTCGTCATCGGAACCAGGCACCGCCCCCGGAGCCTCCGCCGCGACCGCGGCCGCCTCCGTGAGTTCGGCAACGGTCGGATTCAATCCGTCACCGATGGCGTAGCGGCCACGAGCCGAGTCGTCCTCCAGCACGCGCCGGAAGAAGGTCGCCAGGTCGGCAACATGGACCGTCGACCAATGCTGCTGTCCGGTGCCGAGCATGATCAGGTTGCCGTCCTCGTCTCGGGGTGAGGCGAGGAGCAGGCCGGGGATCCCTCCACCGGCGTCGCCGTACGCGACGCTGGCGACGATCACGACTCCACGCATGTCTGAGGCGTCGAGGACTTGTCGTTCGATCGGCTCCTTCCATGCCACCAGCGGGGGTGGGTTGGCTGGAGACTCCTCGCTGATCGAGGTGTTGTCGCCGTAGATCCACGTGCCGCTGATATGGATGTAGGGCTTGCCAGTGCCGGCGAGTGCCTCGATCGCTGCATCGGCCACTGCCGAGTCCAGGTTTGCGCTGGTTGCGTCGCCGGGACTAGCCGCGTGGATCGCTCCGTCCGCACCCCTGAGCAGGCCTACGGCGGCGGGGCGGTCGTAAAGATCAACCACTATCGGGGTAGCGCCACGCGCCGCGACGCTGTCGGCCTGGTCGTGGTCACGGACGAGCGCTGTCACCTCGTGGCCGTGCTCCAGCAGTTCGGTGAGTATGTGGGATCCGACGAATCCGGTTGCACCGGTGAGTGTCACTCTCATGACTGGAGAGCCTCCTGTGTGGAACGAAGTAGATCAAGCACTTGATTGAGAATACTCATCCGCGGAACTTCTGTCAAGCACTTGCTTGAATTGTTTAGGACCGCCTCCCCCGACTGCCACCGACCTCTCCTCGACGCGCCCCGATTGGGATGCCGCCCCTCAGGAGGGCGTCGCACCACACCGACCCGGTCACCACGCGTGTCCGGCCCCCCGCGTCCACATTTGCCGGCTAACCGCTAGCTAGCCAGCTGATTCGTAACTTCCGAAGGGCTGGCCGCGAACGGCGCGAGCCCGAGACACGGTCGGGACGGCAGGCCGCCGGATGTGGGCCTGCCCGCTGGTCAGGCGGTGCTTATGCCGCGGAAGGTGCCCGCGAGTACGGGTACCAGCAATCGCTCGATCTGCTTCTCGGATTTGTTCCTAAGCTCGGCACCGACCGGCGCGAGGACCAGCCAGTTCAACAACCCAGCTGCGCAGCGCGTGCGGAAGATCAACTCCTGGTCCCTGACACCACGAACGTTGGCCTTCAGCACCCGAAGGACATCGGCACGAACCCGATCGAAGCTGGCATCAAACCGATCCCAACCCCGTGGAGGATCAATTCCTGACCGCGCCACGATCCGCATCACGTCCAGGTCACGACCCCCCACAGCGAGGGCGCGCATCATCGGTCGCGCGAAGGCCGCCGCCAGCGTCTCAAGCGAGGCCTCAGCGCCTAGCGCGCTCACCGCCTCCTGCTGAGCGTCCAGATAGCGCTCCAGTGCATACTCGATCGCCGCGTCACACAGCGATTTCAGCGAGCCAAAGTGGTAGCTCACCGCCGCGACATTGGCCTGAGCAGCATCGGTCAGCTCTCGGAGACTCACGCCATCCTCGCCGCGTTCAGCGAGCAGGTCCAGCGCAGCGTCCATCAGTCGCGTCCGCGTCCGCAGACCGGCCTCGCGACGCTGGTCCACCCTCGCCGATTCCACGCGACCTATTCAAGCAGACGCTTGAAAACCGGTCAACATGCCCGGGCGGAAGTGGCGCTGGCCGATGCTCGCCTAATGATCGAGACGAGCCGGACGGTCGTCAGCAGCGAGAGTCCGGCGGCGCGCTTGGCTCAAGCCCCAAAAGTTCCCCCACCGCCGCACGCCGACGGAGACCCGCTTCGCTCCCGCCGCGGTACTCAACACCGCCTGGACCGGAGCCCTCCCTTGCGCGGATACGGGGGCGCCTGCGTTCCGCTTCGCGCCGACCGTCAGCGTGCGACGCGAGATTGGCGAATACCGGGGCGCGATCGCCGTGCAGGCAAAGACCTGCTCTGCCGGCGACGCGGTACTCCGCTCAAGCGCCGCGGCCGTCAGCGTTAGCAGCCTTGGCTGCACCCCCCGCTGCCGCGGGGTGACGAACGACGCGATCCTGCGAATCCCCGGGTTTGCGATCACGTTCGGCCAATCCCCGCCGTCTCCGTGCTCGGCGACACCGCGCCGCCACCCCTCGCCCAGCCCTCACGTCAACCGCCGCTCCTACGAACAGGCGCGGCCGTGAGGTGCACTGGTGAGGCTTCAGGCCGCGGTCGGGCACCAGCACAACGGGCTGGCTGAGCAAGTCCGCCGGCAGGAAATCCAACGGCGGGACCGAAGGTGCGGGCATGGAAAGCTCCGGGCAGATGCCCGCACCTTCGCCGGGCGATGGGGTGCCGCCGGGCGGTGGCCACGACTACCCGCTCACCTTCTCGGTCGACTATCCCGACCGCAGCCTCAACCGCATCAGCACGGCCTTTCGGATCTTCGCGATCATTCCGATCGCGATCCTCGCCGCAACACTCGAGGGCGGCAGCTTCGGGGCCAATGCGGGAGGCAGCGGCGCTCGCTACGCCGGCGGCGGGATCGGGATCCTCGTCATCCCAGTGCTGCTGATGCTGCTGTTCCGCAAGAAGTACCCGCGCTGGTGGTATGACTGGAACCTGCAGCTAACCCGGTTCAGCAACCGGATCGCCGTCTACTTCGCGCTGATGGACGACCGCTACCCCTCCACCGACGAGGAGCAGGCCGTCCACCTCGACTTCCCCTATCCCGACGCCGAAAACGACCTCAGCCGCGGCCTACCGCTGGTCAAGTGGCTGCTCGCGATCCCCCACTACATCGTGTTGTTCTTTCTCACGATCGGCGCGTTGCTCGCCGCCATCTTCGCCTGGTTCGCGATCCTCTTCACCGGCCGCTACCCGCGGTCGCTGTTCGACTTCATCGAGGGCGTGATCCGCTGGCACAACCGCGTCGCGGCCTACGCCTTCCTTCTGATCACCGACCGCTACCCGCCATTCAGCCTGCAGGCCTAACAGTTTGCCGATGTGGACCCAGCTGAACGCTGCGCCGTCGCATCGACGCTTCAGCGGCCCGCGAGTGCAAAGACGCGAAGTAGTCATCGCGGCTTCCGCTGCTGGCCGGCCTCGGCTCGTCGACCCTCAGCGGCCCGCGCCCCGACAACGGAGGAGCTGACATGCCCAGTCACCAGCCGTAGCGCCCGCTCGACCGACGGTCGCGCAGCAAGAGATCGCCCGGATCGCGGGGGTGTTCTTCATCATCACCTTTGTTGCCTCGATTCCAGCGCTGCTTCTGTACGAACCCCTACTGAAGCACCACAACTACATCCTCGGTGCCGGCACCGACACGCGCATCGCCTTCGGCGCGCTCCTGGAAATCATCACCGCCATCGCCAACATCGCCACCGCCGTCGTGCTCTAGCCGATTCTCAAGCGGCAAAGCCAAAGCATCAGCCTCGGCTATGTCGCAAGTCGCACCCTCGAATCAACCGTCATCGGCATCGTCAGCGTCCTCTCGGTCGTGACCCTGCGACAGGACGTGGGGGGAGCGGGCGCAGCAGATGGCGCCTCACTCGTCCTCGCCGGACGGTCGCTGGTCGCCATCCATGACTGGACGTTCCTGCTCGGGCCCGCCTTCTGTGCCGGCTTCGGAACCGGACTGTTGCTCGGCTACCTGATGTACAAGTCCGGCCTCGTGCCACGGCGCATGGCAATGCTGGGTCTCATCGGCGGCCCCCTGATCTTTGCTTCCGCGACCGCAATCCTGTTCGGCGCCTACAAAAACGGCTCCGGGCCGGCGACCATCGCGGCCCTGCCGGAAATCGCCTGGGAGCTGTCGCTTGGCATCTACCTCATCGTCAGAGGGTTCAAGCCTTCTCCCATCCTCGCTCAAGGATCGTCTCCGAATACGGGTCAGTAGCTCAGCGCCGGAGCCGGGCAGCGACTGGATAACGAGGACCGCGCGCCGAACATTCTTCGACGGCTGGCGCGCCACCTAGCGAGGCTGACTGCCGCCCCGAAATCCGGCACTCACGGGTGCCACGCTGCAACGACGCGTCACCCGCCGGGCAGGAACCTGCTTTCAGCGTGCCGCGGGCAGCTCAATCCGTCGCGACACGGTCTCCGGCTTGCGCGGCATCCGGGCGTCGCTCCCCGGGGGGAAGATTGCGAACCTCGGCGTACTTACCGAGCGGTGGCGGGCTTGAGGAACAGCGTCGTGGTCGTGTCTGGTGGCGTGGCGAGAAGCGCGTCAAGCGCGAGCACCAGGCGCCCTATGGTCCCAGGATCGCCCCGCGGAAACTGGCGGTCGGTGGTCAAGATCAGCCGAGCGGTGGGTGCGCCGCGGGCGAGTGAATCCGCCTCGATACGGCGGAAGTCCCCGACGTTCTCAGTCACGAGCGCTCGATCGCCAGCGATGGCGGCCGCCCAGACGTCCTCGTCAGGCTCCCCCTCCCACACCCGATAGGCGGGGTCGTGCACCGAGGCGACATCGTGACCCCGGGCCCTCAGTTGCTCGGCAACGGCCGGTGCGTACATCTCGTCGAGCAGCAACCTCATCCCAGCAGGCGCTGCTCGTTCTCAAGCGCCCGCTCGAGCTGCTCTGCTTCCTGCTCGTTTGCCGCGATGAAGCTGTCGACTTCGTCTGGAAACTCCCCGTAGTAGCTGATCGCGGACCGGATCTTCTCGATCGGCGTTCCGGTCCGCTCGGCCAGCGCCCGGACCAGCTGGTCGCCGCGCTCCGGTGCACTGCGCGCAGCGGCGATCACCTCCCACACGTCAGGCCCGCCGATCACCACGGCGCGGCGCCCTGCGCGTCCATCGCGAAAGAAGATCCCCGGATGGCGGTCCAGTCGCATGCCTTCGCTGATGTAGCGCTGAGCGAGGCGCACGATCGGCTCGCCGCTCTGAGCGCTCCGCTCACGCAGCGCGCGGAGTGTCTCCGACTCGATGCGGACAGCCTCACTACTCATGTAGCGAAGTGTAGCGACCCGTAGTCACGGCACCGTCGTGCGCAATCAGCCGGCGCATGACGTGCGCCGCACCCCTTGGGCCACCGAGCGTTTCCGCGGCCCAGAGCGCCGAAAAGTCCCTGCAAACGAGACCACCATTGCGGTCCACGGTATCCCCCCTTCGAAGGCAAAAATACCTGCAAATCAGGTGCTTCTGAACATGGTAAGCACCTCGCTTCACACGCGAGAGGTCGCTGGTTCGAGCCCAGCCGTGCCCATTAGGAAATCCCTGCTAATCGAACTCTTTTGGTGGCGTCGCGGTAGAGCTCGGCGGGTCCGGATGGGTGGATTCGACCCGCGGCGTTAATCACGGCGTCAAACCCCCCCGGCTCACTCAGCCGCTTCTGGGTCTTCGCCAACGTCGCTCAGCCGCTCGACCGCCTGATCGAACTCGCCCTTGTCGACGCTGGACGAGCCGCGAGGATCCTCGCGCCCGAGCCGCGTGATCTGCCGGCTGGCAACGCGTTCTGCTGGCTCGTCGGCGAACCGCATCAAGGTCCACACCGCCTGCTCGTCGATGTAGCGACGGGTCGCCACCTGCTGGTAGACCGAGAACGTGAACGAGGGGCTGACGTGGCCGATCTGTGCCGCGATCCACTTGGGGTCACGGCCGATCATCGCCGCGAACGTCGCCCACGTGCGCCGCGGGGAGTGCGGAGTGATCTCGGGCAGCGGCGTCAGGCCACTCTGCGCGCGATTCGAGTTCGCTCGCTCGACGGACCAGGCGAGAATGCGATCACAGAACCGATCCGGGTCCCGGCGCTTGCTGGTTGCCGTACCGAAGAAGTGATCAGAAGGGCCGAACGGTAGCCCACGCGCGCGCCGGTCCATGGCGTGCTCGAGTAGCTCGTCACGCAGATACAGCGAGATCTCGACCTCGCGCACCCCCGCCTCGGTCTTCGCATCCACCAGCTTGAAGCGGCTGCGGATCAGATCGACCTGAGCGACACGCAGATCCATCAGCTCGCAGATCCGAAAGCCCGCGAGTCCAAGCGCGGCGACCATCGCCCGGCGGCCGAGTCCCTTGAAGTCCGCCCGGGCCTCAGCCTCGAGTTCGCCCGCAGCGTCGAGCAACGCATGGAACTCGTCGACCTCGAGGAAGCTGCGACTCGGACGCACCCGCTTGAGGAAGCGAGCTGAACCGCCGCCGACGCGCACCGGGTTTCGATCGATCACCTCATAGTCGACCGCCTGCTGAGAATCTGCCCGAGCAGCGTGATCATCGCGTTGATCGACGCGTTCGAAAGCGGCCGGCGCCGGCGCTCGTAGGTACGGCCGCGCTTGTCGGTGACCTTTCCATCAGCGGACGTCGACCGTTCTCTGTGCTGGCTCGCTCCTGGGCTCGTCGGATCGTCTCGGCCTGCTCGTGCAGCTCATCCCGGAAGCGGTCCACCAGCCGGGGCGTGATCTCGCTCAGGCGGTAGCGATCGAAGAACCGCTGTAGGTAGCCCAGCCGCCACTGGTAGTCGTTGATCGTGTCCGGGTCCAGACCGAACTGCTTGGAGCGCCACCAGCGTCTGGCGAAGACGCGGAAGGTCTCGTCGACCTGCACGCCGAGCGTCGCCATGGCCTCCTCGAGGCGGTCCTCGCGCGGCTCGAGCCGTGGTGGCACCCACGTTCCGCGATCGATCTGCTGAGCGATCCTCTCCGTCTCCAGCTCGGCGCGGGTCCGGTTCCAGCCGTGCTTGTTGGTGCCGGACGTGACCTTCTCGTAGCGGCCGTAGGCGCGCACCTGCGCGCCATAGCTGACGGTCTCTCCGTCGTGGACTGAAGCGTCGCGCAAGCCGGCGCTTCTCAGTGGATCGCCGTCTCAATCGCGCAACGTTTACTGCAACGGCACGGCCGACCGACGCCGCCTGACCCGTAGCGCCCGGAGGCTGACGGAGGCTCGTGGCTGCGTAGCCTCCGGGTGTGGCCTTGTTTGTTGTCGCTCACGAGCCTGCGCCTGATAACCGCTCACCGCAAGCGCGGAGTCTTCGGCTTGCCGCTGACGCCGCACGGCAATCCGGGCTCGCGGTCATTCGGCTGCCGTTCCCGTTCGAGAATCCTGACGATGCCCTGCCGTCGCGGCTGCCGGGCGACCTCGCCGTGTACTCAGGGCCGATCCCGCAGTTCCCCTCCCACTACGAGGTGCTCGAGCAGTCGCTCGCGGCTCGCGGCGCCCGGCTTGTCAACGCCGCCAGCGCGTCAGAACAGGCGAGCAGAATCGAGCATTGGCACCTGCCGCTCGGGCAGCTGAGCGCGCAGACGGTCATTCTGCGTTCACCCGCCGACCTCGACGCCGCCGGGGCGCTCGGCTTCCCCGTGTTCCTCAAAGGGCTCGTGAAGTCGGCGAAGGAGAGCGGGTTTGAAGCCTGCCTTGCACGGGACCGCGACGCGCTCGAGGCTCGCGCCCGCGGAGCCTGGGCTCAAGGCCAGACGCTTGCCGCCCGCGAGCTTGTTCCGTTCAAGCGAACAGGTGTCACGACGATGCGCTTCCCGCAGGCGCGCGAGTACCGCGTCATGCTGCTTGACCACGAAGTCCTCCACCAC
The DNA here is from genome assembly GCA_937888775.1 of uncultured Actinomycetes bacterium. Next base: position 1,756 of record CALAQT010000005.1, on the reverse strand, counting down.
CAGTTCTACTGGGCGGCGTCTGACCCGGTCGGCTCGCTCAGCGAGCCTGACCGCGACGAGATGCTCGGGCTCGCCGAGCGGGCGTCCCGACTGCTGGAAGCCCGGCTGCTGGTCGTCGATGCCGGCCAGCTCGACGACAACAACTGGCGGGTCGTAGAGGTCGGGGACTCCCAGCACACCGGCCTCGCGCACATCCCGCCGCACCGTTACTGGACCGAGCTCAAAGACCGGCTGTGAGCCACAGGACGGGGGCAGCCAGCGTGGCTGGCGACGTTCGATGTGGAACGTGATCTGCGACGGTAAGCCCGCGAGCTTGCTATAGGTCGCCTCTCGACATATGCTCGTGCCGTGGAGCTTCGCCCGCCAAGCTATTTCGCGCTTGCCGCGTTGATCGATGGCCCGTTGCATGGGTACGCGATCGCGCAGCGTGCCCGCGAGCTGTCGGACGGACGGGTGCGGCTTTCGACCGGGACGCTGTATGGGCTGCTTGAACGGGCGCTTGCGGAGTCGTTGGTGGTGGCGGGAAAGCCGTATGTGGTTGATGGGCGTCACCGCCGCGATTACACGCTAACGCCAGCCGGCAGAGCACTGCTGACGGCCGAGGCAGAGCGTCTCGCACACGCAGCGACAACGGTCTCCAGCCGACTGCGTGCGACGACAGACGTGGTGGTCGGGTGATCCGCGAACGGATCGGCGCCGCTGCGCTGCGTGCCTACCCGCGCGAGGCGCGACAGACGCGCGGTCCAGAGATGCTGAGCACGCTCCTCGACGCCAGCGGGCAGTCAAACCTGGCGTTCGCGCGCGAAAGCGCGTCGCTCGTGCTGGGCGGATTGCGCGAGCGCGCGACGATCACAGCGCAGTCGGGGACGCGCCGGTCGATCGCGGACTCCTGCTGCGAGGCAGCGGTGATCTGGTCACGGCCGCGTGACGCTCGCCGTCTGCTCTGGCTCGTTCCCATCGCCGTGCTTGCAGTGCTCCTCCCGCCTGTTGGGCGTTGGGAGAGCGTGGGATTCCTCGCGATCCTTTCGCTCGGCGGACTCGTTCGGCTTGCATACGACCCACGCCTGGCAATTGCATGCGGCCTGGTGTGGGCCACCCTGGCGCTCGGCGCCCGATACGACGCGTTGTCCTTCGAGTATTCGATCCGGTGGACCGTGATCGTTGCTGCACCGCCGATCCTCATGATTGGCACCGCCCGCCTGGGATTCATGCGTCGCGCCGCGGCGCGGTAGCTAACGCTCAGCGGATGTCGCGGGGCGCGCAAGCCTGGTGGCAGCCAGGCTTCCCCTTTGGGCTAAATGGGTAAGCGCGTTCGATTGCCCAGGGAACGCTCAGCGAACGGTGCGGCACGAACGCTGAGGGCGTCGATCAGCCCGCCAGGCGGCGTCGCTCAGCTCCTAGCGGACGCGGATCGAGAATGTGCGCGATACCGATTCCGTCTTCGGGTCGCGTGTGCAAGTCGAACCCAGGACTGTGACGCGGAAGCGGTAGGTGCCGGCACGCAGCTTCTTGATCGGCAGGGGCGAGTCGTACACGTGCCCGTTGGGCCGTCCGCCGAGACCGCAACCACCGTCGCCAACCCCGCCCGCGCTCACGCCGCTCCTCGCGAGCTGCCGGTAGGCCCAGGAGACGATCTGTCCATCTGGATCGAGCGCTCGGATGCTGAGCGCATAGTAGGCGCTTTTTGGGGCTCTCTCGGCATCGATGTGGTCAGTGTCACGGTGAGTGGTGCTCGTGCGGTAGGTGGAGGGTGATC
>CALAQT010000004.1 GCA_937888775.1 uncultured Actinomycetes bacterium | reverse complement strand
TGTCCTGGCGCACCAGGCGAACGCGGTCGAGATCGAGCGATGCGACGATCTCCGCCGTGTGATCGGTGGAGCCGTCGTCGATGACGACAACCTCGAACGCTGGATAGTCGCTCGCCGCCAGTGAGAGCACCGCGCGAGCGATCCCGACCTCCTCGTTGTAGGCGGGAACGATGACTGCGACCGAAGGGGCGTGATCCTGCGAGGCCGTCCCGCGAGTCCGTCGCACGTGGTGCGTTGCGAGGGCGAATAGCAGCAGGGCTCGGAGGATCACGAGCGCGGCAATCAGGATCAGCACCACCGAGATCACCGACGTCATCACGTATGCGACTCGCACGCTCAGAACGAAGATCTCGCCGCGAGTGCTGGACCACCCGCTCGCGACCGGGTCAGCGACCCCGGGTCTCAGGCCCGCGAGCTGTGAAACGGTGACGAACCGAAAGCCGCGAGCTCGCAGCCGCGGGATCAGCTGCCGCACGGCCGTGACGGTTTGCGAGCGGTCACCCCCGCCGTCGTGGAGCATCACGATCCCGCCGGTGCTGCCGGGCGGGGACGCGTTGCGCAGGATCCGGGCGACTCCCGGGCGCTGCCAATCCTGGCTGTCGTAATTGGCGAGCACGATGAAGTACCGGCTTCCGGCCAACTGCGCAAGGATGCGGTCATCAAGCGGCGTGACCGCGTCGGGTGTGGCCGAGTACGGCGGGCGCACGAGCCGCGCGTAACGGCCGGTGATGCCGGCGATCGTGGCCTCGGTCAAGCCGATCTGCATCCGGCGCTCCCACAGCGGTACGCCGGCTAGCAACACGTGGGTGAACGTGTGGTTGCCGATCTCGTCGCCATCGCGCACGAGCTCGCGGACGATGCCCGGATAGCGAGCGGCCTGGCTGCCGATCACGAAGAACGTCGCGTGCACCCCCGCCGCGCGCAGCTCGTCGGCGATTCGGAGCGTCCATCGCGGGTCCGGTCCGTCGTCGAAAGTCAGCGCGATCCGGCGGCCGGGCGGCGGTTGCAGCGACACGAGCCTGCCGCCGCGGGCGACCACGATCGGACGTGAGTGGGCAAGCGGGGCCTGCGAGCTCTGTGCCCCTTCGGTGCTGGCGCCGACGGTGTGCGTCGCGAACCCCTGGAACGAGATCAGGGCAAGCATTACCAGCAGGCAGAATCCGAGTAGCCGCCAGTGACCAGGCGGGTTCCAGATGCGCGCCGGCACGCGGACCCTCCGGGCGCGGTAGCCGTGCGAGCCATCGGCGCCCGAGGTCGTGGTTCCTCCGCACCAGATGCGACAGCGAGGTCCTCGAGTTGGACGTGATCGCAATGACGGCGAAGGGGCTGTACCTGCGGCGAGGCTGCGGGCCGCTCGCTCTCGTCCGGAGCGCAAGCCAGCGCCAGCGACGTCCGAGCTCCCGCTCTCCAATTTGAGGGTGTCGCGGAAATGCCTAGCGGGCGGCGGGCGGCTGCGGGCGGGTAGCGAGAGGGACGGCCGGCGTTTGGGTTTCAGGTGGCGCCGGGGGCGATCTTGTGCTTGTGCAGCTTCATCACGGAGGTTGTGGGTGGCGGTGATGGTGCCCCACGAGGTCCTGACTACGGATCGTCCGCGTCTTCGGAACGAACTGGGGCGTCTGCACGGCACCGGCGCCGGACGTTTTCAGCTGTTCAGGCAATGTTCCGGCGGTGAAGTCGGGCACGGTCGTTGTCACAGATGACTGACGCCGACTATCCTCCGCAAGCACGAACAATCGGGAGTGAGCATGGCTTTTCAAGTCGGCAAGCGTGTGATGGCAGAGTCCGAGTCAACCCAGCGCCGACCCCGCTCGGGGGTCGTTGCGGAAGTGTTGCGCGGCGATCCCTCGCCTCGCTATCGCGTCCGCTGGGACGATGGCCACGAGAGCATCTACACGCCCGCAAGCGGCGCCCTGCGAGCCGAGCAGCGCCCCAAGCGGCAACGGCAGGCGGCACCACGGAAACGCCAAGCAACCTGAGATGCGACGATCCATCACGGCGGGAAGAGACCACGCGACCATGTGCGGCAGCGGACTCCCCGATCGGGAACTTCGTATGGCGACGGCCGACCAACGGCCTGCCCGTGCCTAGCGAAGCCGCCGCCGGCCGGTAGGAGAACCGCCCGCGCGCGGGTAACGTTACCCATCGTGGTGCGGTCCGAGGGCCTGCGGGCACGCGGCTTCATCATGAAGTGCCGTGCGGCGGTGAGCCCCGGACGACAGCGCCAGGACCATAGCCGCATGGCTTTATCGCGCTGACCGTGCAGGCCGCTCCTGGCAGGTGTACGGCTCTGCGAGCGCCGGGCTCATATCCTGGCCACCTGCGCTGATCGCGGCGTGTATGGGGGTTGGCTATCGGTGGGGCCTGGGCCGGTGGCGGCGGCGGTGCGCGGCCGGTGTGTGGCGTGTGTCGGGTGGTTCTGGCTGGAGCAGGCGCACCCCGATCAGCCTGCCGTGGTCATAGACGCGCTCGATCACGTATCCGTTCAGCTCGAGTTCGGCGACGACGGCGGCCGGGAACGCGATCCCGCCGGAGTGCAGCTCGGTAAACGCGACCGGATCGTCGCCGGCCTGGCGTAGTCGCTCCAGCAGCCGCTGTTGCTGGGCGTCAGCGGGCGTCATCGACGGATGGTCGCCCCCCGGGGATTGTGGGCGCCTCGGGCGTTTCTAAGCTGCGCTGCTGCCACTGGACTGATGAGCAGTCGGCTTTGCGCGGTTCGACCGTCGGAGGGAATCCTGGCTGGGCTCAGTGTGAGCGACCGAGTGGGCGCTCGTGCCGGGGTCGCGCCGCTTGCTCCGTGCTGTAGCCGTGTGATGCCTTTTTGATCTCGCCGTTCTTCGCGAGCTGGGTCAGGCGGTTTGAGACGCTTTCGGGATTGAGGTTCAGGCTCTTAGCGAGATCACCAGTGGTGCTCCCGGGGTGCTGCGCGAGGAAGTCGATGATGCTCGCCTCGGTGTCGCCCTGACGGCTGCGCGCCGTTGCACGTCGATTGCTCGCGCGCCGCGCGGTCGCGCGGCGCACCGAGCGAGCCGGAGCGGCCGCAGTTGAGCCGTCATCGCGGGCGTGGAAATCCTTTCTCTGCTGCTCGGCGTCTACCGCCGCCCATGCCGTGCGCTCGCCGAACTGATCAGCGTCGTGCTCGTTGGCGAGCGTCTCGGAGCGCACCTGCTCGGTCAGCGCGAGCCGAGCGTCACGTTCCGACGCATTGGTCTGGATTTCAACTGGGGGCATATCCGCTCCTTGTTCGTCGGAATGCGGGATCGGTAGGCCGTGCGAGTCGCGCGGCTGCGTTTAGGTACGCGTAGCGTGCTCGCTCGGACTGTGGGGCTCTGGTTTGGTCCGCTGGCGGGGGGTTCAAGCGTCGCCGGGCATCGATTGCCAACGAGAGGCGCCGCGCTCCGCGATAACGAACCAATTCGCCTCGCCTAAGCGCTGCCTGATCGTGTTCTGTCCGCGTCATCGCCCTTGAAGCCTTCCCGTCCCTCGATTGAGAGCCGCGCAGAGGAAGAGGGGCGAGGACCCCCGAGCGTTCAGCAGGTAGGGACGCGGCCACCGGGCCGGTGGGTAACGCCGGTAGAGAACACCGGCCCCGCAGTCAAAATCAGTAACCGCCGCCTCGCGCCTCGCGCCTCGTGGCGCGGGTCGCGCCGTTGGTGGCATTCGGGCTTGGGCTGAGAATTCTGGCCGCAGGGCCAGCACCACCATCGACACTACTCCGATTGCCGCGTTTGTGGACGCCAATCCAAAATTCTTGGCGACTGCCACAAAACGAGGGAGGCTCGACCGGGCCGATGCCCGATCAGCGAATTGGTGCGTTACGCGCCTGAAAAGAGAGTATGGTCGGTGTAGGGCCGTTATCGGCCGCTACTGCTCGAATCCTCGCGCAGGCTCCGCTAGGCATCTGCCTCTCGCTGACCTCACGGGCCGTTTCGTCCAAAGCGACAGAAACGCCGTTTACAAGCAGGACCCGCCCCGATTGCGGGGGTCTTGGTAGGAGGTGATTCATGACGATCCTGCAAAAGGCGCCGAAGAGCGGCAACAGGCGCTCCGCAAAGGGTTGGCACAAGTTCGGCCATGCCGATGATGCTGTACGCCACACCGACGCATGGGAGCACGAAACCTTTGCCGAAGAACAAGCACGCTGGGAACGAAGCGATCCAGCGTACGCTCGGATCTGCGACCACGTCCGACAAGCAAGGGACAGGGGTGAGGAAGCTTCACGACGAGCTGATCAAGCCAAGGCCGAATGGGACGCTCGCGTTGCTACACAGCGACAGGCAAGCGATGATGCCCAGAAGACACGACATGCATTAAACGCCGACCAGACGGCCAGGCGCCAAACGACGAGGTCAAGCGAAGGCTCGGGCCAGATGATGGAAGCCCTGTCCTCGATGAAGCGCTCGGACCCCGCGCGTGATGATCCGCGCTCGGCAAGCTTCGATACCCACACCACGTTCGCGATCGAGTCCAATGACTCGCCGGTCCCCGGGATCGTCCCCGCGTCGGTGCGCGTCCACGATCACCCCACCGCGCCGACACGCCGCGCGGCGCGGCCACCGGCCGGCCAAGGTGATCGGCTACCTCGACCTGCCCCGAGTCGCCGTCGCGATCGAACGACGACTCCACCTTCCCCAGCCCAACACCGCCCCGACCCAGGAGACGGCCATCGCAGTCACTATGTAACGATCACACCGGGACCGTCGTCACCGAAGTTCCACGGCGGCCGGGACAACCTCCTCGCCGAACTGTCGGCGGGACATTGCTAAAGCAGGTGACCTCTTATCGATCAGCGCTCGGGTCTGCCCAACCCGTCACGGTTAGCAGACGAGCGGGATCGCTAGACCAGCTGGACGTTGGCGGCCTTCGGACCCTTGTCGCCGGCCTCAGCCTCGTAGGAAACCTTCGCGCCCTCGGCGAGCGAACGATAGCCCCCGCCCACGATCGCTGAGTGGTGGACGAACAGATCTTTGGACTGATCGTCGGGAGTGATAAAACCGAAGCCCTTCTCGTCGCTGAACCACTTGACGGTTCCGGTAGCCATTGTGTTTCCTCCCGCATCGTTGCGTGCTGCGAACTGCTGAGATTACTCAAAAGCAAAGGCTACGACCGCTGGCACTACAAGCGTCGGCAAGCTGCCCAACCTGATCGCACGACCATAGCCGCCCACCTGCCAGCGATTACGCTGCTCCTACTGGATCATTGCGCAACCTGCCGGCTCCCGCTGGACGCTCCTCAGCAAACGGGACCAGAAGCACGCCGATCGCGAGGCGGTCGAGGTCGTGACCGTGGTCGGCGACGTTGGTCGTCCGTGGCTCTCGGTCGCCGCGCTCAGGTAACCCCACGATGTGCCCGACGCCATCCATGAGCTGCTCGCGACAAACGTCGCTCTCGACAAGCTTGGAGCGCAGAGCCGAGACGACGCGGAGCAACTCCCACGCAACCGACGCGTCGTCGTCGGCCAGCTGCATGGTCATCGTCTGCCGTGTAGATAGCCGGACCGTGAGCCCAGGCCGTCAGGAGGAACCGGCGATGTCAAGCCCATAGGTCGACTGGATCCACATAGACCCGAAGCTCTTTCGCCGTTGGGTAGCGGAACATTGCGACACCGACGTTGTCTCTTCGCGCTGATCAGCAGGTGCTGGCGTCCCCGGCTGAATAGCCAATGCGCGACCGGCTCGGCGGCGACCGCCCCAGCGACGGCGCCCCCCGACCAGGCCCTGCCCGCCTTCGAGGCTCGCCGGCCCGAGCGCTCGGTTCTTACGATGCCCCGGTCGGAGCAGCACAGCCGGATAGATGCTCGCGCAATAGATCACAGCTCTCTACTGACCACCGCTCACTGGTCTCCAAGGCCTCGATCAGAACCTCGGCTGACCGGACCGCCCACTTGCTGTCAGGCTCGCCGAACAGCAAGACATCCGCGGCCTCCAGCAGTTGCTCCCGCTCCCTGGCGTGCAGTTTGGCGGCTCCCTGATGATCGATCGTGTCAACCAGAGCCGTGTAGTGGACGCCACGAGTAATCATTGGCTCTGCGGTCATCATCGCGGTACTCACGTTAACGACCCTTGCGGCCGCTTATTCGATCTTGACAATCAGCGGTTCGCCGGCGAACCAAAGCGGAAGTGTGCGCGGACACCGATCGCGTGCCCGCTCTGGACGAGAACGAGCGGCTCGCACCCTCTCCGCAGGTACAGCCCCTTCGCCGTCATTGCGATCACGTCCAACTCGAGGACGTCGCTGTCGCATCTGGTGCGGAGCGGTCACGATCTCGGCCCTGTCGCGGATCGCGACAGCGACTGCTGTCGGACAACAGGGGCCACGAAAAGGCGCTTCGCGTAACCGCGCGAGCTCGAATGCAGGGGCTCCTCTCGCGGATCGGTCGCGTCTCCATCTCGCCAATCCCACGTCGCGCCCGGCACGACGTCTGCCCCCGATTTGCAGCTCCCTCCCGTCCGCGCAGAGCAGAAGCCGGGCCGTTTTCGATCGAGACCCCGCACGATCGGTGCACAACGGGAGTCTCAGCTGGATCGCCGTTGCTCTCTGCGATCGTGATCCCGTGCTTGCTGAAGGCTGACTGCAAGCGCTGGACCGCTTGCAGGACGGCGCAACGCAGCTAATTGAGAGCCGCGGCGCTTGCCTCCGCTCGGGGGATGGGATGTCTCTTGCGGCCGGCGGCGACCGTCGCGCTTCTGGCGAATACCGGCCCCCGATCGCCGTGCAGGCAAAGACCTGCTCTGCCGGCGACGCGGTACTCCGCTCAAG
>CALAQT010000003.1 GCA_937888775.1 uncultured Actinomycetes bacterium | reverse complement strand
TTCGACGCGCACACGGCGCCAGTGGAACACGACGAGGACCTGTTCGACGCGCACACGGCGCCAGTGGAACACGACGAGGACCTGTTCGACGCGCACAAGGCGCCCCTGGACCCTCAGGACGACGGGCTGGCGCCCCCTATCGACGAGAAGTCGCGGGAGGTCGCGGCCGGGACCCGGCGCGTGAGCCGGCTGGAGCATCCGCCTCAGCCGCGCACCACCACTGGGAAGGACCGGCTGCGGATCGCCCAGCGAGGCGGCTCGCGGCACAAGCACTCCCGGATCGGGCGGATCGCGTCGCTGATCGCGCTCGTGCTCGGCGCGGCCCTGATCTGGTTCCTCGTGGAGCTGTTTCAGCCGTTCCACGGCTCGCCGCACGGGAAGATCACCGTCACGATCCCCGCCCACTCGACCTCCAGCCAGATCGGCAAGCTGCTGGCCCGGGACGGCGTGATCTCCTCCAGCTTCTTCTTCGAGCTGCGCGCCACGCTGGACGGACAGCGCAGCGACCTGCGCGCCGGCACTTACCACCTGCAGCTGGGGATGGCCTACAGCAGGGTGCTGTCGGTGCTGACCACGCCACCGCCGGCGGCGAAGGTCACCGAATTGACGATCAGCGAGGGGCAGACCCGCGCCGCGGTGGACAAGCTGCTGCGCTCCCAGCACGTGCGCGGCAGCTATCTGGCCGCGACGCGCAGCTCCAAGCTGCTTGACCCGCGCCGCTACGGCGCGCGGCGGCGCCCCGGCTCGCTGGAGGGGTTCCTGTTTCCGTCCACCTATCAGCTGATCGACCCGGTCCAGATCTCGGCGCTGGTGGCTGACCAGCTGAAGACCTTCAGTCAGCGCTTTGCCACCGTCGACCTGCGCTACGCGCGGCGCCGGCACCTGACCCCATACGACGTGCTGATCATCGCGTCGCTGATCGAGTCAGAGACGCCGACCAGTCACGACCGGCCGCTGGTCTCCTCGGTGATCTACAACCGGCTGGCCGACGGAATGCCGTTGCAGTTGGACTCGACCACGCGTTATGCGACCGGCAACCTGCACGGAGCGCTGACGGTGTCTGAGCTCAATTCGGGCTCGCCATACAACACGCGAGTGCACAAGGGTCTGCCGCCGACGCCGATCGATAGCCCCGGCATGGCCTCGATCCAGGCCGCTGCGCATCCCGCCCGCACCAACTACCTGTACTTCTTCGCCAAGCCGTGCAGCACCGGATCGGTGTTCGCCAGCAACTACAACCAATTCCTGGCGCTCGGTCGCCGCTACGCCGCAAAGCGTTGCTGAGTGACAAGGCGGCCGCCGGGCCACGCACGCGGCTTGGCGTGCTCGGCTGGCCGGTGGCCCACAGCCGCTCGCCGGCAATCCAAAACGCTGCGCTTGAAGCCGTCGGGCTGACCGGTTGGCGCTATCAGCTGCTGCCGGTGGCGCCGACCCTGCTGTCAGAGACGGCCGCGGCGCTGGGGCCGGCGGGCTTCCGCGGCGCCAACGTGACGATCCCCCACAAGCCGGCGGCACTGGCGCTCGCGCACGAGCGCAGCCCCCGCGCGCTGGCGATCGGCGCCGCCAACACCCTCACGTTCGCGCCCGACGGCACGATCAGCGCCGAGAACACCGACGCCCCGGCCCTGATCGCGGCGCTGCCGTTCCCAGTCGCCGGGCGCAGCGCACTGGTGCTCGGCGCCGGCGGCAGCGCCCGCGCGGTGGTCTGGGCGCTGCTTGACGCGGGCGCGGCGCGGGTGTGCGTCTGGAACCGGGGCGCCGACCGCGCCCTGGCGCTGTGTGCGCAGCTGGGAGCCACGCCGGTCACGTCGGCCGGCCCGGCCGACGTGCTGGTCAACTGCACCTCGGTCGGCCTGGCGGGCTCCCCGCCGGCATTCGACGCCCTGCCGGTCGGCGCGGTGGACCTGACCGGCTACGGCTGCGTGGTCGACCTCGTCTACGCCCCGGGCGAGACCGAGCTGATCCGGGCGGCGCGGGCGCGCTCGGTGGCGACGGTCGACGGATTGGAGCTGCTGGTGGGCCAGGGAGCGCTCAGCTTCACGCTGTTCACCGGACGCCCGGCACCGGTCGCGCAGATGCGGGCCGCGGCGCGCGGAGCGTAAGTGCGGCGGGGAGCACCAAGCGCCGATCGGCGCCCCGCTATCGTGCGCCGCCAGTGCATCGTTCCGGAAGTCCTTTGATGGTCAGGCGCGTCAGCCGGACGACTCGAGCGCAGCCCGATCAGGCGAGGCAGGATGCCGAGCGGGCTGCAAGCTCGACGCCGCCAGAGCGCAAACGGATTTCGAGACCGGTGCACCAGGAAACCTGCCAGGAGGTGCGAGGATGAGCGGCGAGCAGAGCAAGAACGGATCGGAGGCCAGCGCATGCCGCCCGTGCCGCGCCACGGGCCGTTTGATCTCCGGGCTCGGAGGCGAGCCGCATGAAGTCGTCTGTCCCTGGTGCCAGGGCACCGGGGAGCGGATCGCCGGTCTAAACCCACAGGAGTCCCCAGCCGAGGGTGGCACGGTCGCGCCGCCGGAATAAGGGCCCGGCCTTCGGGCCAGACCGCCCGCCCGTAACCTAGAGCCGATGGCGCTGCACCTGACCACCGCCGGCGAGTCGCACGGCCCCGGCCTGACCTGCATCATCGAGGGGCTTCCGGCCGGACTCGTGCTCGACCACGAAGCGCTCGATCGCGACCTGGCCCGCCGCCAGCTGGGGCATGGGCGCGGCGGGCGGATGAAGATCGAGCGCGACCGTGTGGAGCTGTCGGGCGGGGTCCGGCACGGGCGCACGCTCGGTGGCCCGATCGCCATGCAGGTCGTCAACCGCGACTACGCCAACTGGGAGGAGCGGATGAATCCGTGGCCCGTGGAGGCCGAAGTCGCCGAGGTCCACCTGCCCCGCCCCGGCCACGCCGATCTCGTCGGGACCCAGAAGTACGGCCTCACCGACGTGCGTGACGTGCTGGAGCGGGCCAGCGCCCGCGAGACGGCCGCCCGGGTCGCCGGCGGCGCCGTCGCCAAGGCGTTCCTTGGGGCGCTGGGGGTGAGCGTCCACTCGCACGTGATCCAGATCACCGGCGTCAGCGCGCCCCACCAGGGCGATCTTGGCCCGAGCGATTTCGACCATGTCGACGAGTCGCCGGTGCGCTGCCTGGACCCGGAGGCGAGCCGGGCGATGGTCGCCGAAATCGACCGGCTGCGCAAGGCCAACGAATCGCTCGGGGGCGTGTTCGAGGTGCTGGCCTTCGGGCTGGTGCCCGGTCTGGGCTCCCACGTCTCCTGGCAGGAGCGCCTGGACGGTCAGCTCGGCCAGGCGATCCTGTCGATCCAGGCGATCAAGGCGGTCTCGATCGGCGACGGGATCGAGGTCGCCGGGCTGCCCGGTTCTCAAGCCCACGACGAGATCTTCTACGACGAGCAGCGCGGCTACTGGCGAGATACCAACCGCGCCGGAGGCCTGGAGGGCGGGATGACGACCGGCGAGCCGCTGGTCGTCCGCGGCGCGATGAAGCCGCTGCCGACGCTGACCAAGCCGCTGCGCTCGGTCGACATCGCCACCCATGAGCCCGCCCAGGCGCTGCGCGAACGGACTGACTCGTGCACGGTCCCGGCGGCGGCGGTGGTGGGGGAGGCGATGGTCGCGTTCGTGCTCGCCGACGCCTATCGGCGCAAGTTCGGCGGCGACCACATCGATGACGTGCGCGCCGCGGTGGGCGCCTACCGGCGGCGGATCGGATGGCGCAGGGGGTGACACTCGCGGCCGGCACGCGCGGCGAGGCTCAGCGCGTCGTGGTGCTGATCGGGTTCATGGGCGCGGGCAAGTCGACCGCCGCCCGCGGCGCGGCCGAGTTGCTGCACGCCAACGCGCTCGACGTCGACCAGGTGCTGGAGCAGCGCCTCGGCAAGTCGATCGAGCAGGTGTTCGCCCAGGACGGCGAGGGCGCCTTCAGGGCCGCCGAGGAGCGGGTCACGCTGGAGTTGCTAGACGCGCCTGACACCCACGTGCTGGCGCTCGGCGGCGGCGCGGTGGCCTCAGCACGGGTGCGTGCGGCGCTCGGGCGTCATCTGGTGGTGTGGATCGACGTGGACGTCGAGGCGGCCTGGGCCCGCTGTGAGGGCAGCGGGCGACCGCTGGCCGGGGAGCGCTCGGAGTTCGAGCGCCTGTACACGGCGCGTGAGCCGCTCTACGCATCGCTGGCCGACGTCGTGGTGGGAACCGAACGCGCGCATCAGATGGCGCGGATCCTGGGGGCGCTGGAGGGGCTGCCCGCCGGGGCCCGGATGCTGTGGGCCGCGAGTGACTCGGCCGACTATCCCGCCTTCATCGGTCCGGGCCTGCTGTCTGGAGGCTTCTGGCCGGCCTCGGTGCCGGGGCGGCGCTTCCTGGTCACCGACGGCAACGCCGGGCGCCACTATGGCGACGCGCTGGCGCCGCTGGACGGGCGGATCGTGATCATGCCGGGCGAGCAGTCAAAGACGATCGCCCACGCCGAGATCGTCTGGACCGAGCTGGCGCGGACCGGCATGACGCGTGCGGACGTCGTGGTCGCGCTCGGTGGCGGTGTCGTCGGCGACCTGGCCGGCTTCTGCGCGGCCACCTACCAGCGCGGAGTGCGCTACGTCCAGGTGCCGACTACGCTGGTGGCCCAGGTCGACTCGGCCTACGGCGGCAAGACCGGCGTCGACCTCTCGGAGGCCAAGAACTACGTCGGCGCCTTCCATCAGCCGTCGGCGGTGATCGCCGACGTGGACGCGCTGCGATCGCTGCCGGCGGCCGAGCTGGCGGCGGGATACGCCGAGGTCGTCAAGACCGCCCTGATCGCCGGCGGCGAGCTGTGGGAGCGCGTGCGCTCCGGCGCCGACCCCGCCGACCCCGAGGTGATCACCGCATGTACCCACACCAAGCTGCGGATCGTCGCCCAGGACGAGCGTGACTCCGGCGTCCGCCAGACGCTGAACCTCGGTCACACCGTCGCGCACGCGATTGAGACCGTGACCGGGTACGCCACCTACCGCCACGGCGAGGCCGTCGCGCTCGGGCTGCTGGCGGCCTTGAGGTTGTCCGAGCGCGACGAGCTGCGCGCCGAGGTCGCCGGGCTGCTGGCGGCCCGCGGGCTGCCGACCACGCTGGACGGGGTCGATCCCGACGCCGTGGTGATGGCCACCGCGCGGGACAAGAAGCGCCTGGGCGACCGGCCGACGCCGTTTGTGTTGCTGGCGGCGCCGGGCGAGCCGCGGTCAGGCTGCGTAGTGTCCTCACGCGAGCTGATCGCCGCGGTCAGAGAACTGGCACCCTAGGCCGATGCGCACGCGCGTCGAAGTCATGCACGGGGTCAACCTCGACCAACTCGGCCGCCGCGACCCAGACCATTACGGCAGCCTGACGCTCGACGAGCTGGAGCGTCAGATCTCCGACGCCGCCGCCGAGCTGGGCTTGGAGACGCGCTTCTTTCACTCAAACCACGAGGGCCAGTTCGTCGAGCACCTGCACCTGCTCGCCGGGATGGCCGATGGGATCCTGATCAACCCCGGAGCCTGGACGCACTACTCCTACGCGATCCGCGACGCGCTTGAGCTGACCGGCCTGCCGGCGGTGGAGGTCCACCTATCCGACGTCGACTCGCGCGAGGGGTGGCGCCGGGAGTCGGTGATCGCCGAGCTGTGCTTCGCGCGGATCGCCGGCAAGGGCCCGGACGGCTACCGTGAAGCGCTGCAATGCCTACAGAAGGAGTTCTCCGCATGAGCCACCGCGCCGAACGACTGATCGAGCGCTTCGCCGAGGCTGAGATCGACGTGCTGCTCGTCACGGCGCTGGTCAACGTCCGCTATCTGACCGGCTATACGGGCAGCAACGGGCTTGCCCTGATCGGCGAGAAGACGCGTGCCTTCGTCACCGATTTCCGCTACATCCAGCAGGCCCGGACCGAGGTCGACGGCTCTTTTGAGCAGCGCCATGACCAGCTCGAGCTGCTTGACGCACTCAACGGCGTGCTGCCGCCCGGCAAACTCAGACTGGGCTTCGAGGACACCCACATGACCGTTCGCCAGCACGCCCGCCTGTGCGAGCTGCTCCCGGAGCGCGTATCGCTGAGTGCCGCCGGTGGGCTAGTTGAGCAGCTGCGCGCGGTCAAGGAGCCTGACGAGATCGAGCGCATCCGCGCGGCCAGTGCGACCGCCGACGCCGCCTTTGAACAGCTGCTGACCCAGGGGATCGCCGGGCGCACCGAACGTGAGGTGGCGCTGGCGCTGGAGGCCGCGATGCGCGAGCACGGTGCCCAGCGCGCCGCGTTTGACTCGATCGTCGCCGCCGGCCCGCACGGCGCGCTGCCACACGCCCAGCCCCGTGACGTCGAGATCGGCCGTGGCGAGCTGGTCGTGATCGACTGGGGCGCTGAGGTCGACGGCTACTGCTCTGACTGCACGCGCACGATCGCCACCGGCGAGCCGGGCCCGGAGGCCCGCGAGGTCTATGAGCTGGTGCTCGAGGCCGAGCTGGCCGGGGTGCAGGCGGTCAAGGCCGGCGCCGGCGGGCGCGACGTCGATGCGGTGGCGCGGGCGATGATCGAGGCCGCCGGGCACGGCGAGCACTTCGGTCACGGGCTCGGCCACGGGGTCGGCAGCGAGATCCA
>CALAQT010000002.1 GCA_937888775.1 uncultured Actinomycetes bacterium | reverse complement strand
GAGTAACCGTTAACCTACCCATCACCCGCCTACACAGTTATCCGGACGCCCTCTCCGTTTGCGGATAGGCGAGCCGTTGAGAGGCTGGCCAGCGAATCAGGGTCATGCCGCGTGACCCAGGTGATCGACTGGCCCGCTGGTGGATCGAAGCGTCCGGTGCGATGATTCGAATGGGCGCTGACTGCATGGGCGTCTCGTAATGGAGCGATGAGCGAGCGCGGTGGTGCATCGTGTGGAGTGTGACGGGGGGGACCTGCAGTGCAGATAGATGAAGTGCGTCGTGTGGTGATCGTCGGGTCTGGGACGATGGGTCAGCAGATCGGGTTTCAGTGCGCGGGGCACGGCTTTGATGTTGTGCTCTATGACATTGCGCCGGCGGCGCTTGAGTCTGCGCGGGGGCGCATCGAGGCCTACGCGGAGGGGCTGGTCGCGGGCGGGGTCATTACGGCTGAGGTGCGTGATTCGGCGTGGGCGAGGATTTCGATGACGACCGAACGGTCCGTGGCCGCGGCGGACGCTGATCTGATCAGCGAGGCGGTTCTCGAGGATCCGAAGCTGAAGGGCCGGGTGCTGGCCGAGTTCGACGCGCTCTGCCCGCCGAGGACGATTTTCGCGACTAATACTTCGACCTTGTTGCCCTCGCAGTTCGCCAAGGCGACGGGGCGGCCGGATCGCGTGATTGCGCTGCACTTTCACCTGCCGGTGTGGGTCAACAATCTTGCCGATGTGATGGCGCATAAGGGGACGGCGCCGGAGGTGACAGAGCTCGTGCGGGAGTTCGCGCGGCGCATTGGTCAAGTCCCGATCGTGCTGCGCCGAGAGCACAACGGCTATGTCTTTAACGCCATGTATACGGCGCTGAACCGTGAGGCAATCACTATGGCCGAGCAGGATGTGGCGTCGATCGAGGACATCGACCGAGCCTGGATGCACGTGACCAAGTCGCCGTACGGACCGTTTGGTGCTCTGGATGCGGTCGGCCTTGATACAGCCTGGAAGATCTCGGATTACTGGGCACGACAACTCTCCCTTGACCGGCAGTTGCGCCGCAACGCGAACTTCCTAAAGGGCTATGTCGAGCGCGGGGAACTGGGCGTAAAGAGCGGGAAGGGCTTTTACAGCTACCCGGATCCCGCATTCGCGCGGCCAGGATTCGCCGAGGGGGTGTGGTAGTGAGCCGACCTGGACCTGACGGCGGCGTCGAACCGGGGCGCCCGGTCTCGCGAAACGCTTCGGCGGATACCCGGCAGGAGTGCGTGCGGTGGTCCTTCTTGTATTGAGACGGCCCCGGCCGCCAGCCTGCACCGGTGATCTGACGCGCGGAGCGTGCCGTTGTCGATCGCTCGGTGAGACGCCCTTGGGCGCTACCGCCGAGTGCCCTGACCGGCACCGGAGTCGTCTTCAGCTAGGACGTTGTCGTTCAGACCGCTGCTGTGGGCTGTGCCGGGATCAATCCGAGTGTCCTGTTGTCCGTAGGTTTCGCTTCGTTGCTTGCGGCGCGACTACGGATGAGGCGAGGCCGTTGGCGCGCCATCGTCTGGTCAGGCCGGTCAGTTCATCACTCACACCGCACACACAGCCGGAAGGAAGCGAACCATGGTTTTCCGGACGCTCATCTCGCCGCCGCGCAGCAGCCACAAGCTCCTCAAGCCCGCGGCAGCGGCCCTGGTCGCGCTGGCGTCGAGCGCGATCGTCGTGGGCGTCTCATCAGCCTCCCACCGCTCCCCAGCGGCCGTGGCGGCGTCCTCGCCGCCGGCGACGGTGACGGCGACACAGATTCCGCCCTCTCCCGCCCCGACGTTCCTGCAGCCGGGCAAGATCGTGAGCTCCTCGAAGCTCGGCGTCCGGGTGTTCGTCAACGGCAAGGACGGCGTAGCGCTAAACACCGGTCAGTCGCTTAACGGCGTGAGCTACCCCGTCGACACTGTCAACGGCGGCAAGACATGGCGAATCGACGGGCCCGAACTCCACGTCCCGGCGGCTAACGGGCCGGACGTCGTTACGCAGGTCGGCGCGGCCAGCCCGGCGACGTACTTCGCGTACGGGGGGCCGGCGGGCGCCAACTCGGTCGACGTGAGCGCCGATGGCGGCAAGCACTGGTATCGCGCGTTCCTGGGAGGCGTCGTAGGCGCAGTCGTGGACAGCAATCGCGAGCTGTTCGCCTTCACGGGGGCGCCTGGGGCGTACTATTCCAAGGACGGCGGGCGGGTCTGGCACTACAACAAGTCGTTCTTCTGAGTTGTTCTTCTCTGTCCCGTAGCGCTCGGCTGGCGTTTGCGGCACGAAACGGCTCGTCCGACGATGTCTGATGCTCACGATCGCGGCGAGCGCGACCCTACAACACCTTTACGCCGATCGTGCAGGATGTCATCGCCGACGGACCGACCGATTCTCCGCACCACTACGGCGGCGGTCGGCTGTGCATCTGGCATCCCAAAGGTCCGCCAGAGCGGCGCTGGGTGCATCAGGACGGACTGCTCCAGCTGATCATCCACGCGCCGCGCGTCCATCTCCTCAAAGAGGCCTGGTGGCGCGAGGAACGTGTGCGGATCTCAGAGGCGCTGCGAGAGATTCAGCGCGATCTGGCCACGTACGAGGCTGTGATGACGATCGAGCGGTGCGCCGAGGTCGCCGACAATTCTCACGGCGTCCGCTTGCCGATCGCTCATCGGATGCGCGTCAGACGCAGCGACCTTGCGCTCCCGAGCCCGTAATGCGCGGTCGGAGCTGGCGAACCCACTGCTCCTCCGCCGCGAAGCGGCAGCCTCGGCGGCCTGTCGCGACCATGGTGGTCCTCCTCAAGAGCAGGCACCTCGTCAAGACTGCCGGGGGTGTCGATCAGAGCGACACTCTGAATCGAATCGCACCTCGCCACAGCGACAGACTGAGTGAGAAAGTCGCTCTTGGGCGCAATCGCGTTTCAGGACTGCCTTTTGCGTGGCTAGCGCGCCGGTTCTTCGTAGCCAGGGCGCCGTCGCCGCGGCAGCTTCACGAGCGTACCCACACCAGCTTGCTACGGATCAAGCCGAGTAGGGACAGCCGTTTGCCGGGCTGGAGTTGTCCGACGGAGCGTGCTGGC
>CALAQT010000001.1 GCA_937888775.1 uncultured Actinomycetes bacterium | reverse complement strand
TGTTCGGCGACCTGGCGCCAGGCTGGGGGCGGGTGCAGGCGGTCGTCGACTTCGTCCACGGTCACCTTGAGTTCACACCCGGCGCGTCCAATCCGTGGACCAGCGCAGCCGATGCGTATCGAGCTGGACGGGGCGTGTGTCGTGATTTCGCCCATCTTGCGATCACGTTCTGCCGGGCCCTGAACATCCCCGCCCGTTACGTGTTCGGCTACCTCCCGGACATCGGTGTTCCTCCGCCCTACGAGCCGATGGACTTCGCTGCCTGGTTCGAGGCGTATCTCGACGGTCGTTGGCATACGTTCGATGCTCGGAACAACACTCCGCGGATCGGACGGGTCGTCGTGGGGCGTGGCCGGGACGCGATCGACGTCGCGCTAATCACGTCGTTCGGTCCGCACACGCTGACCGGCTTCCAAGTCCGTGCGCAGCAGATCACCCCACCCGGAGATTGCTGACGACCATCACCTCGCGAGCCGACACAGATCGCCGGCGCGCGAGCAGGACGCGATAGCGCGTATTCGCGTCGTACTGCCAGAACATCGCGCGGCGCACAGCGTCTCCGTACTGCGTGTAACCGCTAGTGACTCTTAATCCCAAGGTTGGAGGTTCGAGTCCTCCACGGCCGATCCGCGAATCCCCGCTCAGGCGGGGGGCGCTCCTAGCGGTTGAGCGTGAACGTCTTGAATGCAGTGATCGCGGGCCCGCCTGTTGACGTGAAGGTGCCTTCCGCGGTCAGCCGGAGGTGTTTGGCGCCTCTGAGGAGCTGCTTTCCGTTGCGGGTCAGCTTGACCTCGACTTGTCGCGTTTCGGCTTTGGCGAAGCTCGTTCTGATGGTCGCGACGAGCACGTGTTGCGGCTTGCTGCGGGTGAGATGAGTGCGTTTGGGTACCAGATACCAGGAGATCAGCAGGCGCCCCGCGTTCGGCGCTTTGAACGAGAAGCGGTAGCCCGCATGCCCGAGCAGCGCTGCGATCTCGGCGCCGTGTCCCGACGGGGTTAGCAGGCTGTGCAGCAGCGCCGCGATTTCCGTTGCGGTGGGAGGCGGACTGCCGAGCAGCAGGTTTCCGGCGCTGTCGACTGCTACGCATTCCGACTTGACGGGGCACGAGACGCCAGTGACGTACGCCATGCCGGCGTCGTCGTAGCCGACGGACCAGGCAGACACGCTCCCGGTGGGGTCAGTCGACGTGAACAGGCGCCCGTCCCCATCGAACACGAAGCACAACGACCCTGACGCGCACGACACCCCCGTGAGTTCGGCGCTCAGATCGATCGGAGCCATCGTGCGCGAGGACGGAGGGCCCGTCGGATTCCACGTCACGACATCTCCGGCGTAGTTATCGACCGCAGCGCATAACGACCTAGACGGACATGAAATCCCGTCATAGGCTTCGGACTCGGGAATGGCTGCGTACGGCGACGCGCCAGTCCACGCTGCCGCGCCGCCGGTAGGGTTCGTCGAGCTGAGGACGTTCCCGGCGGTGTCGACGGCGACGCACAACGTCGTCAACGGACACGAAACGGGCCCCAGAAGGGGCTGGCACGATGACCCGGAGCCGCCATAGTGGTAGCACTCGTAGGCGATCAGAGAGCGGCTTGACTGACCGTCGGCGTTAGGGCTGGGAGATGGTTACGTCTTCGATTGAAGGGGCGAGGTGACGGACGTGGAGGAAAGGGAAAGCGAGGCTCGTAGGCTGCTGGCGACGGTGCGACTGCCAGCAGGTGCGACCAGATCGCCGGACGAACCGGCCGGGCGACCACGGGTCCCTAGCCCGGCCGTCAATCGGCTAGAGGTCATGCGGCCGGGCGCGCGGGCGTATCCCATGGGCGCGGACACCTCCTTGCGTCTGCGCTTCTACGGATCAACCAGGCAGAGCTTGTTGCTTGTTGTTTGACTGCTTTGGCGCTGCTCACCGATCACGCACGGATGACGGCTCACGCCTCGTCGACAAATGCGCCGACTCGGGCGGCGAGCGCCGCTACGGCTACGGCGAAGGCGTCCAGCTTCTCAGCGGTGTTGAAGCTTCTCTCCTCCCCACGGATGAACAGGGCTCCCCCTGAGATCTCGAAGCTCCCAGCTTGCGAGAGCGCGTTGCCCTGGGGTCCGTGCTTGAGATGCCACTCCGTAAAGTCCCGGTCTAGCAACCGCCGCGCGGACTCTTCGCAGCGCGGTGAGTCGATCGCGACCCGGTAGCTCCCAGTGAACGTGTCGTCGGGCAGCGTCAGCTCTGTGTATCCCGTTGGCACTTTCACCCTCGTCCAGATGCTGCGTCCCGACCTGCGCACCCACAAGCCGTCGATCACCTCGCGCAAGCCGGGGATTGCGAACTGGGCCACGGGCGGGCCGATGGCCCTGCCGCCAGTGCACTGGTAAAGAATCCCCTCGCGGCCCCCTGCAATTGGACCGATGATCGCGTCCGCGCAATGCAAGCCGGGCAGTGTCGGAGACGCACACGGCAGCGTCCAATTGAGATGGAGCTCCAAACCGCGGTCGTTCGCGTACGTCCGCGCAACCGCTGCCTGAGTCATTCATACCCCGGCAACGCTGTCGATCACGTGACCTAGGAGCTGCGTGCTCAGGGCCGTGAGGTGGCGGCGTGGAAAAGGCCGTCACGTGATCCTCCCGCCCAGCTTGGAGACGAATTCCTTGGCGTTCTTTTTGCCCATCTTCGGGACATCGAACTCCCACCGGACGCCGTTGGTGAAGCCAAGCTTGAGGTGAGAGATCATCTTGCCCTCCTCCAGCTCGATGTCCCCCAGCTCGCTTCGCGGCACACGAGCGAGTGCCTCGTCGGTGACGTGCATCTTGAATGGCCCTGCCTTGGTCTTGATCAACGCGACCTCGGTCTCGCTGACCGCAACGTAGCCGACCCGCCCGAACACCGGGACGTCTGGCGCGCCCTGATACAGCCCGCCCGTGGCGCTGCCCGCCGCGACAGACCCGACGATGCCTCCCAACTCAGCTCCAGCCGTCCGGATCGTCATCTTCTTGGTGAGGCCCTGCGGATTCACCATCGTGCCTGCAATCTCCGGCGCGCCGAGCGCAGCGGAGCCATCGCCAGCCATCTCCCAATCCTCCAGACGTAGTTCGTTCGAGCTACCGATTATGGCCGGCAGACCCGGGCGCGCCGCCAGCCGCATTGTATGCCTTGTGACCATGTTGTCTGACGGCTCGCCCGGTGTGAAGCGAGGACGATTCTTGGAAGCCGTGGACGACGGACGATCTGGCGCTGCAGGCCAGGACGTCGAGCTCGAGCGGCCGACGCGCGTCCTCGCCGCGGACGCACGACGGCTCGTGCGACTCAGCAGCACGTCCATAGTTGCCCGCACGGGTCTGACTTCGTATTTTGCGCCCCAGCATAGGCCGCGGTTTTCCCTGCGCCCGATTGCCTTACTTCACAAACGCCGGAACACACGCCTCGCTCAGCACCGCGCACGATGCAAACGCCATGACAACTCCCGAGACAGCGGTGAACGTTGCTCCTGCAACACCCCCGGCCGCGCGACCGATTTCAAGCATCGAAACAGCCTTTTGGGCTTCCGGAGCAGGCGCGCCTGTTTCACCGCACGCAACGCCGGTCGGCGGATTGGGCCTCGCTCAACCTGACGAGGGCCGACTGCCGTTGCCTATCGCTGATTGTTACGGATGCCTGACGTGGATGCGCCCGGATGTCCGCGCCCGACGCGATGACTACGGTGGATTGCCACGATGGCGATTTCTGGCAACAGTGAGCCGGAACAACAGAAAGATGCCCGCGGGAAGCGAATGAACGACGCGGGACGAATCGAGGCCTCGGCCGGCGACCCCGAGCCCCAGGCTCTCTCGGGCGGCATGCTGCTCGCCGAGATCACCAACCGGATCGTCTCGTTCATGCGCGAGCACTACGGACGCGGGCCGCTCAGAGCCAAGACCTACGTCCTTGACAACCTCGTCGTATGCGTCCTGAGCGACGGCTTCACCGCGATCGAGAAGACGATGATGGAGAGCGGGGAACCCGAACGAGTGCTCGACATGCGTCGAGAGTTCCAGCGCTTGTTGAAGATCCGATATAGCCAGATGATCGAGGAGCTCACGGGACGCAAGGTGGTCGCGTTCCTAAGCCAAGCGCACGTCGATCCAGACCTAACGATCGAAGTCTTCCTGATGGACGGGCCACTGGCCGGCTTCGGCGCGTTGGAACTCGTGGATACCAGCCGCAGCAAGAGCTAACACCGCGAGTGGCTGCGTCTCTCAAACCGCAAGGTCTTCTTCTGAGGTCACGGTTCACTTCGAGGGCGGTCGCTCCTGAGAATCGCGTTGCTCTCGCGCGTGGCGGCGTCCGGCATAGAGATCGGCGTCGGCGCGGGCGGTAAGCTCGTCGAGCGTCTCCTGGGTCTCGAGCGCCGCTAGCCCCGTACTCACCGAGGACCTGGGGCTCGTCGTCGTCAGGTTTCTGGCCACCTCGTCAAACCGCCGCCTGGCGCCTTCGATGTCGGAGTCCAAAAGCGCACAGAGGAACTCGTCGCCGCCGTATCGGACGACTAGGTCGTATGACCGCAGTCCGGTTCTCAGCGCCGCCACCACGTCGCGCAGCAGCCGGTCGCCGGCAGCGTGGCCCTGTGCGTCATTGATCGCTTTGAGACCATCGACGTCGACGAAGGCGAGAACGAGTCGGCCGTTCGAGCGCCGCGCCCGATCAATCTCTCGTTGGAGATCAACCATGCCGCGGTCTCGTTGAAGCGCTCCGGTCAAGCCGTCAACGCCCGCCTGCGCGCGGTCGCGGGCCGCCTGCCTGCGATCGTGCGCCGCCCGCTCACGATCGCGCGAACCCTCGCCTCTGTCGCGGGCCGCCTCTTCGCGGTCGCTGGCTGCTTGCTCGTGCTGGCTGATCGAAAGACCGCCATCCCGCTCGCGCTCGCTGGCCGCGCGGTCACGGCTTTGCGCCGCAATTTCGCGTTCCTCGGTCGCGCTTTCGCGCCTTTGCGCCGCGTGACGGCGATCGGCCGCGCTGTCGCGCTGGTCCTCATCGTCGGTTGCGGTGTCGCGCTCGTCAGCGGCGGTATCGCGCTCGTCGGCCGCAGTGTCGCGCTCGTCGGCAGCGCGGTCGCGGTCGTCGGCCGAGCGGTCGCGGTCGTCGGCCGAGCGGTCGCGCTCCTGAGCCGCAGTGTCGCGGTCCTCGGTCGCGATGCCGCGCTCATCCTCATCTTCGGTCGCGGTGTCGCGCTCGTCGGCCGCGCGGTCGCGCTCGTCGGCCGCAGTGTCGCGCTCGTCAGCCGCGCGGTCGCGCCTTTGTGCCGCGCTACCGCGTTCCGCGGTCGCGCTGTTGCGTTCCTCCACCGCGCTATCGCGCTCGTCGACCGCGCTGTCGTTTTCGTCGACCGTCATGCCTTTCTTTGGCAAACCTACTAATTCCTCGCGAACCACGCTAACCCGGCCGGATACAGGAAACTGAGCTCGCGCTGAAGAAGGCGAGGGCGCGAAGTTGTCTGGCCGCAGGTCCTCCACGACCTCAATCAACGCCGCGCTCAGGACATCCTGAGCGCGCGCCTTGACGGCGTCAAACGGTTCCCCGAAGCGATCGAAGCCGTTTTGTCAACGGCCGGCGTGGCGATTTCGGCCAGGAGTGCCTTGATGGCTTGGGGGTCAAACTGCTTTCCGGCGCACGATCGGAGTTCCTGCTGGGCGCGCTCAAGCGTCATCGCGGGACGGTAAGGGCGGTCGCTCGTCATCGCGTTCAGCGCGTCGCAGGCGAGCGTGATGCGGCTCGCGAGCGGGATCTGCTCGCCGACCAGACCGTCCGGATAGCCCCCCCCGTCCCAGTGCTCGTGCTCGGCGCGCATGGCCGGCGCAAGGTGCGATAGCCCGGGTATGCCGGCGATGATGTGCTCGCCGACGACGGGATGCTGGCGCATCAGCTGCCACTCTTGCTCGTCGAGCGGGCCCTGCTTCTGCAGGATGGCGTCCGGCATTCCGACCTTGCCGATGTCATGCAGCAGCGCGACCTGCTCCACGTCGCGAGTCGCGTCTTGGTCGAGGCCGAGGCGCCCGGCGACGGCTGACGCGAGCTCGACGACCTGCTTGGAGTGCTCGCTGGTGTAGAAATCGCGTGCCGCGAGCGCGACCAACAGCGTGCGCACCCCCGTCGCGCCCGCCTGCACGCGCCGGGCGGTCCGCTGGTCTGTCTCGTCATCGATCAGCTCGGCGGTAAGGTCGCCGAGGAAGCCGAGCAGTTCGGCGTGGCGCTCGCTGAGCTCTGGGTGCGGGCGAGTGTCGACGCCGCACAGCGTCCCGTAGACCTCACCCGAGCGCAAACGGACTGGAACTCCCGCGTAGGCACGCAGCCCCAGTCGCGTGGTGAGCTCGAGGTCTCGCGTCTGGGGGTCGGCCGCGAGGTCCGTCACCATCGCGGCGATGCGCCCGTCGAGCATCCGCTGGCAATACGAGCAGCTCAGCGGCATCTCGTCGCCCTCCGCGACTCCGAATCGCTCGTGCTTGCCGGCAAAACGGACGAAGACGTAGTCGTCGCCGTGATGGCGCGTCAGGAACGCAACCGGCATGCCGAGCTGCCCGCGCGCGAACTCGAGCAGCCGAGCGATCCCTTCGGGTCCGCGCGGCGCAAGGCCAACCGGAGCCGACGGCGCCAGGTCGGGGAGCTGTTGGCGAACCCTCTCCAGCAGGTCGCGAGCGTTCTCGCCGAGACGAGCGGTGGCGTGCGAGTTGCGACTGCCTCGGTGCCCCAGCACTTCGCCGATCCGCCCGACGATTTCCGTCGCGATCCGCGCGTCGACACTGGGAAGGAGCACCGCTAGCCCCATTTTCCGCACTACGAGAGGGTTAGTGCTCCCGGCTTTTGTTCGGGCCATGGTGGTGTGATGTCGAGTAGCTCGAGGACGCGTCGCTGGGTGTGGGTGAGTCGGTCGAGTTCGATGCCCGCTTGGGTGTAGGTGAGTCCGAGTCCTTGGAAGGCGCCGAGCACGTTGCGTCCGGTGGGTTTGGCGGCGCGGTTCTCGGGCAGCAGCCCGGGTATCT